>NZ_BAABGA010000024.1:0-173269 GCF_039541335.1 Novipirellula rosea | reverse complement strand
TCAAGACGACTCGAATCTACTTGCACTCGCTCAACCGCGAGGATGTGAAGGTGGTTAGTCCGCTGGACCGGATGGCAGCGAAGAGAGTGATGCCGGTGCAGCACGCCAGTAGTGAGGCTGACAGCCGGTCAATATCGACACCTCGCAAAACGAAAATGCAGAACGAACGTCGACCTGATGAGCAAGGGCGTGATTGCGAGGATGTGGCTAATCAGAGAGTTGATGTTGCGATGCAGATTTATGAACAAAACGAAACACACGTCACGTTACCGCAACAGAAAGAGTCATCGAACGCAGCCGTGCGATGGTGGAAGCGAGCGGCGAATTGGGGTTTATTGCACGCATCAGCACTCCTCGGCTGTGCTATGTCAATCGGTAGCGGCAGCGCCGGACGGTGACACTGGTACACAGGAAATCACAGGGCGAGGATCGTTTCACGTTGCCCCCCCCTTTCCCGTGCAAAATGCCCCAATAGTGAGACACAGATAGAGGCTAAACAGTCACGATTCTCATGCTGTGGCATTCCTACGAATTGCACCTGCTGGAAGCAAGCGTGATCTTAAAAGTGGTCGAGAAGCATACGAAAAAGGGTATTGAGTTCTTGAGCGGTTGCGGGTGTGCTGCCTTGCACGAAACGAAGTGGGTTCTGGCACCAAGCACCAATGCCCAGGATAAAGCCGGGAATAGGGTGATAGAACAGGAAGAATCTCCGACGGCGTCTAATACAATCAAACTACTTTGGGAGATTTCATGAAGAACCTGAAAACGGGTCCGAACAACATCTCGAGACGTTGTCCAGTAAGTCGTTCTTCTTCGCCTGGGAGGAGACGAGAATCCTCGGATAATTTCGGCGAATCGAATCCTGCTACACACTGAAGCTTAGAAGTTGGCCGAATACAGCCGAATGCAAACTCAGTTATATGAACAGCCAGTGTCTCAACGATCGACGAATTAGCGAGCTCGAACTTCTCAATACGGAATCCGAATATGGTCTGCCAAGACAACCACCAAACAGCGTGACGTCGAATGGCGTTTCAAATTCGATGACGCCCGTTAAACACTAGAGCGACTTTACTCAAGCATCAAGACTTGATATCGCACTAGGCTGAAAGTTGGTACGACGCAGCGAAACTGCACTCTTGTTCCGGCTCGACTTCATAAGTTATTGGGCGTTTTGCTCACGATCGGTGACATCGAGGCTATTCGACATCGAGTGACACTCTCCCAGTAAGGTTGCCCACATCCGCCGTTGCCTCTCCCAGGACAATTCCCTCGCGATAGGACGCAAATTCCGCTCGTGAATCTTTGATCGGCCCGTCATTTCTCGGGGTAGGTAGAGTAGAGCTTCTTGAATTTCTGGTGCGAGCAGCGATAGGCTTAGAATCTGAGTAAGGCGGGGCTGGGAGACCTTGCCCAATTCGGCAAGTTCGAGCATGTCCTGCGCCTCGCCACGCCGCAGCATCTCGTCCATCCGAATCGCGAGTGCCATCAAGCGTGAAATCCTTGGAACTTTTCCCCGCCGTTTCACTGGCGCTTCGTCGCCCGGCTCCGTCGTTTTTTTCTGTACGGGTTTCTTAGGGTTCACATTGATTTTGCATTTGACCGTGATCATGAGTTCGTCTCCTGTTTGTCGGTCGCTTCAGCAGAAAAGGTTTTGATGCCCGCAGGGTGCATTGAGATTGAAAGCGAGCTTTCGTCAGCGTCAAATTCGATTCGGCTAATCAACAACGTCAGGACCGCCGACTTCTCGCGTATGTTCAGCTCATTCCAAACGTTGCCAAAGTCTGAGAAGGCCGCATTCACATCACGCTCGTCGATCTGCTCCGCAGTCAAGCGATTGATCTCGCCGTCAACGATTTCAAGCGACTCAATAATTCGGGCGACTTCTTGGTGCAACGCGGCTAATCGTTCTGAATCGCTCGTCCCGACTTCGTTCGAGATGCCCAGATGCTTCATCTGGTCGTGCTGGTGATTCAAACGCTGGGTGAGTTGCGTTCGTTGCGTCTTCAGCTCCGCCAATTCCGCTTCGCAACGTTTACTCGACTGCTCCAACACATCGCGGCGTAATCCTGGATCGTCGGCGACGCAGCGAATCTGGTCGACTACCGCCGCCTCAATATCCGCCGCTGGCAACGATGGCGACGGACAATACCTGCGTCCCCGTTTGATCGCCGTCACGCACGTGTAATAGCGGTACACTTTCGCCCCTCGCCGGGCCACATTGTGGACCATCGAATAATTGCACGCCGGGCAATAGATCAGTCCTTTCAGCAACGCCTGATACTTGTTGACCAAGTGATTGCCGCCGCCGCGAGCGTGACTACGCATCATCGCCGCAACATCGTCGAACAACTTCTGATCAATGATTGGCGTGTGCTCACCCTTGAACGTCTGCGTCTTATGCTTGATCCGGCCGATGTAGGTCGGGTTGGTCAACATCGTATGCAACGAAGACTTATCAAACGGTTTACCGCCTCTCGTTTTCCCCGATTTTGTCTTCCAAGACTTCAAGCACCAGCCACGACGGTCAAGTTCCTCGACCACCGGCGTCATCGACTCCATCTCAAGGTACAGCCCGAAGATACGCCGCACCTTCGCCGCCTCGTCCGCGTTGACCACCAACTTTGGACTTGGTCCGGATCGGTCGACGTCGTACCCAAGCACCGGCACACCACCCGCCCATTTGCCACGCCGTCGCTGAGCCGCAATCTTGTCGCGAATTCGTTCGCCGATGATCTCTCGTTCAAATTGTGCGAACGAAAGCAGGATATTCAGTGTCAACCGACCCATCGAGTGCGTCGTGTTGAACTGTTGGGTCACCGAAACGAACGAGACGCCATGGTTGTCGAACGTTTCCATGATCTTAGAGAAGTCCAGCAAACTGCGACTCAGCCGGTCGACCTTGTACACGACCACGCAATCAATCTTGGCCGCCGCAATATCTTCCAACAAACGTTTCATCGCCGGCCGGTCAACGTTGCCGCCCGAGTAGCCACCATCGTCGTAGTGTGTCGGAATGACCTTCCAACCCTCCTGCGATTGACTGGCGATGAAGTTCTCCGCGGCTTCACGCTGTGCGTCCAGCGAATTGAACTCTTGATCGAGTCCTTCCTCAGTCGATTTGCGAGTGTAGATCGCACACCGAATGATCCGCCGTTCAGATTCCGTTTCCTTTTTCATTTCTGTCTCCTTCCGAGTCGAAAGAAGAGAAATCCGTTGTAGCTGACTCCGGTGATCTCGCCGGCGACTTTGGACAGCGAACGAAATCGCTTGCCCTCGTACTCAAATCCGTCCGTCAATACGAGCACTCGGACCATCTTGCCCTTATATCGCCGTTCCAAGAAACTGCCCGGTGGCGGAAGACGAGGATCCCAGTCGACGTATCCGTCTTCTTCAGGCTTGACCCGACGAAGGTTGTCCAGAACCTCTTCGCGAGGAGCTGTCATGCGAAGATCCGAAGTCGCCGCCAGCTCACGAGCTTTCTGTTTCGCCTCGTTACTTAGCCCGCCTTCGTCCAACGCTTGCAACCGCCAAGCGATGCGTCGAACCAGATACCGTTTGTGGCGACTGCGACAAACTTCATCGAACACTTCTTCGTAGAGCGTTCGCAATTGATTGACTGTCTTGTCTTCAAGCGAAGCGACTGCCATTCTAGTTTCATCCTTCATTGGCTCACCTCCGTGTTGACTTGCTCTTTCTCGGCGACGCTCGACACTTCATTCTTGCCGGACGAAGCGGAAGCTCGTTTAACGTCGACTTGATTCGACTGGCGGTTGTAAATCGCACATCCGGTCGCAGTTTGTCCTGCCTTGACCCTGCGGCGAGTCAACGCTCGCGAAAGAATGGCAGCGAGATCACTGCGTCTTTTGAGATTCATGACTGGGTACCTCTGTGAAAGAAGGAATGAATTTGGCCGCGGTCATCTTCCGATCAAAAACCGCGTCCGTCACAGAGAGCCCTGAAAACCGACCCGGCTCAAGCGGCTTTCCCACAGAGTCTTGAAGAGTTTCCGAAACAGTTTCCAAGCAGAACCGTTTCCACCGCCCCACGCCGCGTCCGAGCACCTCAGCCACGGCCCGCCGCCGCGCATCCGGCGACAGCTCATCCACATCCAAATCCGGCTTACCCACACGCAGCCCTCTGAAAGAACGCAAAGCAACCGGGAGCAACCAAACGCTCCCTCCCCGGTTACCTATGCCGTCCTTCCGCCCACATGCGCGCCAAAGTAGAATTCAAGTCAACAAGTAATCATCCACCCCACCCAGGAACGGCATCGTACGAACCGAGCCGCGTGGACGGGCAAAACCTAAAAGAAAATCACCACAAAATCTGCCGAGTGTGTTGACCAACGGCTAGAATCCTCCACAAGTTTGAAAACCGCTGGTCGCCCACAACTTAAGTGGAATAGGCATCTTGCCTGTCACCCACAACAAAACTTGAAAGCCGGCGTTTGGAATATTTTCCAGACGCCGGCTTTTTTCGTGGTTTACCGCAGACGGGGCAAGGACTTATGTCATCGCTGGCGGGCAAAAGTTCTCTTGCAGTGTCTCTGGAAAAGGTCTCGCCGGTTTCGGCCAGAGGGTGATTGCGAGCGATCTTGGCCAAAGGTCTCTGTTGTCTTTGTACGATGCAGACCTCAAGGTTATATGCCCAAAAGTTCTATCGCTCATTTTCTGGTTCGCAGCAGCATGAAGCGGCTAGGTGCAAACCGTTTTCGTTGACCAGAAAACCGGGGACTGAACTGACATTGCAGCGCTCCGTTTCAGGTTCCTCAACCAGTAAAATGAACTGACGCAAAGGCAACCGTACACGACCGACACATCCGATGAAGCATTGGCGGTTCAGCTTGACGGCTTGTTGATTTAATGAAGTTTCCTTCGGTAACGGGTGTATGATGGACTTTCTAGTCCGTCAATGGTGTATTCGACGGACTAGGAAGTCCATCGTACGACTAAATCAACAAGCCGTTGAGGGATTGCAGCGCATGTCTCCGACCGAGTCGCGACGAATTGCCATAGACTCGCGACCGCAGGTGGCGCCTGCTTCAATTCTCTGATGGCTGGCCAATGGCCTCCGCCTTGTCCGTCGGCCGCAGCTGTTCTTCGCCCAGCGTGCTGGTGTCGACAATAGCGATTCCAGGTGCCAGCAGCGATCGTTTTACGGTCAATTCCAAAAGCTCCACCATTTCGCTCCACCGATTGTGATGGGCCAGTAGCGCCATCATGTGGTCAATCAGCGCCGGATCATGACGCTGCGTGTAATAGGCCTGGGTACCCCGCACGAGCCGATCGATATCCCATCGATGGTCGAAGGTTACGGGCCCTTGCTGGCTGGCCATCCCTTTCATCAACTCAATGGCTTTCGCATAAACCGCATCCCCTTTGTCTCCGCCAATCGTATCTGCAACATTGCTCAAGTAATGTTCGACCATTCCAGGCTTTCCGTGCCAGCGTGGCAGTAAATAAACAGCGATCTGTTGGTGCAGCGAAGCGTTTTCGCGATGCTCGCTCTTCTGCAAGTCGATCGCGAGCTTGCGAAGCTGATCGAGCGACATGCCGGCGCTGGTGGCAAAGCCCAACCGCAGATGATACACCTGGGCGATGGGTGCTTTCACTGTAGCCAACGGCTTGATGACTTCGATGCCTTCGCGAATATGTTCGTGAAAAATCTGCCAGCCTTTTTCCGTCACCGTACTGGCATAACCTCCACCGCGAGCATTCCACGCGATTGAATGATGCAAATTGGCGAGCGCACAACGCGCGACTTGCGATTCGGGATACCTGGTCAGCAAATGTTGGGCAACGTTGAGAGAGCGATCGATGGAGTCGCCGCCAAGATGCGGCATGAAGGAAAAAACCGAGCGTTGGATCGCGCTATAAAACTCGTCCGCCAGCGCCCCTTGATAACTTCCTTCGGATCGCATTTCGGAGGAGGCCAGAAAATCAGACACCGCTTCGATCTGGGCGATGTCCAACTGCTCGACCAACTCCCCTGCAATCTGCCCGATCACGCGTTCAATCGGTTTCACTAACGGATCCGGCCGTCGCGACACCACATAGTCCTGACCGCGCCGATGCACGATCAACTTGCCTCCGGCGCCAACGATCGAATCTTCACCGATTGTGCCTTCGATGATTTGATACTTGAAACGTCCGTAACCAGCGCCGGGGTCATACCAATCCACGAACGTGTAGCCCGCTTTGTCAAAATGAGGATCCAGTGGGCGACCGATGAGTTGAACCACATCGCGTTCTTCCAGTCGCACCATGTCCATTCGCTGCGGAAGGAATGGCAAACCAACCGTGCGGGGCCGCAATCCGAACCGGTTCCAAATCAGTTGCGCGCGAGCCGCGTCCGCTTCACTCACCAGCGTATAGCCTTCACCGGCGGCCGCCAGGGCACTCTCCAGACCTAGCATGCCCAGAAAATTCCCATGTGCATCGGGTTCGGGCCGCGCGGTGCGAGTGATGATTGCTTGTTCGCTCAAACGCGCGACAGTCCAACCATCGCTCGATGCGAACAAATGCACGTTCTGCTCCGATCGCCTCCTGTTGCTCGGCTTCGTCAAACGAATCGCTTCGCTGCTCTTTAAATCCCAACGGAATTGCTGACTATCTTTCATTTCGATCACCAGAGAGTCGAAATCACCGGATTGATCGGCCGCCAAAATGGGTTCGCTAGTGCCATCGATCGACAACACCTTGGCTTGTTTACCGTCACCAACCATCAGCTTTCCCTCAGCGATCCACCACACCTGTTGCCCATCGTTATGCAGCCACGGGCCATATTGCACGCGTGACGGAAGATCATCGCTCGGAAGGGTTTGGCCGCCGGTCAGATCGACGCGGAACAACTTTCCCTGGCTGTCACGCATCACGCCATGTTGGGCGCTATGGTCGATTGCCAGCAGCGAAGCTTCGGAATCGATTTTCAGCGGTGTGGTGTCCCATACGATCGTGTGTCTGTTGGCATCGATCGCGTTTTCAATCCGTTCGCGTGTCTCCGCTTTCACCGGCGGCGTCTGGTGGACAACGTCGTCCGAAGCAACCGGTTGACTCAAAACCGCGTCGATCGAACGGTCGTCGCTAAGATTGTCGCGTTGTCGCAGATAGACGGCATGCAGTGCCCGACCTTCGCGAAGTGTCAACGTCTTAACCGGCATGGTTTGCAATGCACCATTGAGCATCCGCAATTTCAGTGTGTCATCGGATTCGTAGCCTGTCTCTTTGACCACTGCTGGACCGATCAGACCGCTGGAAACGCTTAGCATACGCAACCACTTTTCGGGTTCTAACTCGATCGTCGCCGACGCCTCGGGCGCCGCGTCCGGGTCCATCGTCGGCAGCTTCAGCGCGGCAAGCTGCTGCCGCGATCGGTCGTCCAGCGTGGCGATCCGCACCAGAAATGTTTCCCCTTGAAAATCTTTCATCACCACATCATCGCCGCGGATCGCCACCGGCTCAGCATGCAATGAGTCCGTGTGACCGCGAAACTCCCATCTGGGAAATCCTTCCTGCAGTTTTGCGACACGCTGCTGACCTTCGGCCCAGTGTCTGCGAAACTCCGTTAGCAGGCTTGCTGGATTGGGCTTGTTCTCGCTCGAGAATACGGCAGTAAACGAGTCGCCATCCCGCTTTTGAAGTGTCACCGTAAGCTGCCCTGGCAACGGCTTATCGTGCTCAAAATCGATGATTGCACCAGCAGAGTTGTATGCAATTTTGCCAGTTTCCGGTTTGACCCAAAAGCGAAAGAATTGTCCGTCACGCGTCATCGGCAACTCGGTTTCCCAGTCACGATCTGGCAAGCGGTCCTCAAGGCGACGTAGTTCCGCGTCGTGTTTCGACGCCATGTGTTTACGTGCCAACAAAACGGGCGTCGCGGTGGGATCGTTGTCTTCGACGAACAGCAAGTCTTCTCCCCACTTGCCAACCAACTTACCGACGATCGTTTGGCCCTGTTCACCGATATACCAGCGTTTCGAATCCGCTACGGCCACTTTCGAGGCTAGATCCGGAAGCTCACTCGTGGGTGACGGGATTCGGCTTGCCAGTTTGTCTCGCAGCTCGGCAACCCCCCGGTCCCGCACCATCGCTTGCAACTCAGCCTGATGCTTCATGCTGTTTGTCACTGCGCTGAGGTGGTCGAGATAGAGATACCACCAATCGAGGGCATCACCGTAGGTATGCGACATCTTCACTGTCTGGCCATCGATGCCCGGTGCCTCGTTGGTCATCCCCTGAACTTCAACGACCACGACCGACAAGTCCTTGACGACGACGCGGTACTTCATCAATCCCGCCAGCACTTCACCGGTCAACCACTGCAAATCATCGTCGCGGGTGGCGATCTGGGCGGCTTGGCGATCAATCTCAGCGAGTTGAGATGCCTCGACAAACAAGTGTTCGCCGTTGATGAATTGAAAGGCAAAACCGTTTTCGAAGGCCCCCAGCAATGTTCCTTGCAGTTTGGAAAACCCAGGTTGCAAGTTCCAGAAGTCGCGATCAAACGCAGTTTCCGCTACTCGCAACAACGCCTGGTCTCGATATCGATCAGCGGACATTTCACCGGATCGGCGCAAGACGCTGAGTTCCAAATGAAACAGATCCTCACATGACACGCTGGCTGCTTCCATCTCACGTGTCTCCAGCGGACCCGCATAAAACCGAATCATGGACTGGTTGGGTGCGCTGAGATCGAAACCGAACGTCCAACCGCTGCGACCACGCATCGCGATAGGCAGCTGACGCAATTCTTCATCGCTAAATTCTTTTGTGATTCCCAGTCGTTTCGCGCGGTTCAATATCCCACGAAACTCTTTGCCCAGCACAAACCCCATCGAATACTTGGGCAATCGATAGGCCTGGCCTTTGGGCAAAGCGAACTTATCGATATTCGCGGCAACCGATTCGCCTTGCGAGAGCGAAGGACCGGCCTGTAACACGAACGCCTCTTCGGTTTCATGCAACACCTGGCCGTGCACCGGATGCGGCACCCAATTGTCGACGACAAGATGCTCTCCGTTACCGAACGCCCGGTACCGCTCGGTCAGCTCACGTAACTCCTCATCAGCGACTGCACTGGCGTCCACCACGTACAGACGTTTGCCGTCAAACGCGAACACCTTGCCGTTTTCGATCGCAACGGGTTGGCGAAAACCCGCGGCGCCGGCCGGTGGTGCGTCTTTCCACTGTTCGATGCCGCGTGCGAGCGGCGGCAAGTATTGGTAGCGAACGTAGCTGTAGCCGCGATTATGTTTGGCCAGAATTGTTTTCTGATCCTCAGGCTGAAACATCTTTAGCGGAACCAGGTAGCTCGCACTCTGCACATCACGTCCGCTCTGCTTAACGCGAAAGATGCCTTCGATCATCGATTCAGATAACGATCCTGAAACCTGCCACCCATTTTGCAACGTCCAGGTGCGATTGGCCGTCAACGGCTGGGACTGGCGAAACGCCATCAGCTGTTTGATTTGGCTATCACCGGACTGTTGGGCAGTCGTTGGGTGGATCACACCGAATGCAAGCACCGAAAACAGAAAAATTCGAAAGTTAGCTGTGGCTTGCGTGAACCGGTCAAACATTCCATACCTCGGAGGGGGAGTCTTTCAGATTGGTCTACCTTCTTATGACGGGATGAATCCAGGCAAGGTTCCATCACCATTGCTTCGGTGAAGACTGCGACGGTAGTGTACAGTTATTCCATTGCTTGCAGGTTGCCCAGTCAGCTCACCAGTTCCCAGAGCATTGACAGTACAATTGGGGTGTTCGAGATATTTCGGGGTCTACCCACAGTTTTTGTCTCCAGGCCCTGCTTTTCGTACGCTAATGGCACTTCTGGGTGACACGGCGGATCTTAAATATTTGCAACAAGCATTTGAATCGGTCGGTGTTGCGGACCTTCTTCAGCGGCTTCGTGAGGACTGATCAGCCTCCGCGCTATCCGTTTAAAGTGCGTGCTTGAATTCGTCGGTGGTCTCGACTGCGATCTCGTCGTCACGGTGGTTCAGTACAACTTGTGCAATGACGTCTGACAACCGCTTCTGTTGCAATCGTTCATCGAGTTCGCGCCACTGTTTCCTGAACGCGAGTTGCAATCCGGGTGCGTCATCCTCGATCTTAGAAAGCATGCTTCGCTTGTCCTTGCTCCCTTCGACGCCAACTCAAAGAAGTCTCTAACGATGATGGCTGGATCCGGATCGACAAGATCCTTGCCCTGGACGGCGCCCATCCACAGTTCATCGTGCGACGCCCAGTCGGAACGGTGAAGGATAGTGGGCTCACGCTGTGGTGCGTTATCGGCTTGAGTGTCATCGCTCATGACTAGCCTCCAAGTTTGTTGTTTTGGTGAATGATCGAATCAGGAGCCCTCAGTGTGCGCGAGTGCCGAAAGTGTCTGGCACTGACGACATCGTATCCGCGATCCTGTTACAAATTAAGCTCGCAACGAACTGTTGCTATAGTTCGTCGTCAAGCAAACTGATACTTCCCCGTTTTCTAATAGCAAGATGCCCCAGAGCTACGAAACCGTTTTAACAAAATACGCGGTCCCCAATCGGCGAGGCGTTTGGACCACATTCGGCTCGGGAGGCTCGTGGGAGTCCATCCTTTTTGATGCCGTTGGCGACGACCCGGCGGACATGTTTCGGCAGATGACCGATGTTCAGAGCGTAACCAAGATCGAGAAGCGAGATGTGCTTGCGAAGTATTTTGACTCACCGGACGGAGCCTGGTCGCTCTTGATTCAGCCTCAACACCAGAAATGGAACTGGCTCGCTGGGCCTTCGACGTTTCAGGAAATCATCAGAGCAATTGCCAGAACTGAGCCGGGTCGTTGGTTGAGAACCGGCTACCAAAAGACAAGTGGTGCACTCTATGTTGAACTGTATGAAGCAGGGCGACGACGGTTGTTTTTCTCTAGTGATGGTGCTGCATGGGATGAACCCGAAGACGATGAGGACGAGCTTGATGGATTCTTGGAATTTGAATCCGACGACTACTCTGCCAATTGGCCGCTCGAGTACCAGACCATTGACGATGTTCATCAACAATTGATGATTGATCTCGACGCTTATGACCCGTGCTGTGTTTGGGATGGGCATTTGTTCGCTATGCATAGTGATGCGCTTGCCGAACAAAACATTGCAAGGGTCGACTTGATTCGGTTTGGCAGTTCAAAAACGACGCCTTCCAAGCGTCGATCGAAAGCTCAAAAGACCACGAACACCGATCTTGTCCACGGAATCCAAAAACACGATCTTGAGCGTGTTCGACACGCACTCGCGAATGATGCTAATCGAACCAAGTTGCCGGGCACTCCGTCGACGGCGATTGGGTTGGCAATCACCTACTTGAACTGGCATTTCCCCAACTCGGTAAAAATTGTGCTGGCAGTTCTGGATGCGGGTGCGGATCCGAACGATGGTGGTTTCCGCCAGCCTAATCCGATGGCAATCTTGGTGGATCATTCGACCGTTCTGGCAACGGACGCGGTAGGACTGATCGATTCCCTGGTGAAAGCCGGTTGCGATTTCAAACAACTTTCAGACATGCCGTGGGATACCGTTAAGAAAACTTCCTTGGACATCGCGGTTTCCAAGAACCGGATCGACCTTGTTTTATGCCTGCTTTCACACGGCGACGGTGATCTGGACGCTGGGAACAGTTCGGACGCGATCCCTGCACTTGTTGAGAAATCGTTACAGAGGATGGGTGACTGCGGAGACATTCAACCGCCGCCTGGATTGCGTGCGGAACTAAGCGAATTTGTGCGTGAAGAATATCCCCGCGAATCCATGCGGTACCTAGCCGGTCGTTTGGCATTTTACGAAGAGCAATTTCAAAGGCAGTCTCGCGACGCTTTACAATCTTTGTCGGACGCGGTCCCTAAGATCATGGACCGATTGACGAAAATTGTCCGGGGCGAAAAGAACCCACCTCGAAAAAAGTCGCCAGTGCTTTTTGAACCTGATCTCGCGACTGCGATGTCACTCCCCGAAAAAATCAAGCTGATGTCCGTTGAGCATCTAGATTGGGTTGATGTCGTGAGATTCAGCGAGATGGACCAAGCCATGCGTTGAGCCGGGTTTGAATCGATCGGATGCTACATCGAAGTGAACGATTCTCATCAATTGGAAACGTTCATTCATTCCGAAAAGAATCTGTACGGGATCATTACACAGCTTGGCGACCACATCTTCTGCTACACGTTGTATCACTATGCCCGCCAGCGATACGTTATTTCAATCGACTACGATATTTTTCGCTCGGAGGTGATCGAGGGGTTCTTTATGGAGCCGGCGATTAACAGCCCTTTCGACTCAGTCATACGCCAACTATTCGACTATCATGACTTTATCGAAACCAAGAGAAAACCGCTCGTGCCGGATGCTTCAACGTTTGAGAAAGATTACGCGCGAGGATACCAGACTTTTCGCACACGATTGATCGCGACTATGCAACGGAGCGAAGACAATGAAAATGCCTAATTCAAATCACGAGGCGATGATCGAAGCGATATGCGATGGAAAGCTGCCAGAGGTGAAGCAATGGTTGGACGAAGGTGTTCCGCCCGACGGACCTCCGCAGTGTCCCGCTTTTGCAAGGCCTTTAGCGTTAGCGCTAAGCGGCGGTCATCTTGAGATTGCCGAACTGCTGATCGCCCGAGGTGCGAGTCAAGCTACAGGCGTCGAGGCGCTCAAGGATTGCATTGACAACTCGGACCTGAGCGAATGGATTGACCGGCTGATTGCTGACGCCAACCCTGACCTAAGCAAAAAGTTCCAGGAAGCGTTCGTGCATGCCTGTGAGGAGGGCAAACGCGAAATTGCTGAAAAGCTGTTGGCGGTTTGCCCAACGCCTGCTGAGTTCACGTTTCGTCGTTGCCCACTCAGGCAAGCGATTTGTTCATTGCAAACAGAGACCGTGCTGTGGCTACTCGAGATCGGATTCGGACCGCAAAGTCATCTGGCAAACGAGGGACCGCCCGTCGTTTACGCAGTCCTCGCAGATGAACCGAAGGTGCTCGAACGATTGCTCGAGGAAGGCCAACCAGTCGACCAAAAAGTCGGTGGACATCAAACGGTTTTCACATGCATTCCCAAGCTGTACTCACGGCTTCGTCATGTGCGAGACTTTCCCAAAAACGACAAATATGAAGTGTTTCACGAGGGCAGTCTCTTGCACGTGGCAGCGGTGGCGGGCAGTCCGAAGTGTGCGGCTTTACTTTTGGAAGCCGGTTTGGACGCACAGGCGATTGATAGCGAAGGAAGAACGCCGGCGATGTTGGCAAGCATCGGTGGCGAACACACAGCGGACGTGCTGAAGTTGCTGCCGGAACCCGACCTGACTGATGAGACGGCACTGGTTGATCTGGCAACGCGAGGAATACGCGATGGTGATGTGTCGGCTGTCAAGAAAGCAATCGAGAATGGGTTTGACATTACGACTCCTGTGAAAACCACCTACGGCGTCGTTTGGACACCGTTGACATTCGCGGCGATCCAAGGCAATGTCGATATATTGCGTGAACTGATCGCTGCGGGAGCCGAACTCAACCGCTCAGACTGGACAGACTCTAAGCGTCCAGTGATGAAGGGAATTCGCTACTTGTACGAGAACGGAGGTCTGGGAATGTTCGCCGATCCTGCGGCACCGATTGATCGAACTGCGCTGGGTTGGGCAGCCCTACATGGACATGTAGATTCGGTTCGCATTCTGATCGATGCGGGCGCAGACCCATCTTCGATGGACGCTCTTTCGATGACCGCACTACACACCGCTGCACTGGGGAACCAGGCAGATGTCATTTCTTTTCTCGTCGATGCTGGTTTCGATTTGCACGCCGAGGCGTTTGACAAGATGACTCCGCTGCATGTTGCTGCCGAGGTCAACGCAATTGCATCGGTGAAGAAGCTCGTTGAACTGGGTGCCGATCCAACGCGATTGAACAAACGCAGCGAGAGTCCGTATCTTGCGGCGAAGTCGTGCGGGAAACCAGGGGCATATCGATTTCTGGAGTCCCATACGCCTGCGGAGCTTCGCAAGAAAAAACGCAAACCCAAACCGCCGCCACCTTCGTTGATCGGCGGGAACGACGAACGAAAAAAGATTCTTGCTGCTGCAATGAAGCGATTCGGGAAGAACGCGAAACAGCTATGCAACCAGAAAACGCGAGATCGGCTTGCCCAGGTAGCAACATCGGATCCGTTCCTCGCAATCGCTGAAACTGTTCGCAAGAAAATGAGATTCACCGAGTGGGGGAGGTGGGACGATTACCCACATATTCTGTGGTGCGAAAACGTAAGAATTACGGATGCGAGGTTACTGAAGCTGCGAGCTGAGTTTTTGCCCAACGACGCTTTTCTTACGCGAGGACTGTTGCGAAGCGACGACGGATACAGAGTTTACCTTTTGCCTACGAGTGACATGTTCGAAGTCTTCGCCGCTTTTGGCGTTAACGGTATCAACATGGGGATGCACGACGAGTTACTGTTGGCGTGGTTGATGGACCTGCACGATCGGCACCCCTATCAATTAATCAGTGTCAGCCACGACGGGCTGGAACCTCGTTTTGATGCTCCTACGAAAGATTCCAACGCTTTGATGCAGGAGTTGTTAACCATTTGTCCGCCCGAGGACGATGAACACTCCGCCACCCAATGGCTACGCAAACGACTCGCAAGTAAGACACCGCAACCATTCTTATGGTGGGACTGAGTCGAGGAGATGTCGAACCGGGAAACGACGTAGCGAAAAAGGTAACATAAAGTATGGTTTTCTCTTTCTGTTGCTGGCGATCGCAATAGGAGTGGTCTCAGTTCGCGGCGGTCCGTGGGCTTGGTTGCTTTTTTATCCAGCGTTCTCGTTTGGCGTGGTTTCGTCTGCCTATTTGTTTTCCGCACCGGGAGTGTTCGGTAATCGTTCTGATGGGCGACGATCAAGGCTTGGAACGGTTTTGGCTTCGCTTTCAGGCTCGCTCGGACTAAGCTTCCCGCTGCTTGTTCCTGTGCAGACGCTGGTCGCGTAATCGCATCACGGGTGCTGCTGCGATGCCATGCACAATCACGGACAACACGACGGCAAACGAACAAACGGCCCATAACGTGTCTTCATTGGAAAAACTCTCCGTTTCCGCTCCATAGGCAAGATAAAACAGACAACCGATGCCTCGTACTCCAAAGAAACTGACGATGCCGCGGTCGAAGAGGGAAAGCCTCTGTTCTCCCAGCAGGCTAATCATTCCGGCAACTGGGCGTAGAACGAACACCAATAGTAACCCTAGCGCGGCCCCTGCCCATGTTAGCGGAGCCAGCAAACCACCAGCGATCGCACCGCCGAGGGCGAGCAGGGTGACCGTCATAAAGAGCTGCTCCGTTTGTTCGGCAAACGCATGCATCGATCGATGCGATTGCATCGTCTGTTCGCTGTGCCGGATCGTGACTCCCCCGATGAACACCGCCAGGAAACCATATCCTCCCAAGATCTCGGTCACTCCGTACAACAGCAGTGTCGCCGCTAGTGATCCGACGCCGGCCCTCATTCTCTCCTGTTCGGATTCCACCGGCACCCGCAATAGCAAGCGAGACAACCCCCAGCCGATCGCCGTACCAGCAATGAGCGCCACGACAAGCCGATAGACGAGATCGACCAGTACCCACTGGCCGATCCAGTTCGTTGGCGATAGCCCCTCGTTGAGCATCAGAATCGCAAGGTACGTGAAGGGAAAGGCCAACGAGTCGTTGAGTCCAGCTTCGGCCGTAAGTGTGAACCGCAGCTCGTCCTCTTTCTCGGTGGGATCCGTCTCGTTGGAGGCCTCCTCGCTCTCGGCCTGCTTGCTGCCCTCGGGAATCTCCTCGTCCGGCTTCCCAACCTGCACGTCCGACGCCAGGACGGGGTCGGTCGGAGCCAGTGCGGCCCCCAGTAACACCGCAGCCGACGCTTCGAGGCCGATCAAGTACCAGGCAAGAGTCGCGACCCCGGCGATCGTCAGAGGCATGCAGATGCCTAGCAGTCGCCACGTCGCACTCCAAGTGCGCCACTGCAGGAGCCGATCAATTTTCAGCCCCACGCCCATCAACGAGACAATCACGCCAAGTTCGGTCAGATGCAAGGCGATCGCGCCGTGTTTCCTGGGGTCGAGCGAAGGGAGGTCCAGTGGCAAAGCGAAGGCGGCGTAGCCAGCTGAAAGTGCGAGAATTGGAAACGAAAACGGATAACCTTGAAATCGGTGCAATAGTGTCGCCAGACCAAGAACCCCCAAGCCCACGACCACGAGGGATAGATCGTAAGCTTCCAAAAAGGTGAGGGTGTCTGTTAGGGTGAACAAAAACGCGACTCCCGCCAATCCATTGTGATGGATGGTGGGACAACACTTGCACCATCCGACATTTTCTTTCGTCCCCCGCGATCCTGTAGCAAATCGCAGGCCAGGGTGGTCAACAATGTAGTGAATCCAGCGTGACGCAGGCGTTCAAGCTGGTTGTTGGGTGCCGTTGGCTGGTTCCTTTGGTGAATTGGTATTACGAATACCACATGCTCCAGCCAGACATGGGGCATCTCGTGAACGTTTCATTTGCCGAAACCTCTGCGGACCGTTTTATCTCGCAATTCATACTTGATTCCATTGACGCGAACGGATTTCTGTCGGCACGAATCTGGTTAACCCTACCGAGCTCTCTCCTACATAACCCTGAGGGCGATCGCCGTTTTGTACGGTTCCCTAGCGGCGTGGAAGGTTCCATCTACGCCAGCCTCGAATCGCTCACCGAAAGCATCCTTGGTCGCGAAGGGAAACGCGATGACGGAGCCGCCATGAGAATCGGCCGCTGTCTCATCGACGCCAACTGGGGCCACTCCACCAACGTCGTCTACCAGTTCTGCCGACAAAGCCCACATGCTTCGATCTTACTACCATCCAACGGTCGTTTCGTCGGAGCATCCTCCAACCCATTCAGCGAATACAAACGTCGACCAGGTGATCGCGTCGGACTCAATTGGCGAGTCCCCTTGATCCACGGCAAGCGGGCGATCCGCCACGTCATCTATGACACGAACTGGTGGAAGTCCTTCACTCACGCACGCCTCGCCGTCGCGATGGGCGACCGAGGCTGGCTCTCCATCTTCGGAACCCAATCCGAAACCCACCGCATGTTCGCCGAACAAATCACCGCCGAGTATTTTGTCAAAACCGAAGGTCGAGGCCGAACCGTCGACGAATGGAATCCCCGCCCCGAACAACCCGACAACCACTGGCTCGACGGCCTAGTAGGCACCGCCGTCGCCGCGTCGATGCAGGGTTCTTTGCTGTACGGAACAGATTCCATTGCAAGCATTCAACCAACGCGAAAAAGCGTCATGGAAATGCAACGCAATCGACGTTCGTAGTTTGTTGTTACGTCTCGACCGCATGCACAGATAGCATCAACGTCTACGTTGCATTGATTAAAGTCATAAATTCGTCATTCGAGGCGAGCGATCTATAGACGAGCGACTTATAGTAGTTTCTTCCAAATTGTGTCGCGAGCCCCGCAGCTGAACTTTCAAGATTCGACTCCACTCGTGCGCGTCGTTTTGAATGAGCAACTGCCACGACCTCAGACACGAATTCAGCGCCGAATAAATTGTATCTTTCAATTAGATTAAGGGTGTCGAATTGTTGTTGCAATCTGCGAAAGACAACTCGCTGCATTCCCGCCGGTTTCGTAAGCCTAAACTCAACCTTGGCTCTGTTTCCCCTTGGAAAAGAAATATCCACCTCGATGAACTGCTCATTCGGAACGTCGTCAAAATAGAGACTTACGATCGCGCGATCGCCATTGTGCAACCATTTGCTACCCTTCATTCGATTGCAACGACTGCATGCTGGAACAAGATTTCTCGGAAGAACTGAAAATTCGGGAAACTTGTTCTTAGGCAGGTAATGGTCAACGCAATCAATTTCGCCGAACAAACAATATTGACAGACAATCGATCCGTTCTCTGGAGCGATCTTTAAGAGACGCTCGATGAGGCTGTTCAACGGCTTTGTCGGCGACTCGAAACAATGCCTAAGATCGTTTGACCTTACCTTGCTTAAGCTTAGTGTTGAAAGTGATTCTAACTTGTCAGCGCATGACTCATACTCTCCGTAACGTTTCTCAATAATCGCCCATATGTTCTCGAGCCTTTTTTTTCGGGCTCCCCGCTTGGCGCCGACAATGCTTGAATAGGTGTCTTCATCACAGTCCGTGATTGGTTTTAGGACAGCCATACTAATCCTTCACGCTTTCCAATGCGCTCAATGCGTTAAAGCTTAGCCCACGCTGGAATAACGCAACGATCTCGTCATCTGTCAATTCCGACGCTGCGTCTTTAAACCAATCGTGATAAAGACTTGGCGATGCGTTCGTTTGAAAGATTTCTTGTGTAATCGCTGTAAGATTTTCACCAAAGCACTCCCGCACGAGTTCACGGACGGTCGTTAGATCTTTTGTGCGTATGAAGAGCCGAACATATTGCGAGGGAATCTGTTGAATCACCAAGGGTGAGTGCGTTGCAACAATGGCGAAGGAATCGAATTCGCGAAGCAAGCCACTTAGACTCAATAGTAGACCCGCAACGGAATTAGGGTGTTGGTGAAGTTCTGGTTCGTCGAAAAGAACGATAGAGTCATTCTCGATTGAAGCGACCAACTCCGTGATTGTGGACAAGAGAACTAGTTGGCCAGAGCTGAGCCGCGGAGAAGGACTCTGGCTATTGTGGTTTCTGGGATAGAGGTAGTTCCGAATGTCCTCCATTACCTTCGTATCCAATACTGAGTCAATCATATTCGTCCAAAGCTCAATCCGTTTCAGCTCTGCCACCTTTGCAGCAGCATCTTTTGACTTTTTTAATAGCCGTCGCCGATCGAGTAACTTGCCTTCGGCGTCGTAGATCCCGCAGTAGATATAGCTGAACGTGCGTTTCGTTTTCGGCTTGTTGAACCGATCGAATGCGCTGTACGACATCGCTATTACCCGACGAAATGCGGGGCGAGAAGGCAAGAACTTCCCTACGTTCACTTCATCACCGCTCAGCGCAGCAGCTAGTCGCCCAAGCAGCCAGGTTTTTCCCGTTCCATTCTTTCCAATGAGGGCCATAACACGGTCTGGCAGAAGTGGTTGGTTTCCGAGTTCAACAGACAGTTCGTGGGGTGACGACGCTCCTTGCATCTTCACCCGAAATAAGAACGAGCACTTCGACGTAGTTTTTGGTGCGGTTGGCTTGAAAAGGCTACCTGCATCACGCAGTACAACGCTGGCCTCGCTGTAACGGGTGAGGGATGTGGAGAAAACATCAAGCGAACTGAATTGTTCGTACAAATTAGGTTGAAAAACAACATCACGAAGAGCGACAAGTATTTCTTCTCGTGTTTTTTTTGGAAGTTTGCGAATGGCGCGGTAGTAATCAATCGATTGTCCGAGTGAGAAATGGTCGTCCGCCAATTGCTCAAATTCTTCATCCAAATTTGTCTTCTTATGCTGCTTCGCACTTGAAATTTTCACTGGTCCAAGCTCGACAACTTTTCCAGTCGTCAAGTATTTGAGAGTAAAGAGAGTCACAAAACCGAAGTCGTTCCATGTGTCGGGAGTAAGCGTCGCATACGGGACTTTGGCTTTCCGCGATACGCGTCCTTGTCTGCCAACAATGTAGAACTTCATTGACTAATTCCTATTTGAGAATCGTATAGACACGCAGATCATCTGCGAATCGTAGTAGCGGGATTAGAATTCTCAGCAGTTTATCGAATTGAAGCATGCTGGTTAAGCAGGTCGAAGTCAGTCAGCGTCGATGCAAATCCGTTCTCAAAGTTTTTCTCCGTATCAACTGGGTTGACCGTCGCGAGCGATTCGCGGGTCGGAGGCGAAAATGGGGTTCCGCAGTAGGTTGTTGTCGGGGAGGTTACCCCGTAGATGTAAATACCAAATTTTGTCGAAACGTAAAATTCTGGTTTACCTGTGGCTCGCTTCTCCTAAGTAACCCTAAGAGAGACGTTTGTTTGCGAGCGAGTGAGTGCTGGCGATGGCTGATGACCTTAACGATGTAATCCGTGAGAACGCTGCAGGGCCTGCGAAGGCGTCCGGCGATGCTGGATCGGTTGAGCAGTACAAACTGACAGAGCAAATCGCTGCCAACAAGCATCTCGCTGGCAAGGAAGCGGTTCGCAAAGCAAATCGCGGTTTGCGTTTTAACATGATCGTGCCGCCCTCGGCTGGCTGATTAGCAGGCGGGAGGCTTCAGGCCGGAGTCCGGAGCAAACTCAACTCGCCTACAGACTGCAGACTCAAAACTCGAGACTCAAAAAGGGCTGCCGGGGGCGACAGCAGGGTTGCAACACGGATGTTGAAGCGTTTGTCATGGATAATCGAGCAAGCATGGCCTGGTGGAGCTTCCCGTTTCTCTGTAACACCAGGATGCTCTCCCCGGCAGCCCTTCTTTTCGCGACTGCGGGCGAAGTACGACGCAGCGAACACGACGCTCGACAAGATGAAACATTGGTCGCGAGCCAATGGATTGTCGGCTGCGACTGCGAACTCGCCCGACGTGCGGCGAACGCTTCGCAATCGTTCGCGATATGAGGTCGCCAATAACTCGTACGCTCGCGGCATCACGCTAACACTTGCGAATGATGTCGAGTTCGGGATCCACGTCGACCATTTGGCGGAGAGCTTCCCGAAACAGGTCCGCAACGTCGACAATTGGTGTTGTTCCAACGGATGCAGCAAGCCGCAACAAAAGTGGCGAGTAGTTTTCGTCTTCAAGCTTGCACAAATTCAACCGCTGTTTAGGAACTCGGTATCCTAAAGTTTCAAGAAACTTAGGAAGGACTTCCTGCGTGACACCGGCCAAGTTTAGCTTTGTTACCTCAAAGTCAAAATCAGAAACAACGTCGAGGAGCAAGTCCGCCTCGCGGGTTGCGAACACCAAGCAGAAGCCAGCTTGATACGCCGATTTTATAAATTGGTTAGAAGGCAATTCATTCGAGTCAATCCAAAGACACATTCGTCCTGCGGAAGAGAGTGCCGCTGCAACGTGCTGTGGCAATGATCGTGCAGACATCAACGGACCGTAGTTTCGCATGTCCACTTGCTCGAAGACGGCAATGTACTCGTCGCGAATCGGGCTCTCGGTGGTTCGCAGGTCGGTTGGCGGCCAGAGTGTTGCTGATTCCCAATCCAGTCACATCGACCGAGCAGCTTGCAGGGCGCCAACCACATTCGGCGTGCCCAGTGGGGACATCGAAACCCGACGCATTGTCAAAGAAAACCGACCGTTTCCACGCGGGAAAACTTGATGTTTTTACAAAACAAGCTTCATTTTCGTAATAAGAGCGGTTTTCCCGAGCGAGAAAATGGAAGAAAACACGAGAATTGATGAGCAGTTCATGCTCGATAGGCTACGTCCGGGTGAGCTATTACAGCTCGGTTTGAGCGAAGTGCGGTTTGCCCAACTTTCCGTGGGACAGGCAGCTTGCTTGACATCCACAACAAAACTTGAAAGCCGGCGTTTGGAAAATTTTTCAGACGCCGGCTTTTTTCGTTGACGGATTGAAGTGCAAGCAAGAACCTGTCTCTTCGCGGCCTGGCAGTTATTTCGGGCTGCCCCCCGCAGCCGCCCCAATCCGGTCCACAACAACGGCAGCGGGCGGCTTTTGATCACCCGGGGCGTTACTAGTAGACCGGGCCTCCAATGGGCATCGAGCGGTTTCAAAATGTGGTCTCCGAGCAAAAGAAGGCTGTACATGCAGAAAGAGTGACGGACGCGGCTGGAACGTGTTGTCTGTGTTTGCTCAATCCGCCGATTGGCAAGTTGGCGGATACGGTTCTTGCAATCGGTACTGCGTGCCGCTTCGCGAGCCGACTGAACAGCAGGCAGCAATAACGCGATCAGAACACCAACGATCCCAATGACCACCAGTAATTCGATCAGCGTAAAGCCGCGCAAAGAGTTTTTTCTAACAATCAACATGAATAGGATGATCCGCAAAAGGTGCTATCAATCCGGTCCGACCGCCCACGATTGTAGTCGCGTTGCATATCGATTGTCAGTGATTTGGCCGAAATGAGTGAGCCCAGCGGAAATTGGTACCCAAAATATCCCTCACAACCCGTTGAGTTTCGTCCGGTTCAAACGGGTCGTGCTCAAGTTCATGTTCAAGTAACTCCAGCTTTTTTCGGATCAAATACCCCTGCATTCGTTGGTAGGGTCGAACTTGGCCGGTGCGAATGAACGTGCCAACCTCCATTCGGCGACTCCAATCTTCCCAGACCGGCAACCAAAACAGCGCGTGATCGACCTGTCCGCTGTTCGCGGCTGACAAACACTCCGCTCGAGCCAGGCTGATCTCTTCGAGGCATTCGTCGGGCGAAGGGTAGTAGGCATAACACGCAACGACACTCAGCGCCACCAGCCCGGCCAACACCGTCGCTCCGATCACGCCCGGTGGAACCACGATGTCCAAGCCGCGACGCGGCTTTGCATCTTCGGTCTGCAGCGACGAAGCAAACGAACCCGCCTTGGCACTTGCGACCAACGACGCTTCGTCGATTTTCAACACGCGAAATACCAGTCCAAGCAGAGCGACGATTGCCAGTGCGATTAACGAAGCGATCATGCTGACGTCGGCCTCTTTGGCGACCAGATCGCCGATCGATTCGAGGCTGATCGAGTGAGTGGTCGACAGTGGGTTGGCGTAAATGTCGAACGCGTGGGTATGACCGGCTGGCTGGACGCCTGGTGGAACAAGCGGTTTGTTGATCGCATACGACAGCCCAACCACGATCATCAACAACAATGCAAACCATATCGACGCGGCCTTCGGTCCATAGTGACGTGCGAACCACAACGGAGTGGCAAAGTTCATGCCTGCCCCAAGAATCAACAACGTGAACGACGCCCCCGGCGAATTGGCATGTTGAAACATCATCCCCATTTGGCTCATGGCCAACATCGGTGTGGCATACACCGGAACCGCAACAAACAGCATTTTCAACGGTGCCCACCAATCGTCGCGTTCGACGGAGTGTTGCATCGCGCCGTAAGGCAACACGGCGGCCAGGACCGCCAGTCCAGACAAGGCGACAAGCGTGATCAACAGGGTCACCCCGGTGGCTTCGCGTGCGAAGTGGACGATGGTTGCGAAGATGCGGCGGAGTCCGATTAAATGGTCCGGTGTGAAATAGGCGTCCAGTCGATCATCGGCATCACAATCGGCATCGCAGGCTGGAAGCCGACGCCACTTTGAAAACGCATCCCAAAACAGACCGAGCGCCGTCACCACCACCAACGAGCCTAATGCAAACAAGATGATTACCAACGGACGACTGAGCGTCAGCCCGTACAGCAGCGACAATGGATTAAATAACGGAGCCGACAACGCGAACGCCGACATCGCCCCCGGTTTCACCTTCACACGTCGCATTTCAAACAAGATTGGCAACACGCCGATCGAACAAACCGGCAACAACATTCCGACCAACCACGATTGCGGCAGCGATTGCCACCTGTCGCCACCGAACAATCGACGTGTTCCCGTGGCGCCGAGGTAGTAACGCAAAACCGATGCGATCAGCAGTCCGACCAACAACGTCGGTGCCGCTTGCGTGAATCCTTGCAGGACGCGAATCAGTCCGCCGACCAGCATCATCGAAACGGATTGATTCATGATTGGTCCTTTGCAAGGCGGTTCAGTTGCGGAGGAATTTTGTTGACAGCTTCATCCACCAGATCACAAAGCGATTCGATTTGCTTGCGATTCTCGTTCGTCAGAGCGCCTTTGGCGGCACGCAGGTTTGCCGCCAGCGATTCGCTGGCGTTGTACAGCGGCAACCAGTCGGCTTCGGCAAGGTTCGTGTCGGCGGCAACTTCCGCCGTCCAACTGATTAGCTCTTCGATTTCGTGCAGCGTTGACTCGCTCGCGTTTTCGATCGCGAGTCGTTCCCGCAACTTCACCGCCACGTCGGCAAGATCGGCGGGCCAATGCTCGGCGACGACGTGATCGTGTTCAAAGTGCGACGTTTTGACGGCGGTGTCGGGAGTGCAGCCAACCAGAAGAACCAATGCGAGCGCCGTAGGAGCCCAGGCACTGGCTGCCGTTCCCCCCATGCTCGATCGACTAAAAACTCGATTCCAACATTTCATCATCGGTACTCCGGCGCGGGAACGGCATCCAACAAACGGTTGATCACTCCGTCAACATCGTCGGTTGTTGTCAGCAAACGCACTGACAAGACCGGCCTCGCGACGTGCAGTACATCACTCGGCGTGACGAAACCACGGCCTTGCAGGAGCGCCCACGCCTGAGCGATCCGTTGCCACAACAACATGCCCCGGGGGCTAACCCCCAACTCAATCGCTGCGTCCTCACGAGTCGCCTCCACTAAATCCACCAAGTACTCACGCACTCGCGGGTGCACCGTGATTGTTCGCACTTGTTCCTGGATTCGTGCGAGTTCATCCAACGAAAAAACGGCGGACGAATCTTGGCGGGACAAATCCGCTCGCGATGCCGCTTCCAAAATGTCGATCTGCGACGCACGATCGGGGTAGCCGATTTTCAGTTTGATCGTGAACCGATCCAATTGAGCTTCGGGAAGCGGGTACGCACCGTGCGAGTCGATCGGGTTCTGTGTTGCGATCACAAAAAAGGTTTTTGCCAACGAATACGGCACCGCGTCGATCGTCACCTGGCGTTCGGCCATCGCTTCGAGCAACGCGCTTTGGGTTCGCGGCGTCGTCCGGTTCAGCTCGTCGGCCAGCAAGACGTCCGAGAAAACCGGCCCCGCGTGAAATTCAAATTCGCGAGTCTTTTGGTTGAACAAATTGAACCCGGTCACGTCCGACGGCAACAAATCCGGCGTGCATTGGACTCGGGCCAGCTTTCCACCGACGCAGGCAGCGATCGCTTTGGCCAGCGTCGTTTTTCCCGTCCCTGGCAAATCGTCCATCAACAAATGACCTTGAGCCAATAGGCACGCGATGACCAGTTCGACCGCTTCGGTCTTGCCTAGCAGGACACGGTTGAGCTGACTTCGCAAACCATCGAGCGTTTCACCAACGCTTTCGACGTCGACCAATTCGTCAACCGGTTTTTTGAGCAATTTCATGCAGTCGCCTCGGTGGTTAGTTGACGGAGGACTTGAATTTTCAGCTTCATCATCAGCTCTCTGGAAACGGTGTGTTCGTGGAATCGGTTTTCGCCGCCAGCGAACGTTGCTTGGTCGGCAGCGTCACAAAACCGGCGGGCGGTCTCGCGTAGTTGATCATGGGTGGACGTGATCGCCAGCAGCCAATCCCGTTGCGGTTGTCCCGCGACACGAGGGCAACCGGCGTACTTGGCTCGCGTTTGCAACACTCGCATCGCAAGCGAAATGCGACCTCGGGGCCACACGATCACGCCGACGGGATACAGGGCGCTGAGCCCGATTTCGATCCAGAACAATCGCGTTGCAAACAGGAGCCCTGCGACGGCGAGCAGCGACATCATGTGTGGCCACCGCGCCATCGCAAACTGTTTCGCAACCAACCAAGTCGACGGCGTATAGATTGGTTCTTGGTACCCTGGTGTCGGTTCGACCTCGAACCAGCGACCATCGTTGAGTCGAATTTCTACCCAGACGTGAACATCTTCAGGCAATACATTGGTGTGACCTGCTGCAAGGTCGATGGCCGATGGTCGCACATAGAATCCGGTTACCAATCGCGATTGCAGACCTATCTCGCGGGCCATCAGTGCCGCCGTGGTCGCGAATAGATGATCGCCGCCACGACCGCTGCGAAGGAAGCCTTCGACGGGAACGGATGAATTATTCTCGACTGAACGATCGAAGGTGAAGTCTTCGCGAAGTTTCGCAACGATGGCTTGAAGTTTTTCGTAGGGGTGGTCCCGTCCGGCGGTCCACTGCGTAACAAGACTTGTCAACCGTTTCGGTGCCTCCTGCTTCACCCTTCCGCTTGCGGGAGAGTCGGACGCAGCGGCGGTCGAGGAGGGCTCTCCGGGGGGCAATTCGACATTTGGGTTTAAGTCAACGTTCGCCGTGCCATCGCTACGTTCGCCCGTCCCAGAGCGTGCAAGAAGTGTCAGTCCATCCCACAACTCATCCTCCATCACCTTCGTTGATGCGACATTCACGACCGTCAACTGCGGCACTTTCTCGCGTCCCGGCATGAAGAACGAACCATCGTCGTCGATCGCAAAGAAGTCTTGCCGATCGACGTCTTTGATGTGCAATGCCGATGTCATCATCGGCGTGGGCAACCGCACTGAATCCAATCGCAGCACCTTCAACAAGTTCACTTCGGTTGTCGATTTTACCAACGGTTCCGCCGCCGGATCACAAAACCAAGCCGCTCCGGCAATCTCTCGCCGCGTCAAGTTTTCATTGCGATGCTTCGCCTCGTTCGACCAATCCACACCGTCAAATGTGTCATAGCGATTCATCGCCAATCGGACTCCCGTCGGTCCGGCCCATTGGATGACCGCACGATCAGCGGCATCGTCCAGATGTAGATGTTTCTTTGCCGGCATCCGGTCGGTTGAAAATGAACTGCCCCCCTTCTCGCTCTTGGCTGTCTTCTCGTGAGCTTCCAGGACTCGGTCGGCCGTCATTCCTTGGCGTCGTTCCCACTTCGTTTTCTTCTTCGGTTCGCCGATCGTATCGCTGAACATGTCGAACAAAGTCGATTCAGTCGATTCCAAGAATAGGTCGGACTCGACCGCGCCAAACGATTCCGCGTGATCCTTGGCGGCGATCGCCGCGTCACCGCTGCCGACACCGCTGCGGGCGGCGGGGTCGGACCACTGCGAACCGCCGCTGGTTGGCATGAACCCGAACGTCAATCGGTTGGATTCCCCTAAACGATCTCGCGTGAGCAAGCCGACCGCGATGCAAATCGCCATCGCGGCAAAAACGGAAACAGGACGAATGCCCGATTCACGACGAACGTTTTCGACGCGACACAACTCGAGCCGTTCCCAGTGGTTGGCGACCAAATGCCAAACACAAATCGTCATCCACGCGATCGCTATCCAAACCGCATGGGGACTGTCCGAGATCGCGACTGCGAACAAGGTCAAGAATCCCGATGCGACCAACGACATCGCTCTCGACCGCTTGTCACTTGTTGATAAAGCCAGCGAAACAGCACCGAGGGTGGCCAGCGCCGTCATCTCAAAGGCGATCGGAGAACCAGTCACGCGAGCGATGATGGCGAAAACAATGGGAGTCGCAACCGTCGTGGATCTTGTCAACACCCAACCGACGATCCGCGGGACCGGCTGGCAACCTGTCATCTGGATTCGGGTAAACAGGCTGGCAGCCTGTCCTACAACGGTTGCGGCCATTACCGACAACTCGGCGATCAATAGTATTTTCGATTCGACAGGAAATCTTAACGATGCCACCGCCGCGACGGACAGCACCGCCAAGGCCACGGCTTCCACGGTTTTTCGCTCAAGCGGCAACGTTGGCATCACGCACCTCCCGCCAGAGATCCGTCATCGCGGCTGCCAAGTCTTCACGCGGACCAATCACGATTTCGCGAACGGCACCGCCGGCACGCCGTCCGCCGCGTGGGTTGTCAATCGTGACCAGCACACTGCCATTGGTTGATCCCGATATATGGATGCTTGCGTTTGCGCTGCCTCTCGTGGTGCAACGACATGCTTCGCCGTCGACGGGGACACTCGCCAGTGCATCAAGCATGTGACGTCTGCCTCGGGTGTCGAGTTTGTACGTCAACGGACGATCGCCCAATCGAACTCGGGTCTTGATTCGCGATTGATGCAAAGACGACAGCACACTGGCGGCGACTCGGGTCTGCCGAGCCAACGCTTCGCGATCGGCATGACAACGAGTGTCAACAAACACGTCCAGCGTCACCGATTGCGGCCCGCCACGTTCGGTCACGATCAACGAATCCGATCGAGCCGACGCGACCCAGTTGATGTGCTTGGCTGAATCACCATGACGCAGCGGGCGTACGCCGACAAAGTCGCCGCTCTGACCACCGCGACTGCCGTCTCCGTGGTCTGCGTTGGTCAAACCCACCAGCGGCAGCAACTCCGCAATCCGGTACACCCTCGGCCAAACCATCAGCGGTCTGGTGTCACTGATCGGACGACGGGCAGTCCAGATTCCGAACGGAAACGAACACGTGACCTGCGGGATCAAGATCGGATAAAGTCCACGCATCGTAGGCGTAACTTCAACGGCATAGTCCGCAGTGCACCGCGGCGGGACGCATGCCAGACCGACGGTTGGTTTTGATTCATCGTCGGAATCGCAATCCAAGTACCCTTCGATCGCCAGTCCCCAAACCGGCAACGGGATGCGATTGCGAACGCTCAGCACCATGCGGCATGACGTGCCTTCATGAACCGCATCGATTTCGGGATGCAGTCCGCAGCGGGTGACGCGAACCGCGATCCACGGCCACGCCATCCCGATCGCCATGATCGCAGTCAACGACGCAGCCAACGTCCAGCCAATGGGGCTGAAGTACAACCCAATCATCACGCTGATCGCGGTCGCCAGAGCGAACCATCCGATGGGTTCTTTGAGCCAATAAACGAAACGATTTGCCCACGGGCAAAAATCAGTCGTCATCAAACGCGACAACCAACCTTGCTCGTCGGGCGCAGCATGGACAATTGCCATGGGAGCGCACCTTCAAGTAGGAGAGATCCAGAGAGGGACGTGGCATCGGTAGTGGAGATTGCTAAAGATCCCCGTCCGCGCAGGGATCTTCAAAAAAATCTCCTACGCCAGGGACGGCGCACGCAAACAGCCTATGCCACGGATAAACAACGAACGTCTTCAAGCGCTCGGTGGCCCTCGGACAGAAACTCCGCTGCGAAAGATGGATTCGACCGAGACATCATCAAGCTCGGGCCGAACACGACAAATCGCCAGTGGCTCCCAGACCGCCATTGGGCTGGATGTCAGAATCGCGTGCCGCGAAGTGAACAGGTTCTGGCAAACATGGCACGATTCCGAATTGTGGGGAACCGATTCTTGCTGCGGAGTCGACGAATCGTCCTCGGGTGCTGCCTCCGTTTGGCGTTCCGATTCGCAATGGCAGTGGCTGCAGCAAGCAACCGCCGCCGTCTCGCTCGAATGACTCGCGACGGAACGATCAGCAGTCCCATGACAGCAACTCACATGGACCCACCCGGCGACGTTGCCGAGCAACATGGTCGCCAGCAAAAGGTAAGTCGTTAGAGGGCGGAGAGAGGACAAAGGATCGGAACTCGTGTAGAGCATAAGGTATTTTGGGACGTCGATATCCAACGTCTTATTCAACTCATCGGTCCGACCAAGGATTGAGCGAATTGTTATCGGGCGGTTACGCAGCGTCAAGCGAATGCGTTCGGCCCGCCGCGGATTTTCATCGGGCTTCATCCAATCTAAATGCTGAGTTCGCCATCAGCTTGATAGCACGAGAGAGCCAGGAGAAAAGTTTTTGAACTGACTTGACGAACCGTATTTCGTTGGTCATCGTAATGAGCAGCAATGATCTTTGGTCGGACCATTTTGCAACATAACTCTCTCTATTAACGAACGTCCCCAATGACTTCGCTGGTTCGGCCTGTCCTATCGAGCATCCTGTGCTGCATGATTGCCTTCGGGCATGCACCAGCATGGTTGCACGTGGCCACCTGCGAAGGTCATTCCCACGCGAAAGCCTGTGTCTCCAGCGACAGTGTTTCCAGCGAGAAAACGGAGCCGACCTGTTCGCACTGTTGTCATCATCACCATGATGATGATGCATCCGCAACCGACCAAGATCGTCTACGAATTGCCGGTGACGACGGCTCACATCACGAGCACGATTCTGACAACTGTTTGATCTGCCAATCGCTTGCCAGTCCCTGCGGCGTAACCTGGCAATTAAGCCTGCCGATCGTAACAGGCTTAGTTTCTCAGCCCGCTCTTTTGCCAGCCGAGTCCGTGTTCGCGTCGGCTTCTCTTTCGATCGCGAATCCACGCGGTCCACCAGCGTTGGCTTAGGCTCAAGATGTTGAGATAGGCTTTCTGCTTGTCTTACTTGATCGAGACAGCTGAATGCTGTTTTGAGGGTATCTCCACCACAGTTGGGATGGATTGCTGCGCGGCTTTTGCGTGCATTCCTCCCTAATAGGCTCACGACTTCAGATGTCTCGCCGCGCGCGGTGTGACCGGTCACCGGTCCGACCAAACCCGATCGGTCGTGCCTGCGCGGTGGGGCTTCTTTTGCAAATCAAGGCTTTCGGTGCGCCACAAATCGCGGCCCCTCCCACTCCGCTCTGGCATCACAAAGGAATGGCGTTTCGAAGCTGGCGTGATGCTTGCGAACGAGTCCGCGAAAGCGGGCTCGATCGGTGATCCAAGTGATCATCGTCGATAAAAACCACGATCACGGTTACAGTCCGCCGCCGCAAGATCTTGTCGTCAAACTTATTTCATAATGGATGATTCTGGATGGCGTAGTTTGATACGGCACTCACAATCGCCGCCGCGTCGCAATCGTACAAGTCAGCACCGCCAAACGGATTGAGTTCAATAAGATGATACTCGCCTCCAACTTGACAAACGTCCAAAACATACACCGGGCAAGGTGACGGCATCGACGATGCCACTTCGTCAGCTAAATCACGGGCTTTGACGTCACCCCCACTGTCGACCGCACGCCGCGTGCCCGCGTCGTACCCGCTGCCGGCAACAACTCGCCCCTGAACCACGACAAACCTCCACTCACGGCCAACCTCGACCACTGGTGCAACAATCACTGGTAGCGTGTCTTCTTCGTAGTAGAATCCGTGGTCGAGTGCTTTCAACGAAATCGAATCGACATCCAGCACCCGACCGCTAAACGGTTTTAATGGGCTGTCTGGCCGAACAAAGACGCGATCCAGGCAACCGATTCCGGCAGCCACGTCGGTCGCATTGGCAATCAACTCATTCGCTGGCAAACACCGCCAATCCTGATGCATTAACCAACGACTTGCTCGTGGATACCACGCCGTACAGCAAAACTCATTTACCGGACAGAATGAACCTGGATTCCCAATTGCTTTCATCTCGATGACGGCAGCATTGCCGAGCGAGCCGTGAAAAATGACGGGAGTCTCTGGATCAAAATCCGGCGGCTCATGCAGCCACCAATCATCCTGCGAATCGACAATTCGGTGGTCCGCGTCGGAAATGGCCTTTCGCAACCTCCCGTGGGAATTGGGAAACACGTCCGATTCAAGAATCCAGGTTACCGAGGTCATGGTGTTTGAACTTGTTTGAATTTTCGCCGAAGATGCAAAGTTTTCGCCAATTGATTGACGCGTAACGACCGAGTAGGGTTCGCACGAAGCGGGATTCCTGGCGCCGTCTTAGCCACCGTTGGGTTGACGCTCACTCACCGAAGAAGCCAACACGTTGACCGTCATCTTGCTAACCTGTGCAAAGAACGCCTGAAACCACAATCAATCATTCCTCCTTCACCGCTCCGACTTCGTCCGTTCACCATGACTGATTCAGAAAAACAAAACCTCATTGAATTGCTTGATTCGCTTGTGATGGCGGCGGTTCCGAAAGCGACCAAGGTTGCGAAGTACGGTGGGACGCTCTACACGTTAAAGCCCGACGAGAAGGAAGGGCAGTTCTGCGGCGTGTTCCCGTACAAGACTCACGTGCAGCTGTCGTTCGCCAAAGGAAACGAACTCGCCGACCCGGATGGGTTACTCGAGGGCGGCGGAAAGTTTCGCCGGCACCTGACGTACAAAAGCCTCGATGATGTCGATGCAAAAGTCGTCAAGCGTTTCACCAGAGGATCGAGCAAGCTTTGACAGTGTCATGGTCATGCGATTGATCGTTCACAAGTCGCCGATCGTGGAGGCGTTGGATAACTGACCTGTTGCGGAACCACGTCGAACCGATCACCACGCCTCGGTAAGTGACATTGTGAATGTGAGGCGGTGAGGAAAATCCGTCCACGAATTTTACGAGAAACCCCATCGCCTGCGTCCCTGCTCGGGCGCCCCAAAGCGTTGCCGCTTGCGGGCTGGCGTCGCCGCGAGGCGGGTTGAGCTGCGTCCACTCAGCTTCCGAAGCCAAGACCACGCTAGACGTTGACTTGGTTGCTTGCTCTTGAGCGACGCCGTCAGATGCGGATGCAAAAACGCCGATGGCAAACGCGAGCAGTAGCGAAGCTGTGGTTCGGGAATAAATCATTGGTTGAACCTTAATGAATGTTCATTTTTGGGATTGCCGTAGTGGACGAGGCAACGAGTCCCTCCCACATTTTTCGTAGTGGACGAGGCGAATTTGCGCAAAGCCGTCTTTAATTAAATCCGTCAAGCACATTCTTACCAATCGCTCGACTACTCTCTTGCTCGGCGTGGGCCTTTTTGAGCGAGTCGACGCTGATCTTTCCGAGATTGTTATTTACGGTCGAAATCAGCGTGCCGTCGTCAACCAATTCCGAAACTCGATTCAATAGCTGGTGTTGTTTTTCGATGTCATCGGTTTGGAACATCGAGCGGGCAAACATGAACTCCCAGCTAAAGCTCAGAGCTTTCGGCTTACCCGATTTGATGTCCAATGTTTCCGGATCGTCAATGAATGCGACGTGACCGCGCGGCTTGATCAGTTCAATGATTGCCGGAAAGTGACCAGCCGTTCCTGTTAGCGACGCAACGTAGCGAGGCTCAAGTTTCAGTGCCTTCAGTTGATCGACCAGTGACTCGCGATGATTGATGACGTGGTCGGCCCCCATCTTCTGAACCCAACGGACCGTTTCTGGACGCGACGCCGTGGCGACGACGGTCAGTCCGGTGAGCTGTTTGGCAAGCTGGATAAGAATCGACCCAACACCACCAGCGCCGCCGATCACTAGCAGACTCTCACCGTTGCCGTCACCTTCCTTCACGGCCAGTGAGTCGAACAATAGCTCCCACGCCGTTATTGACGTCAGTGGGAACCCAGCGGCTTCGGCAAATCCAAGCGACTTGGGTTTCTTGCCGACGATCCGTTCGTCCACCGCGTGTAATTCCGCGTTGGTGCCCGGCCGCGTGATATCGCCAGCATAAAAGACCTCGTCACCGACTTTGAACTTGCTGACCTCGCTGCCGACCTGTTGCACTACTCCAGCGGCGTCATAGCCAATGATCTTGGTGCCGCTGTCAGGTTGTTGATTCTCGCGGACTTTGACGTCCACGGGATTGACCGAGACTCCTCGCACTTCGACCAACAGATCGTGAGGTCGCAGTTCGGGTGTTTCTGCTTCAACTTCGACCAATGAATCAGCGGCGTCGATTGGGCCGGCTTGCGTGTATCCTATCGCTTTCATTTTTTCTCTCCTGTTTGGGTAGTGGACGAGGCAACGAGTCCCACGGATAACCCCGCCCCGCTGCCTAAGATGATCTTTTTTCTTGTCTTTTTGGGATGAAATCACATGCTCCGCGACAGGGACTCGCTGCCTGGTCCGTTACGCGAAGAACCTCTACGTTCTCATCAGGCCATCTTTTCGTAGAAAGGATATGACCTTGTCGAAGCGATCCCAATAATCCGCAACGAACGGACGCAGTTCGGGGTATCCAGGCACTAGACATCCGGTGAATCTGTACGATGCAAACGTATCCGGCTCGACAAGTCCTGCGCGCTCAGGATTTCTGGCGATGTACTGGCACGTATTTTGGAATTCGGTATCCCGACGCTCTTCGTCGGTGAAAACGTGATCGTAAGCCTGATCCTGAAGGTCAAAACCGATCCTTTCCAGTGATTCGTTGCATCTCGGACGGAAGTGTTTCATTGCATTGAGCTGATCGCTTCCATCGCAAAGTCCCATCCATACCATGTGAATATGATCGGGCATGAGACAAAACATCGGGCAGGCTAGACCGTATCGGAACAGAGTATGCGTCAGCAATTCGCGAAAGCGATATAGGAACATTGCAGATAGCCATCCCCGCTTTCGCTCGACCATGGTGAGAGTCCAGTGAACAATCGCATCACCTTGATAATGCTCTCGCTCAAGTCGCCTAAGATGATCTCGTTTGTTCATAAGTCCTCCCTTATGCAACGTAGTGGACGAGGCCCGCTCATTCTCTGCCAAAATGGGACGTAGTGGACGAGGCCCGCTCATTCTCTGCCAAAATGGGACGTAGTGGACGAGGCTACGAGTCCTTTCCAATCTCTGCCCAAAAAAGGACTCGCTCCGCCAAAAAAGGACTCGTTGCCTCGTCCAATACGAATATCTGTCAAAACAGGGACTCGTTGCCTCGCCCACTACGTCTCGTCCAGTACCTTAGCGGTAGGCTGCTTGCGACCTGCCGCGAAATCATTCCCTTAGCTCGCGAGCGACGGTCAGGTAGTAGTTGCGTGCGGTCGCGTTGACCATGTTGCCGGCAAGTTTAGTTAATGCGTCGGCTTTGATTTGCTTCGCGTTCTTGTCGTCAGAGTCGATCGCAAGCAAGTGATCGGCAAGTTGTGCAGCCCATTGGTTATCGTCCGCAGCCAGTGCTTCGCGGGCAGATTCCAAAAGCTTGTCGATTCCGCCAGCCAGCTTTGCGACCCGCTCGGCTTCTGCCTTGGGCGGCAGCGGAAACAAGTTTGATGGATTGCCGTCAAACCAGCCGAGGTAGTAGTTGAAAGTCGTGCGGACGCCCCAGTCCGGATGTCCGTAGAACGGTTGCAAGTATTCTTTGCTCGCGAGCTCCTCAGGAAGTTGCACATACTCAACCAACTCGTCCGGCGTTAGTCCTTTGTTGATTCCTTCCACCGTTTTGTCGTGGATGAACTGCACCGCGTCGCGGTAATCGTTCAGAACTTGCTTGACTTGTTCTGCTCCGAGAATTGGATTGGTGTGACCGCCGACCAAGGCAACAGCATCGATGTCGGCCATCTTACCGAGGCTTTCGGCCCACAGCCGCGTGCTGCGATTGGGAGTGCCGCGAATCGCGTACAGGTTCGGAAATGATCGATAGAAATTGTCGCCCGCGAACACGACTTTGCTCGCCGGAAACCAGACGAACAATTCATCGTTGGTCTCGCCCGGAGCGGCAACGAGTTCGACTTCCACTCCGGCGACACTGACCGTTTTTCGATCGCCGTCAAGGAAATGAGTCGGCATGGTTTCTCTGCCAGATGAAAAGACGGCTCCACCGCGTCGGGGGTATCGGGCCGGTGCGACACCGTTGTTGATCCGCTGCTCGGGCGGCAGCTTGAATCCGGCTTGCCTCGCACCGCGAACGTTTTGAAACGTCAGCCCGCCGGCTTTCCACGGACCGGCTTCGCTGCCAAAGTTTTCGTGTGCCCAAATCTGCGGTCGCTCGTCACCGAGAAACGCCGCCGCACCGCCTGTGTGATCGCCATGGGCGTGGGTAAAGATGATCGCCTTGACCGGTTTGTCACTGAGCTTACGGAATTCATCCATGATGCGAGTGCCATCCTCAACCGACATGCCGGTGTCGATGATGACCAGTCCATCATCGCCTTCGATCATCGAAACGTTGGCCGGGCTGAAGCCGACGGCAACGTGGACATTGTCAGCGACTTTGACAACTTGTTCTTGGAATTGGGCGTTCTGGTTTCGCAGCCGCTCAGTAGCACCGGTCACTTCTTGAGCAATGCCGACACTGGCACCAGAAAGCACAAGGCAGAGAGAGAAGATGATTTTGTTCATGTGATTATTCCTTTGAAATTGGTTGTCGTGGAAGAGGCGACGAGTCCCTCCACCCTGAAATCGAAACACGGACTCGTTACCTGGTCCACGACGGTGAACCGTCATTCGAAAGTTTGGCGTGCCAATAAGTTCGCCTGCATCTTTCGCAGAACGTTTCGCGTCACTTCCAGCTCCGACTTCGAGATGCCCTTGAGTGTTGTTTCTCGCAAGTCGTCTAACAGCGGCAGGACGGTTTGAAGTTTCTGCTCGCCGCGGCGAGTCAATCCGACCATCACGATCCGAGCGTCTTCACTTGACTCGCTTCGCTGGACAAACTTCTGCTGGACGAGCCGATCCAACTGACGTTTGACCGTCGTCGGATCACGAATCATCAGCGACGCCAACTCGTTCATGCTCAGCGGCCGGCCGGCATCCAGCAAACTGATCAATGCTTGCGTTTCCTCCGGTGAAAACGGCCACCCGGCACGCTTCAGCACCGCAGCCATTGCAGAACGAATCAGATAAGCAACTCGCCCGATCGCGAATCCGGGCGAGGACTCCGAGTCAAAGTGCATGTTCGCCTCCGGATGAATCTTGAATCGAGACGGTGGTCGGTTTCGCAAAGATCGGACGATACCAGTCAAAGTAACAGTAGATCAGCAGAGCACACGCTGCGAAATCGGGAAGCCCGACGACCAGATATTGATGGGCAAAGAAGATCACGTACAACAAGATATTGAACGCATACGGCAGCGACATCAGGATCGCCAGCGGCGCTGTCCGCGGGAAGAACATCAGCCCACCCGCGACCGTCTTCAGAAAGCCAACCCAAAAGATCAGATAGCCTGTCTTCTCAATCGCGAGCATGAATTGATCGAGTTCACTTGGCGGATCGCCAACCGGATACCCGTTCACGCCAAACCCCATCGTCATGATCCCCGTGCCGAACAGGAAGAGTGCAAACAGTATCCGCACGACGAAGGCGAGACGTGGAAGTCGAACGCTGCGTTTTTCAGGTGGAGGCATATCAATCGGTTCAGTAGTGGACGAGGCAACGAGTCCTGCAGTACCAGACTCGTTGCCTCGTCCAATACGCAAGCCACATACCTGTATATTACAGCCATTTATCCGCCAGTCAATGCTTTGGGAGAAAAAAGTGGATACCGGCTTACTCCATCCAATATTTTGGATGCTCTAAAGCCTTTGAGCAGCGAACGGTTCGAATTTCGCGGAGGTAAATTAACAGTATCTGCTTGCCCCCATACGGGGCTCGAACCAGCCATCAAAGCGACGCCCCAAAGGCGAACGAAGAATGAATTGCGAGTAGTGAGTTTCAGCAGGATCACTTCCTTTTCTCTGGGTTTCCGCTAACTCGAAAAATCGTCATCGATTGACGCCACGATTCGAGTAAACGCCTCCCGGAACCTCGTAATGTTGTGGTCTCGCAGTAGTATCTTGCCATTGGGGCCAACCAGGACTAGGCAAGGCTGTATATGCCGCGTGAGGTAATCGGCGGAAATGGAGGAATGGCTTCGGATCCACGCTACCGGCCAGTCGATCTTGACCTGTTTCGTATGGACTTTGAAATCGGGCTCCCATTGCTCTGGATCGGTGTACAGACTGATCATCGCACAGTCCTCATTGTCGCGAATCAGGTCGTTATGAAGTGCCCGCAAACTCGCAAGTTCCAGTCTACAAAGCTCCGAATGCATCATCCAAAAGCATAACACGACGACCTTACCCCGCTGGTCGGAGAGCCGGAATGTCTCACCGTTGATCGTCTCGACTTTAAACTCCGGTGCCCCGTCGCCCACTCTTGCCGGCCTATACGTTGACGGAGTATCGGAGTGTGCCACGGTCGGCAGGGCGTCAGGTCGAGCTTTTTCGATCAGCTCCTGACTCGCACTCCGGGCGACTTCGGCTGGAATGACGTAGGTTTCGGTTTCGTTGTTGGCCGCCGAAATGACGATACCCGTGACTTGACCCGATCGATCCACCAGCGGACCTCCGCACATTTCCGGAAGAACGAGAATGTCCGTGCTATAGACGCAAGGAAATCCGGTGAAGCGTCCACTGGGATAGAGTTCGCCGGCCATCGGACTAGTGAGCCCATCAAGCTGGAAATGAAGTCGTACCGGCTGGCCGTCTCGCTCGACCATCGCAAGCATCTGATCGCCCACAATTTTGCCGGGAAGACGTCCATCGTTAGGCCCTCCATTCAGTTCAATCAGGCTCTTAAAATTCGGTGTGGGCACGTCATCGATCTTCGTGACAATATCCCCCTTATGAAACGGATTGGCAAAGAACTTCTCAGACCTGCCAACTTTCCATACTCTTGCCACGGGATCAGTTGACTGCAGTTGGACTGACCCAATGATGGTCCCTCTCTCTGCGGGAACGTCACGACTTGGATGAGAAACGATGCCCACGGTTCCAGGCACCTGCCGGCTTCCCGTAGCTGCAACCATCGTGCCCGAGAGCGGGATGCCGCGGTCACTCCAGCGGATTTGTGGCAACTCGGTACCCGATACTTTCAGAATCGCCAAGTCGAACTCGTGCGACGTCCCGTGTAGCTGGGCTGGCAACTCCCGTCCATCCGCCAGCCGAATGGCGACGTTGCCGAATAACTCACTCGACTTGGTAAGAACCCAACCTTCCGAATCGACGATCGTTCCTAGAACCTTCTGCTCTCCGTCGCAGAGCACTTCGACCGCGACGGTGGGAGCGTCCTGCAGCGAATCGTAGAACGCAGCCTCGATTTGCCCCAAGCCTCGCTTCGGCGTTAGCTCGACGCGGCTGAGGGCTGGACGAATAGACGCCACGCGATCATCAGCCTCATCGTCCGTAGGCGATTCGAAACGTTTCGTCTCCGTTAAGTCGTTCCAGTATCGCTCAAACAGTTCGATCCCTACATGACGGGTGCTAGCCCTCGTTAAAGCTCCACTACCTGAACAAACACCGATGAGCCCGCCGTCCAGGTCGAAGAGGCCACCGCCGGAGTCTCCTTGCTTTACGCGACAAGAACTAACGACCACCCAGGGAGCGGCATCTGCGAGCACGATCCTTCCCATGCGGATGGTAGGAGTGCGATCGCTTGCGGGAGCTTCGATGTTCGGATACCCAATTGCAACACAAGGCTGCTCAGGTTTCATCTCCGTCGATTTTCCAAATGCGACGTGCGGCCAGGGGCCAGTGACCGAAATTTTAAAGAGCGAGATGTCCAAGTTATCGTTCAAGCCGTGCATCCGCGCCGGAACAATGCGGCCGTCGGAAAGATGAACGAAGACACGTTCACCGGGAGACATGCCGTGATGCGCACAACTGACAACGTAGCCGTCCGCAGTCGCGATGACGCCACTCCAGCCTAGGTTGTCTTCTAGTTTTTCCGTGATTTTCACAACGGCCGGTGTGACCGTCTTCAAAACATGCTGGACACGCTGCTCGATCGACTCCAAATCATCATATCGTCGTTCGGCACTGTCCAGCTCGGTACCTCGCGTCGGCTTTAGCCGAAGCGTCACACTCCCACCAAGAAATATCAGGGCAATTAAAAGCAGACGCACGTTTACACTCCGTTTGGAGAAAACAAAATAAACACATGCCGTGAATTTTTCGGCCATACCACGGCGGTCGCTGACTCACCTGATGTTCGCCACCACGATAATCCTTGTCAAATGACTAGAGTTACTTATTTCGATCTCGCGGTGGCAAACGGCAAAATATCTTGCAAAGCGTAGTTGAACCACTTTCAAACTTCTAAAGATTCCATCCGGAACGACTTCCAGCGTCACGGCGTCCACCGCTTGGTGACGGTGGCTACCAATCAATCGACGCGAGTTCACTTCATCAGACCAATATTCACCCGCGTAAGCCGCCCGCGAACGAGAGCGATTGGTTCGCGAGAAATGGCATGAGAGTTGCAAGGTCCAAAATCGTGAGATGACCACAGGCGGAGTGTCCGCTGCTCGATGAACTCCCCATCCCGATGATTCGCAACAGAGAGATGGATTCGCAACAGAGAGATGTTCGATGGATGCCGCTTTGATCGACTTGACGAACCGAGGAGTTCGCTTCACGTTCCTTGGGGAAGCTTTTCGAAGTCGGCAAAAAATCCCGAACGAGGACATCGTCGATATCAACTTTAACCAAGTGGAGATCTCTGATGCCGACGTCGAAGCGCTGCTGCCGCTTTCAAATCTCGAAGGGATCAGCTTCTGGAAGACCGGCATTTCGGATCACGCGATCGAGTTGATTGCGCAGCTCCCTAAGCTCACTCGACTCAACCTGTGCGGGACGCAAGTCACCGACGCATCGGTGGGCATCCTCGTCGGCATGACGCTGAACTACATCGATGTCGCCGACACGCAGCTCACTCCGCAAGGAGTACAAACGCTGCGCGCGGGATTGCCTCATGCCGAAATTCTCGCATAACAGCCCGTCGTCGGCCACGGCTGCTCACCACCGAACAAATCCGAGTTGTCAGGATGCGAGTGCAACTCGCAGTAGACCGCGATGTGGTCGGAGCAACGTTCTCGTTCATTCGCTGAGAGCCTCTCCGATTGGCGTGCCGACTCGCTGAACCTTTGGTGAAGATCCATCAGCGGTCCATCGTTTCGCATATCACCTTGTGTGATCGCTACGATGTAATCGTCGCCAATCGGACACTCGGTGTTTTGCACCGATCGGTATCTATTGTGGCAACTCCGGCAGCGGGTACACCGGGCGAATCTCCACCGTCCCTTTTTTTGCGGGCGGAATCCTGGCGGCGATGGCGATGGCTTCGTCGAGATTCTCAACGTCGATCAAGTAGTAGCCACCCAGTTGCTCGGTCGTTTCTGCGAACGGCCCGTCGGTGATTTGCCTTCGACCCTCGCGGACTCGGACGCTTGTCGCTGTCTCGACAGAATGTAGCGGTGACGAAGCGATCCACTTGCCCTCGGCTTCCAATTCTTTGCAGATTGCCATCGACTCGATCATACACTCCTTGCGTTCGTCTTCCGTCCAGCAGTCTTCCCGTGTGTAGATTAGCAGCATGTATTTCATTTCAGACCTCGGTCTCGGTTCGTTGGTTTGGTTTGCCAATGGCAAGACGGAAGATGTCAGGCTGCCGCAGCCCGAGGGCAATCCACGCCAGGACACCCAAGATGATCGGGACGAAGAACGCTTCGCCCACGCGGACATGCGTTGCCGTCGCCCCGCCCAGGTAGGCCGAGAGCAGAATTGTGGCGACGAATGCGGTGCGAGGAACCAAGAATAGAACCGCGATGACCACCTCGACAATACCGATCTTGAACATGACGCCCTCGTCCCATCCCATCTTGGCAAACATTTCCGTCTTGCCTTCCCACGATGTAAACTTGCCACTTGCACTTGCGCCTATCAACAACAGTGAGATAAGGACACTTAATCCCCACCCCGCTGTACGCAGCTTTTTTGAACCGTTCATCTTCATCCTTGATAAGCTTGTTTCAGTTTCGCGATGTCCAGCTTCACCATTTGCATCATCGCTTGCATCACGCGTCGTGACTTTTCAGCGTCATCGCCGTTGACCAAGTCATAAAATTCTTCGGGTACAATTTGCCATCTCATGCCGAACTTGTCCTTGAGCCAACCACACATGATCGGCTCACCCCCATCGGCCGTAAGCGCATCCCAGTAGCGGTCGACTTCCGCTTGGTCTTTGCAAGTGACCGATAGCGAAACGCGATCATTGAACGGTTCGTTCGGACCGCCGCCAAGTGCCTGATAGGATTGACCTCTCAGTTCAAACTCAACGAGGATGACGTCGCCAGCCTTACCGCCTGGCCAATCGTCATGGGCGATCATCTTGTGCAGGATTCTCGAATCGTCGAACACCGACGTATAAAACTCCGCCGCCTGATCGGCGTTGTCGTTAAACCATAGGCAAGGTGTGATCGCTTGTCGCATTTTAGTTATTCCTTTTTGTTCTCGTTCGTTGTTTCGTGTCTTTCCATTCAGACGCAAGACTGTTCGCCGGGCACCATCACCATCCAGCCCACGCCAAACTTGTCTGTGACCATCCCATACAGCGGCGACCAGAACGTTTTGCTGAGCGGCATGTCGATTTTGCCACCCTCGGCGAGCGAATTAAACACGCCAGTGCAGCTATCTTCCGACGGAAGCGAAAGAGCCAGCCGGAATCCATCAAACGTTGATTTGTCATTGCACCCGTCGGAACACATCACAGTCAACTTTCCGATCTGGACGGTTGCGTGCATGACTTTGTTTTCAAATCCTTTTTGCAGCATGCCCTCGGGTGTGGCATCCGGACTCTCGTTGAAACGCATCAGCATCGCGACGGTTGCTCCGAGAGCGTGTTTGTAAAACTCAAGTGCTTCGTCACAGCGGCCTGCGAAAAACAGATACGGAGCAAGCGTGCTGTCCTGCATCGCGACGGAGGCCCGCAGTTTGTCTTCGTGCGCAGCAACCTTACCATCAGGATCGCTGGCTGCGAAATCATCCATTTCATAGAACTGGCGAATCTCGATATCCGATTCTTCTCTCATCGGATTGGGGCATCGCTTCACCCACTCGACCGCTTCGTCCATCGATGCGACTTCCCACAACCAGTAACCAGCGATCAACTCGGAGGTTTCTGCAAACGGACCATCGGTAACGATCCGCTCGTTGCCACGGAATCGCACTCGCAATCCCGTCGAACTCGGTTTCAGCCCGTCGCCGGATTTCATGATGCCGGCTTTGACGAGTTCCTCGTTGTATTTCCCCATTGCCTCGAGCAGTTCCGTGCTGGGTAACTCGCCCGCCTCCGAACTCGGTGACGCTTTTACGATGACCATGACTCTCATTGCTTCTAGCTCCTCATCTTGGCTAAGGTTATTTGGTTAACTGATTTCGCGCTTCGATCATCGCGTTGATTGTTTCGTCGGCAGGGCGAATCTCAAACGGCCCCACTTTGACTCCTGGATGCTTGGACATCAGCTCCACGGCGTGCGGCATATCGTCGGCTTTGTACTATGGAGTCGAATGGCGGATTCCAGAATCGACAGCCGATTGATGATTTTTCAAAGATTTTTGCGCGGGCATGACTCCGAATTCAAAACGCCCGCAATTTACGAAGTTTCTCTTGTAGAAAACGTTTCTCGGATGCCTGCTCGGTAAGCGCCATCGCTGTTTCAAACGCTTCGATCGCATCCGCGGTGCGACCGACTCGCCGAAGTAGCTCACCCCGAGCGGAATGGGCCAGCGAGTAGCCTAGCAGGTCACCGCGATCCAGAATCGTTTGAATGATCGTCAGCCCGGATTCGGCTCCATCTCGCATCGCCACGGCAACGGCTCGGTTGAGCTGGATGACCGACGTTGGTTCAATCCGAAATAGCACGTCGTAAAGCGATACGATCTGATCCCAATCCGTATCGTTGGCAGTCACGGCGTCAGCATGAACGGCCGAGATTGCTGCTTGGATCGTATAGAAACCAAACCGACGTGAAGCGAGCGACCGCTCGATCAACCGCTGGCCCTCGGCAATCAAGTCGCGGTCCCAGCGGCTCCGGTCCTGATCCTCGAGCAGGACGATGTCGCCATCAGGGGTTTGTCGTGTTTCGCGACGCGATTCATGAAGCAGCATCAGTGCCAACAGCCCCATCACTTCGGCGTCTTCCATCAATGGAAGCACGAGCCGGCACAGCCGAATCGCCTCACTCGACAAGTCGGCTCGCGTGATCGAATCACCACTCGACGCCGAGTAGCCTTCGTTGAAGATCAGATAGATCACCGACAGCACCGAATCAAGACGCTCGGGAAGTTCGGAGAGATCAGGAATGACAAACGGAATCGCTGCATCACGAATCTTCGCTTTGCCACGAACGATTCGCTGAGCCATTGTGGCCGGCGTTGTCAGGAACGCTCGAGCAATCTCGTCAGTAGTTAAACCACAAACTTCGCGAAGCGTCAGAGGAACTTGCACCTTCAAATCGATCGCGGGGTGACAGCAGGTGAAGATCAATCGCAATCGGTCATCTTTGATATCGGTTGCGGCATGCGAAGCATTTGCACCCGCGACCTGTTGCATTCGTTCGGCGATCTCGGTGCTGATCTGTTGAAGCTTTTCGCGTCGGCGAATCGTGTCAATCGCCTTGAATCGCCCGGTCGTGATGAGCCAAGCGACCGGATTCTCGGGTACCCCCTCGCCCGGCCATTGCGCTGCCGCCGATGCGAACGCCTCCTGCATCGCGTCTTCCGCCAAATCAAGATCACGTAGCGTACGCGCAAGCGAAGCGAAGATCTGTCGCGATGCTTCGTGGAAAATCTGTTCGATTTGTTGGTGAACCGGTTCAATCATCTGGATGATTTTCGCTGCGGCTCAACCGTTTGGGAAGAAGGGCGTTTGGGAAGAACGGCGTTTGGGAAGAACGGAACGACCACTTGAAAATTCCCGCCGGTCACAGATTGTTGCGCCGAATCGGGTTCGCCCTACCGAGTCAAGCTTTAGTAACCGGGCAATTCGCAGGAAGTCACGGATCAACCATTTGTTGTCGTTCGCCTGATTTCTAAACGTCAATTCCCGCCAATCTGGCGCCCAAACGCATACCCACAGCACCGGCGAGAAGATCGATGCCAATGACTGCCCATGCCGTCAGGGGGGTGTGTTAAGCTCGCGACTTTACGCAATTGGGGAACCGGAGGCCAGTCGGGCGGGTATGGCGAAGGAGATCGGTTTCTCGGTTGCGTGACGAGTGTGAAATTTTGTTCGCTTCGCCTTGGCATGAGTGTCGGCTGAGTGATGGGCATGATGGTGTAGAACGGAAGAATTCCTCAAAATTCGCAAATGGTGAGTCATAAAACACGTCGCTCGGATAAGTAAGTACGTGAGGAAGTTTTTTATGTGGAGAAATTTGTGGACGAGATAACCCGACAAGCGACCCGCCATTGGACTTTGGCCCAGCCAGCAGTCTCGGCGTTCATAGCCTCGGTCGTCCGTGATTTCCGCGATCGTGACGATGTGCTGCAGAACGTTGCCGTGGCGGTCGTTGAATCGTTCCACACCTACGATTCCGATTCGCCCTTCATCCCCTGGGCGATCGGAATCGCGCGGCGGCAGGTGGGGCTTTACTTGCGACGCCGGAGCCGAGATCCGCTGGTGTTTGATGACGACGCGGTCGCTTGCCTTGCCATCGCACTTCATGAAGAAGCACAAGAACGTTCGCACGCACTCGATTTCCTTCAGGACTGCCTTGGATCCCTGGATGGTCGCGCGAAAAAGTTGATTGGCCTGCGGTACCGAGACGACATGAAGCCAGCCGCGATTGCCACCGAAACTGACATGACGCCAAATTCAGTCGCAAAAGCACTGCAGCGACTTCGGGATCATCTCAGAGGGTGCATCGAACGCAAGTCACTGGAGGCGAGTGTTTAATGAGCGTTGATTATCAAGAACTGATCCACGGATACCTCGACGATTCACTTTCGAGTGAGCAGCAAGCTCAGTTGAATCAATGGATCAAGTCAGATCCAAAGCACGCCCGGCAGTTTGCTTCCTACATAATGCTGCATGATCGACTGCGTAACGAATTGGCCGCGTCGGAAAATGACGCGACGTACGTTGTGTTGCCCAACAAACCGCGATCGAGCGTGTGGGGACGATGGTCGTCGGGTCTAGCGTCGACCGCTTGTGCTGTATTGCTTGCCGTTGCGTTGTTGTGGCAAACCGCAGATGCTCCTTCGGCTTCGGCCGCGATCGCAGAATTAAATCGAATCATCGAGGCCAACGATTTGCCAATGGATCGTACGTTTATGATATCCGTTCTCGAAGCAGTGATTCCACCAAAACACCAAGATCCCAACTCACCCGAGCGTCGTCGTCCCCCCAAACCTTCTCTTGACGGCGCGGTGCTTGACGTTCGTGGTTCGAACCAGTTCGTTCTCACACGCAAGACCGCGCAAGGCGAATTCTTCATTACGGGCAGTAACGCAGCGATAAGCTGGGCCGTACGACCCGATGGGTCCGTTCGTTATAGCGATGACTTGAATAGGTTCGCTCGAGATCTGCCGGGGCACGAAGACGGATTGCCTATCAACAATCTGCACGATGGACTCGAAGCGTTGCGCACCGCTTATGACTTGGAATTGTTACCTCGGGAAGACTCCGAGCCAGCAGCCATGCGAGACAGTGAAATCTATCGACAGATGGTGGCCGTCAAGAAACCCGGTTTCCGTGGGGCGGCCCGAGTGGAAATCCGTTACGCCGAATCAAGTGGCAAGATTAGCGAGATGCGTTTTGAAGAGATGTCTTACGGCCCCCAGAAAATCACATTGACGATGACCGCTATCGAAGAGCGGAACCTGCCAGACAACCATTTCGACCATTCCCCCCATCACGGCCCCGAACAGGCCGTGGAATACGAGTAAAGAAAGATGAAACGTTTTCTCTGGACTGCGATCGCTGTCGCAGCATGCCTCGCCACAACACAACTGGCGTTCCAGGTGGGGGCGCAGCCTCCGGCCAATCAACGCCCAACTACCAATCGAATCGGCAAACCCAGTATCAGCGACACCGTGAAAGCGAATGTGTACGCCGACAACTGGTTCACCTTGTACATCAACGGCGAGCATGTCGCAGTCGACTCGATCAAGTTCATGCCGCACAACGTTGTCAGCGTCGATATTCTGCCAGCGTATCCGATGACGATTGCGGTCATGGCGAAAGACAATGCCGATTCGGAAACCGGCATGGAATACGCCAATACGAGCATTGGTGACGCAGGCTTCATCCTGAAGTTTGGCGACGGCACGGTGACCAATGCAGGCTGGAAAGCCAAATCATTTTCTCACGGACCGATCGACCATGACACCAAGAATCCCAAGGTCAGAAATCTGCCGATTCCAGAGAACTGGTACGCGATTGACTTCGATGACAAGTCATGGGGATTCGCCAAAGAGTATTCGCAACAGCAAGTTGGCCCGAAGGAACCTTTTTTTGCGCATGACTTCAGTGGGGCAAGTTTCATCTGGACCGATGACATCGAACTCGACAACACGGTGATCTTCCGTCATCGCGTTGCCGCAGCTCCCGATGGCAAATCTCGCCCCGATTTTTCAAACCTGAACAACATTGTTCCTGACTCCCCGCCAAGAAGGCCAAAGCGATGAATCTGAAAAACGCATATCAAACCGCACTTGGTGCATTCGACGATGGACGAACATGGGGTGGTTCTTGTAATGGAAAAAGAGACGACTCCCCTGCTGCAGGACTCGTCGCCTCGTCCACTACGAGAAGAATGGACCGAAGGATGCTGACGTGCTCGGTGTTTGCGATTGCAATGATGCTGGCGATCCCCAGCGTCCTTTTGGCCCACGAAGGTCACCATCATGGCGATTCAGAAGAAGCCAAAGGATTAAGGACCTGGACGCTCGGTGATGAAGGTGCCCACTTGCATGGCACGTTCGTCACCGCGTCCGGTGAGAGCGTTCAAATCCGTCGCGACGACAACCGGCTCGTCACCGTCAAAATTGAACGCCTGATCGCTTCTGACCGGGCGTGGATCGCAAGCCGGCTTGAAGCAATTGAGGCCCTCAACCAGCAGCGTCAGCTACGGTTTGTCATGCAGAATCGTCCGAATACAGAAACCAAGTCGAAGGAGAGAACCAACCCCATGCCATTGATCAACCAACACTTCGGGCCGTTTTCGAGCACGTTGAATCTGCGTTGGGATGATGAGTATTTTTATGTTGGTTCCAACGGAATGCCAGACCATCCGATGATGATCGGAATTCGTTCCTGGCAACAACAGGTTCCGATTCCTCAAAAGTACTTTGGTGACAACGCTTGGCGAATTCCTTTGAAGCCGGTTCCTGCGAAGCAGCCAATGTCAACGAAGGGCAACTTTCTGCGTGGTGCGATCGCACTGGCGGTCAACGGTGTCCCGATCTTCAATCCGCTGAACAATCGTGGCGACGATGCACTGTTGTTCGGTGAATTGGATGAGTACGGTGGTCACTGCGGGCGTGCGGATGATTATCACTACCACATCGCTCCGGTTCATCTCGAAAAGACAACGGGCAAAGACCAGCCGATTGCCTACGCCTTGGACGGCTATCCCATTTTCGGATACCAAGACGAGCAGGCGAGCGATTTTGCACCGCTTGATTCGTTGGGAGGCCATAAAGACGAGGCTGGTAACTATCACTATCACGCGACCAAGACTTACCCTTATCTGAATGGCGGATTCTATGGCGAAGTGACCGAGCGTGGTGGCCAGGTCGATCCGCAACCACGAGCCCAACCGATCCGCCCTGATTTGCGTCCCTTGCGTGATGCCAAGATTACTGATTTCACGCAGCCAAAGCCGGGAAGTTATCACCTCGTTTACGAAGTCCGCGGCCAGCAGGGGTCTGTTTCTTACACGCTTGCGGACGATGGCTCGGCTAAATTTACTTTCGTCGATACGAACGGTCGCAAGACGTCGGATACATACTCGCCGGGTGATTCCAAACGCAATGGATCGCCACCCCCGCGCGACGATCGCTCGCGCCGTGGTGGTCCGCCACCTCCACCGCCACGCGATGGAAACGATGATCGTCCACCTCGCGGCGGACCGGGCAGGTCGATCCACCGGTAGACCTATCCTCCGTGTCACGCACCACCGTTGCTGGTTTTGAAGTGATCAGCACTTCGGTTGACGAGAAACATTTTCTCTCGGTCGACTGCACTTGTGACGGTGCCGCGCAATCACCGGCGATCACTTGGAGCGGTGCTCCAGCAGAAACGAAGACCTTTGCGGTTAGCATTTGGCACACGGCTCCCGACCAGGAGAAATCCTACTGGGTTGTGTACAACATTCCGGCTAACGTCACGTCGCTGAAGCAAAACTCCCAAGGCGTCGGCAGCGTTGGAGCGAACGATAGAGGCAGTACCAACTACGATCCGATGTGCTCCAAAGGTCCTGGCTTAAAGAAGTATCACATCACCGTTTTTGCGCTCTCATCAAAACTCGAGGTCTCGCCGCGAGAGGCAACAAGAGCCAACCTACGAAAGGCAATGAAGAACGTCTTGCTTGGCGAATCGACGCTGGATGTTCTCTACGAACGTTAGCGAGCCGTGCGTATGACGAACTCGCGAAGGCTAACTCGTTACACTCGTCCATCATCGGTAGCCTGGGCCGCCTAATCTATGGTGTTAACGTCGGATATTAAGGGTGAGTTTTTCTTCCGGCCGATGTTGCGGTTACCTCTCCACCGACGAAGTTGACTGCTGATTTAGTAGCAAACGCACAGGCCGGAGGCCGACAGATAGACTGCCGTTGGCGTGAGCCAACGGTTTAGGGCGACTTGTCGCCGTAAGGCCGGAGGCCGACACACTGGCAGCAGATGTGTCGCCCTCCGGGCTATGTTTTCCCGCCTCTCCTGACCGGTAGCTTACGCTACCGGCAGAGGGTGTATCGGCCTCCGGCCTGCAATCAATGCGGTCCAGGCTAAGTCTCAGTCGGTCTCGCCACCCTCTACTCAGACAACTCTAGAAAACATGCAACACCTTGCTTCGAAACTCGCCTTGGTCACCGCCACGATTCTATACATCGCCCCCCAAAACCAATGCCGAGGACCCCAACATCGTCTTCATTCTTGTCGTCGATCAGCCCTGGGACGGCACCACCGTACCGATGATTCCCGGAAAGGACTTCAGCAAAAGTAGCCAGCTCCGCACTCCTAATATCGAGCAATTAGCCTCGCAGGGAATGACCTTTTCACAAGCCTACGCCGCCCACTGCATATGCGAGTGTTCGCGCGCCGCCATCCAGATGGGGCGAACTACCACTACGCTGAACGCCCCCGACAAAGGTTCGCGAAATTGGAGCGCCCCCGTCAGCCAATCACTCGCCCACTCCCTCAAGCGTGCCAACCCCGGTCCACCTCGCCGCCAACAGAGGAACAAATAGGTCGACGCAATTCAACCGACATCAAATTGCCCCGTCCCTGTTTTCCCCGTCTCGTTTATTACCCGTCCCGTTTATTCTCCTAACCAATTCCCCTTTTCGATATTGCATTGACAAGGCGTCAAAACGGTGTTCGGATGGGTCATGCAATATTCGGTTAAAGCACCTCGGCGAAGCTGCAAAACGTAGCCTAGGCTTCCAGCCTGGGGACGACATCGAACCCAGGCTGGAAGCCTAGGCTACGTCAAAGACCGTCGGAAAAATAACTGTCGTAGCTACGCTCGCCAGAGCGTGGATCCACCTCCTGGTGACGGTAGCTACGTAGCAACGACCGCCACTTAAACATCCGATGGGCCTTCGCGACGACTTGCAAAATCCAACCAGGGTATCGGACGCTGTTTTCTAGGACGCTAATTTTAATGTCGCTAATTCCAATGACGCTGAGCGTCAATTCGGCGGTGTTTACCAATAGCGAATGAAGATAAAGGATATGATGATTGCCAGGCAAAAGCTACTGAAATTTGCCATCGTCTTCGTAGGGCTTGGCTTGGTTTTCTACTTTGGTGGTCGCACACTGGAATCGTATCGTCAACTGCGATTTATCCAAGAACAGGGTTTTGATACCGGCGACGCGGACGTCGACGCCATTCACCCTTGGATGACGATCCGTTTTATTGCCGCAGCCTACGCGGTCCCCCGAGAGTACATCTACGCCGAGTTGGGTGTCAATGCAACCGAACGCCGTCGCAATATTGACGTCAAGCATCTGAACGAGGAACTCGGTTTGGGGCGTTCGGAGTCCGGTGATTACCCGGCCGTCATTGACCGGCTACGACAAATTATCCTGGCCTATCACGAAAATCCGGTAGCGACCGGTCTAAGCGACGTACGCCCTTGGATGACACTCGAGTACATCGCGAATAGCTCAGGGATCCCGATTACCACGATGGTGGACGAACTAGGGTTGGACAAGTTTGCTCTCCAGGAACCACCCTCAAGTGAATCGGGTAGCGACGATGAAGTTTACATCCACAAACCCTTGGATGAACTGGCTCACGAGCTGCGATATCCTCGTGGCCCACGCGGCCTGATTGAGGAGATCAAGGCCGTCATCACTCGACATGCACAGGAGGTGCAATGAGTCTGTCGCTTACCCCGCTGATTGAACAGATCCTCACCTGGATCGCAGCGTACGGCCTGCTCGCACTGGGTCTATCGATCTTTGCGGCCGCAGTCGGAGTTCCGCTGCCCAGCACTCTCTTTGTCATCGCGGCTGGGGCATTCGTGCGACAAGGTGTTTTGGATGTTGTCTTGACCCCGGTTTGCGTTCTTGCCTGTGTCGTACTCGGTGATGTGGTTTCGTATGGTATGGGCCGCTATGCCCGCATCGGCATCGAACGCCGTTTCGGGGGGCGACGCTCGTGGCGACGCGCGCGTTCAGCACTGCTGAATCGAGGTGGAGTCGCGATCTATCTCACTCGCTGGATGCTCACCGCGTTCGCAGTTCCCACCAACTTGGCAGCGGGAGGCGGTGGCTATCCCTTTGTCCGTTTTCTTGCCTTCGATGTGGCAGGCGAAGTGACGTGGATTCTCGTTTTCGGCGGACTGGGCTATGCCTTTGGTAGTCAATGGGAGGTGATCGGCAGTTTGGCCAGTGACTTTAGCGGCATGCTAGTTGGCATCGTGTTCGTATTAGCCGGCGTGTATTTCTTTGTAGGGCGACGATTTCCGACACAAGAACGTTTTGGAAAATGGACACGTAAAGATCAAAGCGAAGAACTCGACAGTCAAGAGTTGCAAGGCTGAGAGGCTCTCTACAGCCAGGTATGTCAAGCACTTGATTCTGGATCATGTTTCAGCCAGTTGCAACGTCGGCAAGTCGATGTCGATCTACCACTGCGAGAACACCACAGTACACGAGTTTTCGGGACCTGTCTTCATCCGGTGAGTCTTGGAGAACACTAATCAACGCTAATTGACACTAATGGGGAAGGAAGAAATTGGATGCGTGTCATCGTGTTCCTGTCCTCAATCCCCCAAATGTTTAATTGTTGGCAATTAGTGAAAATTAGTGTTCTTTGTTCTTGTTCCTGAACGGTAAGCTGTCGATCCCACGCGGGTTCAAACCTTGCTCGATGTCTGTGGTCGCTCGCGGCAGGAAGAGAGGAGCGGGGTCGTACAATGGAAACAGTGGTTCGACCTCCTGCCACTTTTCGACTTCCTTTTTCTGCTTGTCGATCGTGATCCGCAGAGGTCGGCGATGATGGGCGGCATGGACAAAATCCCCGCAATACGGCATGGACAGCACCACCCGCAGCTAACAACCTTTGATCGTGCTGACACCCTATAATTCAACGCTGTGAAGCATTTTCTCGTCGCTACCTTCGCCAGCAGGTGGTGATTCGTTTTGGGCGGCAACCATCCACGCTCTGGCGAGCGTAGCTACGGAACACAAGTGCCGTACTTTGCCGTCTCTAAATGCTTCACAGCATTACCTATAATTGCGTCTCGCAATCCCCGCCCATCCGTTGGTACTCCCTGCAATCCTTCAGGAAAATCATTCCCTCGGAATGATTTTCCCTGACCTGCTTTCCCCCCCAAGATCCACAAGCTAATGCGATTCAACCTTATCCTGCAAACTCTCCTCGCGGCCATCGCCATCCAACCTGCAGGAGCGGCGGATATCGTGGTTTACGGGGATTCGCCCTCTGCCGTCACCGCTGCGATCGAGGCCGCGGAGAACGGGAAGGATGTGTTGCTGGTCTCACCGGTTGAACACCTCGGTGGGATCATCGTCAATGGCCTCGGCAGCCAGGATGTGGACGCGCGAGCTGGCAATGCGGCGCCGATCGGCGGGCTCACGAATGAGTTTTTCATCCGTATCGCGAAAGCTTACAATCCCAAAGCCAAGTCGCCGAGATACAACTTCCGCTCCTCGGTCGCAGAGCAGGCTATCGACGACTGGCTCGCAGAGAAGAAAGTGCGAGTGTTACGTGGGAAACGCATTTCTGAAGCGAAGGGCGCAGTGATGAAGGAGGGCGGGCGGATCACCGGATTCACATGTGAAGACGGGACGACGGTGCACGGGAAAGTCTTCATCGACGGTACCATCGAGGGTGATCTCATGGCGTTCTCCGGAGTCAGCTACGCATGGGGCAGAGAAGGGAACGCCAAATACGGGGAGACCGTCAGCGGCGTGATCAACCCGACACATGAACAGCAGTTTCACGTAAAGGTCGATCCCTACAAGATCCCCGGAGACGCCTCCTCTGGCACAATTTATGGAGTGCAAAACGAAGCCGTCGGCACTCATGGGGATGCGGACAAGAGCGCAATGGGCTTCTGCCTCCGCCTGCCGCTCACGAAAGACTCGGCAAACAAAATCACCATCACGGCTCCGGAAGGTTACAAGGCTTCCGATTACGAGATCTACCGCCGCTTTTTCGCCGCTGGAGGCATCAATGACTGGCTTGATGGTCCAGGCACTGTCTCGGAAAACCCTCGAGCTCGCCTCAACGATCTAGGCAGCTGGCACGAGCTTTCCGCGAATTTCTACGGCCGCAACCACGGCTACCCCGATGGCACCTACGCCCAGCGCAAAGCGATCTACGATGAACACCGCAGATACACGCAGGGTCTGATCCACTTCCTTTCCACCGATCCAGCTGTCCCGCCTAAGATTCGCAGTGAATGGTCGCTATGGGGCCTCTGCAAGGACGAGTACACCGACAACGGGGGCTGGCCGAGGATGCTGTATCTGCGCAGTACGCGGCGAATGATCTCCGACTATGTCATCACGGAGGCAGATGTGATCGCTCGCCCGAGAAAAGGCCAATCAGGCAAGACCCTCCAGCCTGCCCCGCCGGTCGAAGACCCTGTCGGGATCGCCTGGTGGTTTGTCGACCTGCACGCAGCGCGGACCGTGATCAAGGACGGACAGGTTTACAATGAAGGTGCTTTCATCAACTACCAAAACTACGCTCCGTTCGGCATTCCCTACCGCTCCATCACCCCCAAAAGAACCGAATGCACCAATCTGCTCGTCCCCTCCGCCCTTTCCGCAAGTTATGCGGGATACGGAGCTATCCGGCTGGAATGGACCTACATGATCCTCGGCCAATCCGCAGGAGCTGCAGCCGTCCTTGCTCTGGAGGAGGACATTCCCGTGCAGGATGTGGCGTACGCGGAACTCGCAGAGCGTCTTACCGCACGAGGCCAGAAGCTATCCCCGCCCGCCGCCACAAAACTGTCGGGAATCATCGTCGATGATCATGATGCACAGGTGACCGGCCAGTGGCTGCCTAGCAGCTTTTCCCCAGGCTTCCATGGAGACGGGTATCTCCACGACAACGCGGTGGGAAAGGGTTCCAATTCCATCCGTTACACGCCCGATATTCCGACGGCCGGCGAATACGATGTTTACACCATCTGGAGCAGCAACCCTTCTCGTGCGAAAAATGTCCCCGTGACAATCACCCATGAAGGAGGCACAGAGAAGATCTGGCTGAACCAGCAGCAGGGCGGATACCACTGGAAACTCATCGGCAGCTGGAGATTTTCAAAAGGAACAGCGGGAAACGTCCTTTTTGAAACCAAGGGCACCGAGGGATACGTCATCGCGGATGCGGTTCGCTTCGTGAAAAAAAACAAACCTTAGAACGCGGAAAAAAGTGTCAGGACGTAGCTGACATGTTTGTTTCGCGCACCAGTTAGCGGGTAACAAAGTGACCTGATTGGTTTCAAATGCCCCCAATCCCTTCGATTTTGCTGAAAGCGATAAAGAAGGAGTCTGGCATGGCATTTGCGTTTTGAATTCACTTAATGCTTTCGCATCGAGGCAATCGTTCCTCTATAAACTGTTCCGTTCATCCAATCCAAGAACTCACTTATGACCGCCATCCACGCTTATGCCGCGACCAAGCCCGGCGGACCGTTTGAACCTTTCGATTATGACGCCGGGGAAGTTGGACCGGATGATGTCGAAATCAAGGTCGAATCCTGCGGTATTTGCCACAGCGATCTCTCGATGCTCGATAACGAATGGCAGATCACGCAGTTCCCCTTCGTCGGTGGTCACGAAGTCGTCGGTCATGTCGTGGCATTAGGCCAGCATGCACTGGGGTTGGCCGAAGGTGACCTGGTGGGTTTAGGGTGGACTAGTCGCAGTTGCATGCACTGTGACGAATGCTTGTCTGGCAATCAAAACCTTTGTGTCTCTGTCCAAGGCACCATCACGCATCAACACGGCGGGTTTGCCGATCGGGTGCGTTGCCATTGGGGCTGGGCAACAAGGATTCCCGAAGGCGTCGACCCCGCATCGGCGGGTCCGTTGTTGTGTGGCGGCGTGACGGTGTTCAGTCCGCTGGTACAACACAATCTGTCGCCGACTGCCAAAGTCGCCGTTGTCGGCATCGGCGGTTTGGGGCACATGGCGCTTCAGTTTTGCCGTGCTTGGGGATGCGAAGTGACTGCAATCTCGCGCGGACGCAGCAAAGAGGACGAGGCACGTAAACTGGGTGCAAACCACTTTGTTGCGACCGAGGAAGATGCCAACCTGAAAAACGTGAATGGAAAATTTGATTTAATATTGAACACGACTGACGCAGCATTGCCTTGGGATGCCTACATCGCCGCGCTCGCACCACGCGGAGTACTACATACGGTCGGCGCGGCGGACAAAGTTGAAGCGTCGGTACCTCCAATGATTGCGGGGCAGAAATCGTTTTCGTCGTCGCCTATCGGCAGCATTGTTGCGACACGAACGATGTTGGACTTCGCAGCCCGTCACAAAATCGCGCCGATGACGGAAGTCCATGCAATGAGCGACATTAACGAAGCGTTTGAAGAGCTCCGCAACGGATCTCCCCGATATCGGTTAGTGCTGATGGCGTAGCCGATGTTGCCAAGCTGAGGCAACCACACCGCCGGTGGGAAACCGATTTCGGCGACATGGAGCGAGCACGTCAATGCCGCAGCGACTCGCATTTGAGTTGGGCGTCCTTTGATCGACCAAACCTCTAACATCACGAACCGAGTCACCTCCATTGCCGCTGGCGGACGTACTGCACACAAACGCTCGGATCGCTGATAAAATGTCAGTAGACTGATTCAGCTCGATTGTTGCTGGGAAGTGAGCCATCCGTATCTCAGATTGGAAGCCGATGAAGTTCTCCCTCACTTATATCGTTCTGCAAATTGCCCTGCTCCTGACGGTGTCGGCAACGCCTCTCGTTGCCGATGGCGAATTACCGGCCTTTCCCGGCGCCGAAGGGTTTGGCGCGGAAACGCCCGGCGGCCGGGGCGGTCAAGTCATTGAAGTGACTACTCTCGACGATGATGGTCCCGGCAGTTTCCGCGCCGCTTGCGAGGCGAAGGGCCCCCGGATCGTCGTTTTTCGAACCGGTGGAATGATCGAGGTTCATTCACCCATCGTCATCCTCGAGCCATTCATCACGATCGCAGGGCAAACGGCGCCGGGAGACGGGATCACCCTGAAGGCAGCACCGGAAATGCGTCGGACGGTCGTGCAAGTCGCCAGCCATGACGTCGTCATTCGCGGTCTGCGGGTTCGCCGCGGTCCATCCGGCGAGAAGACCGTCAGCGGCGATGCGATCAGCATTCACAATCAGGATGCGGCTCCCCAGCGTATTGTCATCGACCACTGCTCGATCAGTTGGGGGACGGACGAAAATCTGGATGCTTGGTATTCCGCCAGCGACATCACGATCCAGTGGTGCGTCATTTCCGAGGCGCTGGAAAACAGCAGCCACCCCAAGGGACCGCACAGCAAGGGGACCCTGATGGGGTCGGACGTCAGGCGGGTTTCCTATCACCACAATCTGCTGGCCCACAACGTCGCCCGCAATCCCCAGTTTTCCAACGACGAGGGCCCCGACCACATCATCAATAATGTGATATACAACTGGAAATATTTCGGCAGCCAGTTCTCGACGCCTGAAAAGCAGGCCCCGAAGGTGAACCTCATCGGCAACACCTACCAGGCCGGTCCGGACACCCGCAAGGTGCGCTACGAAGTGCAGCTCAGTAATTACCCGAAGCAACCTTTGTTTTACGTCCGCGACAACGTGGGCCCCCATCGCCCGGACGGCACCGCCGACGAGTGGGCCTTGATCGGCGACGCTTCACCCGCGTTGGGGAAAGACCAAATGATCGTGCCCGCGGCGAAGGAGATTCAGCGCCAGAAACCGTGGCCCGCCTCGCCCATTCCCGTCACGATCAATCCGGCCGGACAGGCTTACGAACTCGTGCTCGATCAGGCCGGGGTGACGGTGCCCCGGCGGGACGCCGTCGACCAACGGGTCATCGCCGACGTGCAGAGCACGACCGGACGATGTATCGACGATCCGTCAGATGTGGGCGGCTGGCCGAAGCTCGATCCCGGCACTCCTCCTGCCGATGCCGACCACGACGGCATGCCGGACCAGTGGGAGAAGGAGCACGGTCTCGATCCCAACAATGCCAACGATCGAAACGGCAAGGTGGCCAGCGGCTACACTCGGATTGAGGAGTATCTCAATTCCCTTTTCCGCCCGGGAACCAATCAAGGAACGATCAGGACGCCGTGAAGTTCGGTGTCGGGCTGGCGGGCGAGGCTGACCATTGGCGACGACGCCTGGAAGGGTACCACGTTAGGTGCCACCCAGCAAATTTTGATTGGTAACCGGCACGATGGAATTGCCCACGAAAAGTTGACAGGGGATCGGCAGATGTCAGACGACTCTGACAGGAGAACCGATTCATGGTTAAGCGTAGAACAATCAGCCGAGAGTTCAAGTTCGCGGCGGTCGAGAAAGTCGCTAAGCAAGGCTTGTCCTATGCCGCGTTCGGATGTTTGAAGGGTGAAGTGTAAAAGTTTAGAGATCGCGGCTCATGAAGGTTGCATCGCCAGTGTAGGAATCGTTGATCGTGGCTTGCTTGGATGGGATGAAGCCCATTTTCGTCCAGAAACTAGCAGCTTGTTGGACAGCGACCAGCGACATTGATCGGAAGCCTTCTGTGCAGGCGACCTTTGTGAGCTGGCTGAACAATGCTTGCGCCACGCCGCGACCGGCGGATGCTTTTTGTACGGCGAGGTCGTGTACGAAGAGATTGTCCGTTGATATCGACGACGATGGTTCAGCGGTACCGAGCACTGCAGTTCGGTTTGGTGGATACGGGTGGGCAAGGAGGTACGCAATGACTTCGGATTCTTGATCCACAGCGACAAAGCTCGTGCCGGGACCGCGAATTGCCTTGGAACGCATCACGGCTTCGGACTCGGGGGTGAACTCGTAATAGACTTCGCTTTGGATACGCAGGATCGCCGGCCAGTCGGCTTCGATGATCGTTCGGCAGTGGTGTGGGTGCTTGGTCATGCACAGATTAGGGACGGCATCTTGCTGAGATTCAAGGTGTCGAGTATTCCAAACGGCAGTTTTGAGTTGGATCGATCGAAAATTGCGGAGACGATGTGAATGGGGCCAGTGTTTTGGAAGACGGCTGCGTTATTGGTGTTGTCCAATGTGTTCATGACATTCGCGTGGTATGCGCACTTGAAGAATCTGGATGGGCGACCTTGGCTGATTGCGGTACTCGTCAGCTGGGGGATCGCGTTCTTTGAGTATTTGATCCAGGTGCCGGCGAACCGGATCGGTTACACACAATTGAACCTCGGTCAATTGAAGATCCTGCAAGAGGTCATCACGCTGTGCGTCTTCGTGCCGTTCGCGGTATTTTATATGCAGCAACCACTGAAGTTCGACTACTTGTGGGCGGCGATGTGCATCATGGGCGCCGTGTACTTCGTCTTCCGATCGGCAACTTGATGTCGGCCCTTTCTCTCTCTGGCGATCATTGAAGTCGTATCTATCTACTGTCCAATATTTCCCCGCGTTTAAGAAGGTCTCATTGGAGTGCGTTCGATAGTCGCCGCGAACCGTTGCCAAGGAACAAGTCTTCGCGTTCCAGATCGCCGGAATGCTTCTTTCCTCAAGGAGTAAAAAGGTGTCAGAGTAAAAAGGTGTCAGGACTCTTTTTAGGTTGCGTGACGGAGGTGTCCGTCGCTTTTTGGGGAACCGATGACGTTCGATCGATTGACGTCGATCGAATCCTCGTGGGTCGGCGGCGTGCACACTTTTAGGCACCATGCGTCCGCCTTTACCAAAAAGCGATTTTATATTGATCGTTGGGACGTCCTAAGGCAACAATCATTTTGATGCTTCCCGGCCGAACAAGGATGACGCTCGCATTTTTGTTTTTGAAGCAGCGGAAAACCGCCCTCTGGCCAGCGGCATGCCCTAGGCGAGAATAAGCTTGACGCTAGTTCACAGTTGGAGCAGAATTACGCGAGAGCCAGACCGCCCCAAAGAGGGGACACAGCGTGAGAACAAGTCGAAAGATCGGTGAAAACACCCCAAAACGACTTATTCTCACCCTGACCTACCATAGAAACATAAGTTCGCCAATGTGCCAAACGTAACACACTCACCCCCAAAACATTTAGTGGAAAGCCCTATTGTGAACGACGCTGAATCGACTACCCAATCTAAGTTTCTTCCGTTTTGGGCAACCGCACAATATGGTGGCGGTGTGATGCAGGGAATGGGCGTCGCCTGTGCATCACTATTTCTGATCAATTCGATATCTTCTGATTACTTGGAACGGTATGGGAGTGGTATTGGTATTATGGGTTTCGTTTTGATCGTTGTCGGCGGTCTGCGTGCGAGGAAAACCGCGTCTTGACGTGATATGTGTGTTTCGTTGACCGAGTTTTTGCACCAACGCCGAGCAACGCCGAGCCATGCGTTGGGCGCGGAGCCGACGATCGCGTTTTTGTTGATTGGCGGCGGCCCGGTCAACGCCGCCGCTACCCGACTGAATCGCTCAAACCCCTTCACTATGTGGCCGCTCGATTAGCCACTTGGTGTAATCGTGAAACGTCACCCGGTGATTCATCGATATGTGAGCTTGTATCGCGACGAGAATGAAATGCGCCCTAGTCCATACAAACCGCCAAACGCTCTGGAATCAGAAGGGGCTCAGCATGGTCGCTCGGCACATCGACTGCCTGTCGCTATCACGCTTGCGTTTGTCACCATTTGCGGTGCTGCGATGTCTGTCACGTTTACTATTGATCCCATCATTGTGATGCTGATTGCAATGGGATGGGTGTGGGTATGTTGGCCAGTGCTAAAACGACTCGCGAGATAGGCGTAAGAACGGCGGGCAACCAGTGTCAATCGGGATAGAGGGCCGGATTGCAAAACGGGGAACGTGAGAAGTGAGAACCGCAGATGAACTCAGATTCACGCAGATGCGCCAGCAGGTAATCTGTGTTCATCGGCGTCCATCTGTGGTTTCATTCGTTGCCAGTTTTTTTGTGCGGTGAAGATGGTTGTACTGTGCGCAGGCCTTGCGAAGAACGAGGATTTGGATCGCGTCAATGTTGCCCCGCTTGATCGCACGATCGGATACCGTGGCTAAGCCTGTTGTCGAGTACAATGTCGGAGACGAGTACGAGTACCGCGATGCTGAGCACGAGTACAAGTACGAAGCAAGATGGAAGCAAGAACTGAACCGTGCACCCGAGTGCAGTTTGTGAGGTTCAACGGATGGAAATCAAATCGTCCGTCCCAGGTGATCGCCGCCGTACCCAGACTGGAAATTAGTATTCGATGAACTGGACTTGGTGGTGTAATGTGGTCTGGCGGATGAAGGGCGAGGATGTTTTTATGCTGCAACTGTGACGAGTGTCGGATTGCAAAACGAGGAACTTAAAAAGTGGGAACCGCAGATGAACTCAGATTCACGCAGATGCGTCAGGAGGTAATCTGTGTCCATAGGCGTTCCTCTGTGGTTTCATTCATTGCCATTTTTCTTGCTCAGTGAAGATGGCTGCACTGTGCGCAGGCAGCGCGAAGTACGAGGATTTGGATCGCGCCAATCGACTTGCTACAATCATCGGGCGGCCGGCGGTAAAACATCGAGGAACAATACGGTGCACCCAAATCGCCGGCGTGATCGTCTCGTGAACACAAACTAAAATGGCGGCGACGGGGTGATCGCCAACGTTATCTGACTGAAGACATTGTATGGGTGGTTCTAAATCCAAAACAAAATTTGACGGAACTCGGTGGGACGACAACTTCGAAACATTTGTCGCGACGCGCACGTACGAGGGAACCAGCATCGAATTTAATTTCGATACGCTGCAGACAAGATCCGACGAACTGCTGGCAAAACTAACCCCCGCAGCTCACCGCATCTGGATGGCACACAAATCCTGGTTCAAGAAGTTTCGAGATTATGTGGCGACGGATCGTCTCTCGCAGTTCAATACGCTGCTAAGCCAGGAAGACCCACCACTGACAATAACTGCCAAGCAGATTCGCGATTCCTTGGTTTGTCCCTACATGATTACGATTCGCCCAGCTGACGACTTTGATCATTTACGTCTCGACTTTCGCGGCGGCGGGGGCGACTGGGGCGGCAACGACCAGCGACTCTCGGACTACCATGTGGAGGCATCCGCAACGCTGGATGGCGGTTTCGATGACGCAACGATTTACACATACTAGTTAGCGGGTCACCAGCGACTGCACCAGCGGACCGGTGGTCAGTTTCCACGAACGGATGCTCAACTCCCGGTCCCCGCTGATCTGCGTCGTTGCCCCCGTCAATGCTCCACACACCAAACGATCCTAATGACATTTTTGGCGAAAGTCATCAACAGTATGAAGCGGAGCATGGTTTGAATATCTTCAATTCAATGGACGTTTGCTGTCATATAATTTTAAAAAAAACGACTGACGAAAAATCCAAATCCTGAGTGTGCTAAGTGTTTTTCAAATTTTGTTATCCATGTTTTTTTATCTTGATCACGGCGATCACGTATTCATTCGCGAATGCGCAACCTAACGCGTACAGCAGAACGGTGCCACCGTTGTCGCCGAGCAACACGCCCACTGGGGGTTACGCCAGTTCTTCGCTCATCAACAACCGTGGCAAGACTGAGCTGTCGACAATCTTTGTCGACTGGGCGAACGACGATGTGTTCGTAATGACGGTTGATCATGCGCAGGTTCCCAGGAGCTGTATTGTTTCAGCTAACGCATTGAACTTTGAGGGCTCTGAACGAGAGCCTGTTCCCATCGCCTTTTCGTTCAGGATTCTTGATACGGTGATTGCCCCATTCTACCGGGCAAGAAAGGGGAGGCCGGACGATATTACCGATTACAGCCTGCCACTGCCGAAAGTCATCGCGGGCAGCACCAACTCACAGTCGACTTTGGATCGCTCTTTGATGCGGGAGGTAATTATCTGCGATGCTGGCGGTTTCATTATTACCAACCGCATGCCAGCAGAATCAAAATTCTTTGGGTATCCGGTGCGTTCATGCCTCGCTTATCAGAACCGCGGTGCACGTCAGTGGTACACAAACATTAATGGCTCGGGGGTTATGTATGCTCGGGTGCAGCATCCCGGTGAGGAATTTGATCCAGATCAGGAAAACGCCAAGAGCATGACAAAGGAAACCTGCCGCCAGTTTTTCTTGGACAACCAATTCAAAGATTGGGCCGATACCTTTAGCGAACTGGTGTATCGCACCGTGGCAAGCACCAATGAATCAAGTGCAAGAACGCTTTCGGCAGAGCAGGCGCATGAACGAGAAAAAGCACTCTTTCTGTTCATGGAATTGATCCGTAAAAAGTTTGATCTTGTCCTAACCGACGAAACCTCTTTATTTTTAGACCCGTTTGTTCGCGGCACGATGCTTGAACAAGCCCTGTGGCGTCCCGATCGTCGCCCCGCCACCATCACCGACTTGCTGACTTTTGTTATTGGCGACCTAGAATCGAGCAGTGGCGAGTTGTCCTTGTCACACTCGTTGTTCTGTGCCTACGCAAATCTTGGATTGGCTCCAAACGACAAGAGTTTTGGAATTTTACTGGAAACGCAAGTAGGCGGAAAGCTCAGCGATCTCGATGCCGCCGGGATCCTCGCACGGTGGCGAATGGAGACCGCGCCGCGGCACGTCGCCGCGGTCGCAAAGCACATCAGGACTTCCAATCACATGACCGACCGGATGAACTGTGTCGAGACCTTGATCTTGATGGACCAGTTCGACCATATCCCGGCGGATTTGATGCAGCATTGGTTTACCAAAATCAAGGGAGACGCGAACCAAATTCGCCGCCCGCTAAACCTGCTGATGCAAAATGCCACGGGCCGGCGATACTTGGCGGACAAATACATCGCGATGCCCGTTGACGCGCCGTTACGTGAACCGATCAAGGCGTTGTTTGCGAACGAACTGTCAGCCGTTCACGAATTCGGCGACTACCGGTTCTGGACCCGCGAAGAATGCAAACAACTTGAATCCGACCTGCAACTTGCGCTTGCCAGTGCAAACGCCAAATAGCAATAGCGACACCGGATCCCACACCGATGACTGCTTAAAAGAACGCTCTATCCAGATTCTTTGGTTCACTCGATGCTCGCGTCGCCTAAGTCCTCCTTAGCGAAGCGTTTTTTCTCGCATGCGAACGCTCCAGTGATGGCTGCTGACTTAACCCTAGTCTCTACTACGGAGTCTGTCGCGTTTCCTACTGCAGACTACCTGCTAGGAACTCCAGACTACAATGACGCTTCAAATGTTCTTTAGGATGTTCACACAGGCAGGGCGGAGCGAGTTATAACTCGACTCGGCTGGCTCGCGCCCGGTAACCATTCGGGTTGCTGTCATCAACTTTCTAGTACCGACTTTTAACCTTCCAGCGCTTTTCGGATTTCGGAGTGGAGTGCTGATCGGCTGGGGTACTTGCTTCGTAGCTCGTCGGCCTTGGCCTGCGCGTAGGCAGGACCAAGCGCCTCTCGAAGCAGTTTCAAATCGTTTGCGGCTCGTTGGTACGATGGCCGCTTCTTTTCCTCGACCGCCTCGTCAATGCGACGGAGAATCGGATTGGGATCGCTTGCGATTGATTGAATTTGCCGCTCGTGTCGCTCGCGTTGCAATCGTTCGGCCTCGGCTTTTTTCCGAGCCTTCTCGGCCTCGATCGCTTCGCTCCTCTGCCTTGCCACTTCATTGGCTTGTCGCAGCATCTCGCGCAGACTGCTGCGACTCGGTTCGGGCCCACTTGGCGAGAACAATTCGTCCGTAATCTCGCGAAGCAACCGTTGCGGTTCCGCAGTGGGGTTGCACAAAACCTGCTTCAATTTTGACCTCAGTTGCTCGCGATCTTGGTTTCGCAGCCATTTATCGATGCGTTCTGAATCAAGCGTTTGGTCTTGCAAGTCGGCCGAAGCCTCCGCAGCCACATCGAGTAGATCACGGTCGACTTCGAGGTACTCGGCCAGTCGATCCAGACCGGGGTGCGATTGCTTTAATCCAGCCGGAATGGGCGGATCTCGATCGTCGTCATCGTCAGAATCAGGATCAAACCATGCACACAACGCCAAGTAGGCCACGTACAGCGGTCGCATGTCACCGCGATGGATCATCTCCCACAGCGGAACAAAATCGGACGCCAACGTCTCAGGCTCCCAAAGTACGTCGAACGTCCCCGCGTCGCCTTCGGGTATGATCATCAACGTACCGCCGCTACCCTGCTCGTCGGCTTCCCAGCAGATTTGCTCGTCATCGGTGTATTGGTCGACCAAGTCCCCAAATGCAAACCCGTCGCGAAACCGAAAGTAGAGCAGGCGATGGCCGAAGTTTGAATAATGCACAAAAAGGTCGTAACCTCGGCGGAGCATCTCGGGGGCGTCGCCGTGAAAATCGCCAAAATTGTATTCGTTGGCAAACCGCCACTGGTCAATCTCCGCTCGCGAAGATTGTGAGTGCATGAATTCGATGGCTTCTTGATCAAGCGGTGACTCGATCGCCCTGAACTCGATCCATTGATACTCGGACATTTACGTCGGATCCTCGTTTGCGGCAACGTTTACGAAGTGGACGAGGCAGCGATTCCCAATTCAACTTGCTTCGACACACGGACTCGTTTTCGGATCGACAACGCGCCAACGAGTGCCTCCTCATCGCGAAACCGCATTGTTCGGTTTTACAGTCCAGCAGTGAAGGGGACGTGCAGAGAATCCGAGCGAAGGACTTGGCCTGATGGCGACACACGCATCGGAAGGCTGCTGCTTCGCAAATCGTGTAATCTGATTAGAAAGGACCGCAGACGCCCCGCTGGAAATCGAACAGGCTCGACTTTTTGAAATACCCCATTACCCCCGACGGCCGCTACTTTGTTCATCGAGAACGGTTGTGGCGCTGCACGAACCCGAACCTGGACGAGGAAACTCGCCAGCGTCTGGTCAGTGAACTGATGACCGCCCGCCGCGAAGTTGCCGCCGCTCGGCGATCGAGCGACGACAATGCACTAGCCGCCGCTCGCAAGAAGGTGCACGCCGCCAAAATCGCGTTGGGCGAACGCGGGCCGACGTGGTGGGACGACGACCGCGACTACAACCGCTACCTGATCAAGAACACGCCTTACGCGGATTGGTGGTCGTCCCGTGCGTCGTCGCGATAGTGCCAACCACCGACGCTCTGGTGAGCGTGGCTACGAATGTGTTACCTCGCCACCAACGAAGTCGGGGGAGAGGTGGCAGAAATGCTACGCATGTAAAATTACGACAAGTCCAAAGCAAACATCCACTCGGTGCCTTGCGGCCCACGGATCCGTTTCCATCCGTTACGAGACGGCTTGCTGGAGGTTGCTGGACGCGTGGTACTCGGTGTGTTCCTGCGGCTGCGTCGAGTCGTCAGCGTCGTTGACGTTGGCCATGGTTGCGGCAGCGTGCTCACCTTGCTGCATTTGCGTCGGAGCGGCATAGCACTGTAACAAACCGCAGCGTTGGCAGCGCCATGTGGTCACCGGATAGACCTGCTCGCGTCCCAGCATGAACGATCCGAAACTGCCGCTCGCCCAAAACAAAGTGTCTTTTTGGAATTCGCCAAAACGATCAATCAAAAATCCCTCTTGCATCGGAGCGTGACAGGACGGGCAATGATGCGTGATGAAAGACATCGTTTGTTCTCCTTCAATCGTCTCGGTTCTGGTCACATTCAATCAGGGCACAAAACAGATCGCGGCGATTGCCATGGGCTGCCATTTTGGTACGGGCAGAAATTGCGATGACAAGCGGTGATCGCAGTTCCCGTCGGTCTCACCACGCCAGTTTTTGTTTGCATGCCAGTCTGTCGCACCACGGGCGTGCGGCGGACCTAAAGTTGCAAAGGATGTACCGCAGCGAGCTTGCAGTCCTCGGCATCTGCTGATGCATTTCGCCGCGACTGGCCGAGCGACAAATTGTCGGACGCTACGCCAAAGTGACACGACGGCGACAGGCAGGTATTGCAGCAGGAAGCCTCGCGACAAAGCGGATTCGCAATTGGTACGGCCGTTGCAATTTTACCGAAGTGGACAGCAGTGACTGCCACCGAGGCACACTCGGTCAATCAAACCAAAACTCAACTTAAAACACAATTCTTCTTTTGAACCCGTTTGAAAGGAGGGTACGAACATGTTAGCAACTCGATGGGAACCTTGGACTGAGCTGAATCGACTCAGCCGTGAAATGGATCGAATGTTCAGCCGCGGCGGTAACGGCGGCGTGACGGGCGTCGGTAGCTTCCCCGCTTTGAACGTGCGGGAAGACGAGGACAACGTCTACGCCGAAGCCGAATTGCCCGGCTTCCACATGGACGACGTGGAAATCTACGTCACCGGAAATCAATTGACCCTCAAAGGCGAACGCAAGTCGCCAGAGCATGAAGGCGGAACATGGCATCGCCAAGAATGCAGCTATGGCAAGTTCAGCCGCATGGTCGAATTGTCCGGCGACATCGACAGCGAGAAGGTATCGGCTGAGTTCAAAAACGGCGTGCTGAACATCACGCTGCCCAAGAGCGAAGCCGTCAAGCCTCGACGAATCGAAGTCAAGGCAAATTGATGCAACCCGTTTGTACGATTACGAACAAACCAACCCAAAACATCTCGGAGGTGAACTATGAGCACCACGATGACAACCACCAATTATAACGAAACCAAAAATCAAAACGACAATGGACGACTGAGCCAATACCAAAATGAAAACAATCAACAAGCTCGATCGACCTACCAACCTCGGTTTGACATTTGGGATGGCGACGATGAGTTGATCCTGTACGGTGATCTTCCGGGCGTCGAGCATGACGACTTGGATATCCAATTCGAGAACCGTCAACTGACGATCCACGGCAAAGTGAACTGCTGCCATGATGGCGGAGGATACCTGTACAGCGAATACGGTGTCGGCGACTTCCAGCGGACGTTCATGATTGGTGAAGCGATCAACAGCGAAGCCATCTCGGCGGAATTGCACGATGGCGTGCTGACGCTGCACCTGCCGAAGTCCGATCACGCCAAACCGCGACGGATTGAAGTGAAAGCGGCTTGATGAGGTAAACCGTTAAGCGAACGTCCGTTCGTTTAACGGCTCGCCGAAGGCGTCCATCACTGCGAAAGCATCGCAGACGCCTTCGGCCAGCTGTTAAACAAATTGACTCGCGGTTACAGGAGATTCAACATGAAAACTAATCGCCAACGCATTGTTCCGATTCTCGCTGGCTTGTCTCTGCTTTTCATGCTGCCAGCGATCACGTTTGCAGCCGAAACGAAATCGAAAACCGACAATGCCACCCAAGCTCGACTTGGGGTCGGGGTAACCTCGCTTCCCGAAGTGCTAAAAAGCCATCTTCCGACCGTGATCGACGATGGACGCGGCGTGCTCGTCTCGGAAGTCGCCAAAGGCTCGCCGGCGGACATGGCGGGACTGAAGCCACACGACGTGCTGGTTCGCTACGATGACCAGGACCTGTATTCGCCCGAGCAACTTGTCAAACGTGTCCGCAACGATGAGCCCGACAAAGAAATCGAAGTGCAATACGTTCGCGCCGGCGAGTTACGGACAACGAAGGTCAAATTGGGCGAACAGACTTCACAAAAACCGGTCTACTCGGACTGGCCGGGTATGGTCGGACGCTTCAACTTTCCGTTTTCCCCGTTGCGCCCCGAGTTCTGGACCGAAGCACAAGATGAATTAGGAACGGGAACCGAATGGACTTCGTTTGAGTCGTTGACGTTGCAAAAGGAAGCCGACGGCACTTACTTGGTTCGTATCACCTACCAAGACACCAGCGGTAATTCGATCAGCAAGGAGTTCACAGGCACACGACAACAAATTCGTGACGCCATCAATGACGACAACGACTTGCCACAAAGCCGCAAGGACCAGTTGCTGCGATCGCTCGATGATCGCGGACGTCAACCGCTGCAGCGGATGCCATGGGAACGTTGGGATCGAGAAATTTTTCAATGGCCCAACGTTGACTTTTAATCACTGACAGAAAAAGAGAGTATCAGTGTCGTTTAAAGAACGTGACGTACCCGGCAAGTGAGACCAGTCCGCCCACCGTTAGCACACCGATGCCGCATAACAGATAAACCAGGATGCTGTTTGGATTTTCAATCACCATGACTCGGTCTCCGTCGCCGGGAAAGAAGGTTTGCATTGGACGTCGATTGCATAGCCGACGCCACTCGCAACAACGTCACTCGCAACAACGTCACTAGCAACCACGGTGCCAACCCCTAAATTCACATCCGCAGTGACCTTTCGATGGCGATCGGATGCCAATTTGTCGCTTCGCCGGCGGCAAATTGGCATTTCGCTTTTCTAGAACCGAAGCGTCGATTGGATGTAGGTGAATTCGCCGTTGTTGCCACTCGCTCCGTTAGGAGCAATCCCAGCGGGGCCGCCTTGGATGACGGGGCTGTCAAAGTAGTCGCCTGCCCACAGGTAGCTGTATCCAACCAAAAAGTGGGCTCGCGGCGAAATGCTCCAACGCAACTGCAAATCCAACTCGTGGCCAATCTCGTTGCCCGCAGACCCGGTGGGATCTTGGAACGATGCCGCGCCACCGTTGGTGTACAGCGCGTCTCGGCGGTCGGCGAGCCAGAAGTTGTGGAAATGGATGCGACATTCCAAGTCGTCGCGGACCGCAAGCGAAGTCTGCACATTCAAGTCCTGAATGTTTTGACGCCCTGTCAAATCGGCCAGTCCCAAGTAATAGTGCCCGCGAGGCTCGAGCTGGTAGAACGTACCGTGAACGCCGTCGTTCAAATCGTCATCGCCTGACGCCCAGTCGTAGAACAGCCACGCGGTCGGTTTCAGTGGCAATCTTTCAAACGTGCGTCCGAGACCGACGGTGGCAAAGCCAGCCGATTGACGCGAACTCGAGAAACTTCCGAATTGGTAGCCGCCTTCGAGTTCAAACTGCAGGTCACCTTCGTTACGCAGCACGCGACCACCGATTGTATGGACGTCGAAACCACCAGGAACCCCGGCAAAGGTTTGCACGAGCTCATCCTCTTCGGTCATCCCAAAGTAATATAGGTCGTGTCGCGCCGTGTCGGTTTTCGTTGTAGCAAAGACCCCGTAGAACTGGCGGCTTTGGTCGGGGCTGTCAAAGTTGGTATCGTCGGGCCGATGCTGTGCCAGATCGATAGGTCGCACCCAGAAGGCGTCGACACGTGCGGAATCGGACTTCCACCAACTCCGCACCCCATCGTGCGTCAGTGGTGTGTTCCGCCAAGGACGGCTGGCGACGAGACGTTGCGACCCATAGTGCATTTCTTGGCGTCCGAAACGCAGCCACCATTCTTGATCGTCACCACTGCTGAGCAGTAACGCATCCACGGCAAGCATTTGCATATCGAAACGGTTGACTTCGCTGCCTCGCGGAGGCAAATCTTCGCCATCGCTGGTTGCGTCGATCGCTTCGCCGAAGACTCGCCAATTGTCGCCGATATGAACATCTGCGAACAACAACGTCTGCGACAATACGAATTCGTCACTGGCACCGGTCAATCGGCGACCGCCGCGTAGATTGTTTTCGTTGTGATACCGAGACCGAAATCGACCGCCCAAGTCGATCGTAACGTCGCTGGTGGGACGCAGTCGCTTCAGCTGCTCGCCCAGGAAGTGTCCTTGGTATGCCGGATCGTCGAGGTAGCTGAAATCGTTGTCGATGAAGCTCTGTTTGTAGGCGGCTCTGGCGACCTCGGCATCGTCGGCACACGTTGGTGAAATCACCAACATTGGGATGGTGATCGCGAATAACAAGACACGGAGCTGGGGATATCGATTGACGTTCATATCGCCAAAGATCGGACCACTACATGCCATAAGCACAAGGAAAACACGCATTCGGGGGCCATATCCACCCGTTCAACGAGGTAGTTGAATTACAATCGGAGTAATCAAAATCATCTAACGTCGCGATTTTCTTCCGGGTACACGACATGCGTATCGTCCATCAATTGCTGATTGCAACGATCCTGCCGACGATTTTGATTTGGTTGGTGGGGATCTACGCAACCAGTGTCAGCGAAACGAGTTTGCGCCGTGCCATCGAAGCGAACTCGGTCACCCGCGCTCAAGAAGTCATGGACGAGGTCGATTGGATCATCCAAACTCGCGCGACGACGTGGCAGGCGTATTTACAAACCGACTTGGTGCGTCAGTCGTTGCGGCGATCCAATGAAGAGATGATGCAGTTGGATGATCCGGCGGGCTTGGTTGAGCAACGCGATCAGCAGTTGCGGTCCACGCCCGACGACGAAACGATCCCGTTGATGCAGCAGGTCTTGAACAATGATCTGGCCCGCGACTTCAATATTTGGCTGCGTCAATTGGAAAAAACGGCGGGACATGCTGTTTTCGGCGAGGTGTTTATCACCAACCGATTTGGTGCCAATGTTGCTCAAACCAACCGTACCTCGGACTACCGCCAAGACGACGAATCTTGGTGGCAAGAGGCGATGGAAAACGGATTGCATATTGAAGACGTCAGTTTCGACGAGAGCGCGGGCATCTACTCGATCGACATCTGTCTAAAAGCGGTTGACGAGGACGGCGAGTTCCTGGGCGTGATGAAAGCCGTTTTGAATATTCAAGAATTGATTGAGATTGTCGACAAGTACAAGCGAAACAGCCAAACCGACGGGTATCTATTGCTGTTCGATCGAGATCACAGCGTGATCCGCGAAGCCGGTGAAAATTCGACGGGGCTGCGAGACGGCAGTGCGTACTTTCGCGATGTCGACTTTGAAAAGAACGAGAACGCATTCGTCGCAAATCTAACCCATGTTCGCGATGGCGAAGAGTTGTTAGGGGCATTCGCCGTATCTCGCGGACACGGCGAGTTTGCCGGGATGGGCTGGGTCGTTCTGGAAGCAAGAAAAACTTCGGTGGTGTTCGCTCCGATCAAACGACTGCGCAACCAAATCATCTTGCTTGCGTTTGCCGCCACGCTGCTCGTCATCGCTGCGGGATGGCTGATTGCCCGTTCGCTAACCCGCCCGATCGATGCATTGCTCCGCGGCGCCCATCGCATCGGTCAAGGAGAACTTGAATACCGAATTCCTGCAGCGGGACAAAATGAAGTCGCCAAGTTAAGTGCGGGGTTTAACCAGATGGCAGGAAACTTGCAATCCATGGTGGACGACCTGAAAACCAAAGAGGAAAAACTGACGGAACAAAACGAGCGATTGGAATCACAACGTTTGACGCTCGCATCGCAGGAAGAAATGTTGAAGGCACAACGTGAGCGGAATACGCTTTTCGAAGTGATCGCCGACACGGTCGGACGCCTCAATTCAACCAGCGACGACATTCTATCAACGACGTCAAAACAGGCTCGGGGTTCGCAAGACCAGGCCGCTGCCGTTTCTGAAGCCGCGAGCACGATGAACGAGATCTCTAGCATTGCTCACGATACCGCAGGACGAGCCAATGGGATGGTCGACGAAGCGCAGCATGTCGAAGCGACTGCCGAAACAGGTCGTCAAGCGATGGAAAAATCGATCGAAGCGTTGGAGTCTGTGCGAAGGCAAGTCGAAGAAACAGCCAGCCACGTCATCTCGCTTGCCGAACGGGCTCAGGCGATTGGCGAAATCACTTCGACGGTCAACGATATCGCCGAACAAACCAACGTCCTGGCACTCAATGCCGCTGTGGAAGCCGCTCGAACGGGCGAACACGGCAAGGGATTCGTCGTCGTGGCTGCCGAGATCAAACGGTTGGCTCAGCAATCAATGCAATCGACACGCGAGGTGCGTGGCATTCTATCGGAAATTCTAAGTGCCATCCGCAAAGCCGTGGAATCGTCCGAGCGAGAAACGGTGGTCGTTGCCGAAGCGAGGCAGGTAGCTCAGCAAACCGGCGGCCTGGTTCAAAAGTTATTGGAGACAATCTCGGCGTCTGCGTTGACCGCGAAACAGATCGCGGCGGCAGCAACACGACAGGCAACCGGTACGGTGGAACTCGATAAAACCATGCAGGACATGGAACGAATGACGGCCGACCACGCAGCGGCGCTGCAAGAAATCGAACAATCGGCAATGAACTTGACCGAATTAAGCACGGAACTTGCGGGACTCACGTCCGAATCTGCCAACGGGCAAGCCTCGAAAACAGCCCGCGCTGTGCGTTCGGTAAGGTTGGACAACGACGCCATCACTTTTCCGAAGTAACTCACTCTTGGGCATCATCGAAACAGCAGAGGGCGACTCGCTCGATCGGACAAAGACCCCAACCATGAATCGTCGTGCCCCCAATCCCGCCGTCTGACGTCGCCGGCCTTCTAAGCAAATCGTAGCGGAAGTCGTCAAGACTTTCATTCCAAGGTAGATGCTCCCCGAAACTCTTGACGAGTTCCGCTACAAAAAAATTTCGATACCCCTAAAGCCGTACAGGGTTGATATCATGAGCGAATCTTAATTTCACGCACCTAGCGAGGCGAGTCCACACGATGCAGACGATCATTCGAGCGACCGTGATCACGCTTCTCCTTACCGCGGTCACTGTCGCGGACGAACCGCTGTTTTCGGGGCCACAAGTTGGCGAGGAACTTCGGCCCTTCAAGGCAATCGCAGCCTTTGGCGACACGGGCGCCGTCAATGTCTTAGACGATACAAACGATGCACCGATCCTAGTCGTCTTCGTCCACCAGATCACTCGCCCCTCGGTCGGTCTGATGCGATTACTGATGGAGTTTGCGGCTAGCAAAGAACACTCTGGATTGAAGTCGCGTCTGGTCTTCCTTACCGACGACGTCACCGAAACCACCGCCTACCTCAAACGAGCACGTCATGCGCTGCCGCGAAGTGCCACGGCTCTGATTTCGACCGATGGAATCGAGGGGCCCGGTGCGTATGGTCTGAATCGAAAGGTGACCTTAACGGTGCTTGTTGGATCAAAGGGCGTCGTGACAGCCAACTTTGCTCTGGTGCAACCGAGCGTGCAAGCCGATGCGACGAAAATTGGTCACGAGATCATCAAGGTCTTGAGCGGTAGCGAAGCACCGACTTTGCAGCAGATGGGGTACAAAGAACCTCGGATGGCGATGAATCGGACGGGACAGCAACCCGAACAGGAGGCCATCTATCGTCAAAAGATGGCGCCCGTCATTCAAAAGAACGCCACTTCGGAAGAGGTCGCGGCGGCCGCGACCGATGTCGAAGATTTCGCCGCCAAGAATCGCTGGTTCCGCCAACGGGTTTACCAGGCGTCTCGTCTTATCACCGAGGGGCCAAGGCTGAAAGAATACGGGACCCCCGAAGCGCAAGCGTACCTCAAGAAATGGGCAAAGGAATTCGCGCCGAACGAAGTCGAACCGGCTGACAAAGAATAATCATGCGAACGATCTGCTTCATCGTGTGCACCAGCTTGCTCTGTGCTGCGGCTAGTACAGCCGAGGATATCGACTTTGATACCGACGTGGTGCCACTGCTTTCCAAGGCAGGCTGTAACGCGGCCAGCTGCCATGGGAGTGCGGCGGGGCAGGCAGGTTTTCGCTTGTCGCTTTTCGGAGGAGATCCCGGTTTCGACTACCGTTCGATCGTAAACGAGCTCGAAGGACGCCGCGTCAACTACGTGACGCCACGACGAAGTTTGTTACTGACAAAGCCGACGGGACGATTGGATCACGGCGGTGGCGAAGTGATGGATTCAAATTCCGAAGCCGCTGCGGTGATAACGGAATGGATTGCCGCGGGCGCGGCACGGAAGACGCTGCGACGTCTGGATCGACTGATCGTTACCCCGACTTCGTTCGCCGCGACCTCGATTCCGGCCGAGTTGCAAATCAAGGTGACGGCGATTTTCAGCGATGGGTTACAGCGTGACGTTACCGAAACGGCCATCTACGTCAGCCAGGATGACTCGGCACTCGCTGTCGACGAGGTTGGCGCAGCGACAGTGAAACTTAGTGGACAACACGTCGTAACCGTTCGTTACGGCGACCAAGTGACATCCCTATTGGTCACGTCCCCCATTGGATCAGAGATCCCCACTTTCCCCGACTCGGCCCGCGGAAATTGGATCGATGACGAAATCAACGCAAAACTTCTCGCTCTTCGTCTGGCACCTGCCGAACCCTGCAGCGATCTCGAGTTTTTGCGGCGTGTATCATTCGATCTTATCGGTCGCTTGCCCTCGGCCGCGTTAGTGCAGCAGGTTTCGTCTGCCCCCGCTCCCATCAATCGAGCGGAGCTGATCGACGAATTACTGAGTTCGGACGAGTTCACGGACTACTGGACTCATCGATTGGCGACTCAGCTCCGCTTACAAAAACCGGGCACCGACACTCTGGCTGCCGACGCCTTTTACAGTTGGTTGCACGAACAGGTTGCCGCCGACGCGGGTTGGGATTCGATTGCCGACTCGCTCGTCCTTTCACAAGGCGATTCTCACGAGACGGGGGCGGCTACGGTGCATCGCTATTTCGCAACCGCCCGCGAGGAAGCTGAATACATGAGCGAAGTGCTGATGGGAGTTCGGCTACGCTGCGCAAACTGTCACAATCATCCACTCGATCGCTGGACGCAGGACGATTACCACGGGTTGGCTGCAGTTTTCGTGGGACTCGATCGTGGCCAAGTGGTGCGGTTCACCGGCCACGGCGAGATCACGCACCCACGCACGGGTGAACCCGCGATTGCCAAGATTCCTGGTCAACCATCCATGTTCGGCGGTGTTGACCCGCGAAAGTCGTTTGCCGACTGGCTGACCTCGCCTGAGAATTCCTACTTTGCCAAGGCGATGGCGGGCCGAGTTTGGCAGGCTCTGATGGGACGCGGACTGGTCAGCCCGGTGGATGACCTGCGTGCGACGAATCCCCCCTCGCATCCTGAGTTGTTGGACCGGCTGGCTGACTATTTTTCAAACAACCACTTCAAGCTACGTGCCTTGATCCGGCTGATCTGTAACTCGGCTGCCTATAACCGGGCCAGTCAAAAGATGGACGGTGAGAAAGTCGACGATCGTTTCTACGCCCATGCGATCCCAAAACCATTGTCGGCAGAAGTCTTGGCAGACGCCATCAGCGATGTCACCGGCGTGGCGGATGACTATGACGGAGTTCGCCGAGCAATCAATGTGATCGACCGAACGGTCTCGGCGAGCAAACTGGAATTCCTGGGTCAATGCTTGCCCGGCGAGTCGTGCTCGTCAGACGCAAGGATTGACCGAGGAATCGCCTCGCAACTTCATTTGATGAACGGTGGGCTGATCAATGCAAAGATTCGTGACTCCGATTGCCGCCTGCGATCGCTGATTGACCAGGGGGCCTCGAGTGACGAAATCGTCAACTCGTTTTATTGGGTTGCGTTCAGTCGGCCGCCAACCCACGATGAACTCGCCGGCTGGGTCGATCAAATCCATTCGACCGCGGACCCGCAAGAGCGAACCGCTCGCCTTGAAGATTTCCTTTGGGCTCTTTTGAACTGCCATGAATTCTCAACCAACAACTAAGCGGCAACCCGCCACCTATCACAACACCCTCGGCCGGCGAGATTTTCTTCACGTCGGTGGCCTCACCGCTTTGGGAATCGGTCTTGGCAGTCACATCGAGCGAGTGAATGCGGCAAGCCCGGCCGCTCGAGCCAAGTCGTGCATCCTGATTTGGTTAGACGGCGGCCCAAGTCATCTTGAAACGCTCGATCCGAAGCCCGATGCGACCAAGGAAGTTCGCGGCCCCTTCGAAGCCATCTCGACTTCGGTGCCGGGTATTCAGATCAGCGAGTTGATGCCGCGTACGGCGGCCGCGATGCAGCACACCGCCATCATTCGTTCGATGACTTCACCGCTTGGCGAGCACAATTTTGGCACTCACTATTTGCTGACAGGCTACAAACCAACGCCTGCACTGAATTATCCTGCCATTGGATCCGTGGTGTCGCACCTGAATCGGCGTCACGGTGAGATACCATCGCATGTGGCGATTCCCGATTTGCGAGTTGGCGGGGGAAAGTTTGCCGCCGCTGGCTATCTGCCACCGAGTGTCGCCCCGTTTGAAGTTGGCGGCGATCCTGGCAGCCCCAATTTTCAGGTTCGTGACCTTGATCCGTTCCCTGGCATCGTTGACGAACGGTTGACGCGGCGGCGGAGCTATCTGCAAAGGTTGAACAAAGTACAGGAAGCAGCGCAAAACCATCCGCCGAACGATGTCGCCTTCGAACAAGCCTATCGGTTGATGACTTCGCCGGCGGCCAAACGTGCGTTTGATCTGTCCGCGGAAAGCGACGATGTGCGTCGCCGCTATGGCGGCAAATCGATCGGACAATGCTGTCTGCTCGCGCGGCGATTGGTCGAGGCCGGTGTTCCATTTGTCACCGTGAATAACCGTGGCTGGGATACGCACAATGACCTGGTCACACGTCTGAAGGAAGGCTACACCGGGGCGAAGGTACCGGTGGGGCTCGTACCATCGCTCGACATGGCTTACGCCGCGTTGATCACGGATTTACACGATCGCGGCTTACTTGATGACACACTGGTCGTTGTGATGGGTGAGTTCGGCCGCACCCCGAAGCTCAACACCCAGGCGGGACGCGACCACTGGCCGCGCGTGTTCAGCGTGATGATGGCCGGCGGCGGCGTAGCGGGAGGCCAAGTCATCGGCTCGAGCGACGACATGGGCGAAAGTCCCAATTCCCGTCCCGTGACTCCGGCAGATCTAGCCGCAACGATCTATCGATTGCTCGGTATCAATCCGGCAACGACTCTTTACACCAGCGACGGTCGTCCGGTGCAGGCCACCGCCGATGGCATCGCGTTAAACGAGTTGGTGGGATGAACCGATTCACGACCACCACGCGATTCCACCGGCGGATTGCACAGCTGCCCATCGTTTGCCGGTTGCGCCGCAGCGTTGTCACCGCTGCGATGTTGATGCTTGCAACCATCGGCTTGCCGCAAAGTCATGGAGCAGAACCACCGATCACCGCGCTGACGATTTCTGCGGACGATACGACTCTGGTTGCCGGTTCGCAGTTGGGAGTTCACGTCATCTCCTGGCCCGATCTCACCCCCGCACTCGTCCGCGACGTCGGTTTCCCACAGATTCACGACTTGAAAATTTCCCCCAATGGCAGGCAACTTCTAATCGTTGGCGGCGCTGCAGCGGAATACGGAGAGTGGAAACTTGTTTCGTGGCCAGAATTCGAAGTGATTGCGACTCGCACCTCGCACAGTGATGTGATTCATTCGGCAGCCTGGTTGTCCGATGACCTGTTCGTGACCGGCGGTGCCGATAATGATCTGATCCAGTGGCGACTGTCCGATGGCGAGGCAGAAGAAGTGCGTGTCGTCCGTGGGCACTCGCGTCGTGTGTTGTGTGCCGAATCGATAAATGAGCACAATTTGGTGGTTTCGGCCGGTATCGATCAGGTCTTGAGAGTATGGAGCGGCAAGCAGGGGATCCTGGCAGAACCACCGCTCCGAAACCTGGACAACCACACCGGGGCCGTCTGCGATCTTGCGGTGAGACCAGGTGGGCATGCCATTCCCTATCTTGCCTCGGCCAGCGTCGACAGAACGGTTCGGTTCTGGCAGCCAACGATCGGTCGGCTCGTCCGATTTGCGAGGCTGCCGGTCGAGCCAGGTTCGATTGCTTGGAGCCGCGATGGTGAGCGACTTGCCGTCGGATGCTCGGACGGAAAACTAAGAATCATTAACCCCAACACCGTCGAAATCGAACAGACACTCGACGGAATCGAAAGCTGGATTTACGAAGTCACCGCAGCAGGTGACGGCAGTTTTGCGGTCGCCGGCGCGGGCGGATCGATAGCGAGAGTGATCGCAGCGGAACCACCGAAATGATGGATTCATCGCTGGTAGTCGTCGCTCAGACCGCGTCGGGCCGGGGGCGAATGAGTCGTAGTGACGTTTCTGGATGATGCTTTCCGCGTGAACTTTCTGAGGAAGTTCGAAGGATTGGCAGCTTACCAGCGATCTAGAGCATCGGATACACTTTTATGAATTGCTACATTCCCGTCAAAAATGGATGATCGCCATGCAACGAACCGCCTATGCAATTTTTGTTGCCACCTTGATCGCGTTTGGAACGCATTCGTCTGCGGCGGAGCCGACCCCCGCTTCCGTGTTCGAGCAGAGGATCATGCCGATCTTCAACTCTCCGAATCCCTCAAGTTGTGTGCAGTGTCATCTTTCCTCGGTCGACCTAAAGGACTACATCCGGCCGTCCAGTCGTGAGACGTTCTTGTCACTGCGAGACCAGGGCTTGGTGGATGTTGATCGTCCACGCGACTCAAAAATCCTGCACCTGATCGAGATGGGCGATTCCGATTCGGACTCGTTAGCCAAGCGAATTCATGCCAAGAATCGAGCCGCAGAATACGAAGCCTTCGCGTCTTGGATCGCAGCCTGCTGCCAAGACTCGGAATTGGTGAATGCCGCGGCGATCCAACCTAGCATCGCGGCCGGTCCCAAGGCGTCGGTCGAGGTCATTCGGCACACCCGCAAAGATCGGGTTCTCGATTCCTTTGTGCGAAACATTTGGTCTCAACGCATGCGATGTTTTCCGTGTCATACACCGGCAGAGATCGACGCGGAAAATGCGATGCACGCCAAGCCATTGGAACGACACAAAGAGTTCGTCGCCAAGTTTGGAGCGAAGATGAACGTCTTTAAGGAGACGCCTGAGCAGACATTGCAGTCGTTGATCGCAAGCAGTCGAAAGCGGCACGGCAACGACTTGCCGCTAATCAACGTGGATGCCCCCTTACAAAGCTTGCTGCTGCTTAAACCGACGGCCAAGGTTCCTGCCAAAGATGCCAATGGGAACCTGGGCAAGCCTTCCTCGGTCGCGCCAGTCTCGCATCTGGGCGGCATCAAAATGCACACGGACGATCAATCGTACAAAGCGTTCGCTGCTTGGCTGCAAGACTATGCACTGGCTGCCACGGGAGGCTATCGGGATGGCAATGCGATTCCCAAAGACAACTGGTATCCCACTGAGCACGTGATCCGCATCAAAGGGCTTCCCGCGGACTGGCCCAATTTGTCCACGGTTCAAATTTTTGTACACCGCTGGGATTCCGAATTGGATGATTGGTCCCCAACCCCGATCGCGTTCACTCAGTGCAAAGTGACGCCTCGCAAGATGGTCAATGGATCGCTGTTCGTGATCGCGACCGACGATCAGCGAGACGATCTTTCGCCGGAGGGTGAAACCATTCCGGCGGGAAGGGTACAGCTACGACTCTATTTGGATCGTGACGAGGTCCTTCGTGATCAGCCAACTATGCTGATTCACAGAGACGTGCCGGATGCGTCTGCCGTGATCGATGCGAAATTCGAGAAGGGTTTTAAAAACGCGGACGTTGTCGAAGGCGAGCATGTTCGGATGCCCGGCGTGTAAGGTACTGTTCGGAAATCACTTTGTGATTCGAGTTTTGTTGCAAATCATGCGGGAAGTGTTTTCTCTGTAGTGGACGAGGCTACGAGTCCCGTCGTGCCCCTAAGTCGCGTGGACTCGTTGCCTCGTCCACTACATCCAAATGGGGACTCGTAGCCTCGTCCACTACATTCACAGTTCATGTGGGAAGATGTCGTAACAGTCGACATCTAGGGCTCGTTTCACGAGTCAAATGTTAGCTGTTCCGATCCTCTGACACCGGCAAAAATCGAGTGGTCCACTTCATCAGACTGTTTCAATACAGCGACCTCACCGGTGGACTCCATCACGACAGCGAACACCTGCTTGGGGTGCGTGATCCCTGCCACGCGAAGATGAGAATTCAAATCATCGTTTGTGACCCGGGCGCGGGTTAGGTTTTCGTCGAGGATCCTGTCCCCGGCCATCAGCAACATTGGCTCGTTATCGACAATGGACTCGACGAACGCAGCCAGTCGCCGACTTCGAGAAACGATGTACTGGATCAGAAACAGGACGGCAAGTCCGAAGCACCCGGATACTAACGACGGAGACTTCGTGAGCAACGTCGAGGCAATCACCGATCCGAAGGCAATTGTAATCGCAAAATCGAAACTTGACATTTTAGAAAAGCTTCGCAGCCCTGACAGACGGGTCAACAGCAAGAGGGTGACGTAGATGCCAAGCCCAGAAATCAAAACCATGAGGAGCTCTTTTCCGCTGGCCGTTATCCAAGTCCAGTCAATCATAGCAAGCTCACAATTTCGTAAATGGGGTGTCTTCGGATTCGCTGTCTAGTTAATTTAGAGCGATGTGATTGCCTCAGAGTGCATCGCGAGGAAAAGGTGGGACTGTCCACATCGGGATCCGTGTCACCACTTGCCAATTCTCTTCTACAATGACGCTGCGCAGGTGCGCAACGTCTCGCAATTACTAGGATTGGCGACGATTCGCCAGAAGCGGGGGGCAGATTGCTGTGAAAGCGTTAGCCTCGGGTGCGATCGGAGCCCGCGATCTTGACAATCTTGTTGTAGATCCCCAAGCAAAGAAAAGTTGGCGCCCATTGACCCACAAACAGACTTTCGTCTCTTCGATCCACCGACCGCAGAAGCAACGAACTGCCGATGGACGCGAAGGCCGCCCACAGAAATACATCGGAAGGTAACTTGGCAGTCTGTTTTTCAATACTTCTGGCAACCGTCCCTTCGGAATGCTGGTATGCTTCGGAACGGCGCGAGTCTTGCCCCATTCGTGTTGTTGCTTCAGCCATGAATATCTCTCTTTTATCAAATTCAAGTGTGTACGGCACCGACGACCGATGCCACTTCATGGCCAACATCGCAAACGATGTACCAGCGTTGGCGAAATCGATGAACAATCGATGATGTCAACGCACGCCGCGTATCGTATCGTCGGCAATCACCGTGCCTATCGCGTGGTAACTCACTCGGCGGACCAATCGCTTTTCTGCACTTGCTGCGTTTTACAATCAACCACGTTGATCGCCGGGATGCCGTAACGCGACAAAGTCGTTCACGTTACAGCTAACTTCGTCTAGCCCCGCTTCTATTCTAAGTCTGTTGCGGAACCCCACTCACCGCAGCGATGGCGTTGAACATGAATTGCCTTACCTCCGAATCACAGTATCCGATTGACAATATCCGAATCACTGTAACTGGGGTCAGAGATCACGAACGAGGAGACGAACGAAATCCTTGCGTAGTTCGAGGCTTAGCTTGTGAGCCATCTATTTGCTATTACGATTCGATGCCAATTCCTTCACTGCCAAACAAGCTCTTTCCGTTTCAATGTGACCGCATGCCAGGCAAAAAGTAAATCGGATTAGCGAGGCTTTGGAATCAGAGTGATGTTTGTAGGTTGGGGAGCCACGATTGATTCGGAACGCTGAAAGTGGCGTTCCACGATATCGACGATGCTCTCTTCGCTGACCTTGACTTCTTCCGCGTCTCGCAATTCATCGTACCGGTGAATGCCGTTTAACATGCCACTGTGCGAGGCGACTCGATAGGATTTGTTCCTGTCCAATTGCACTGCGTTGACCTGCACATCACGAACCCGCTTTCCTTGTTGGGCGGCCCAATCGAGCGTCCATGTCATTCCCGAGGTTTGAATGAGCCCGCCCACACGGTCCAGTGGATTTTCCGCTTCCTGATTGGTAGCCGACTGCTCCAGTACGTCATGAATCTGTTGGCCTGTTAGCGTAAAAGTTGCGAGTTTGGCCGGATGCGGTAACAGCGTGTAAAGATCTTCGCGAGTCACCTCCCCCTGAGGCAACGTGATTCCATATCCGACCCCTGGAAGCAATGCAACCTCGGCTCCGGTTTCTTGACGGAGCAATTCGGCTACCAGCACATCGAAGGGACTCTCGTGTTTGTATTTTCTGGGGATGCGAGTCTTCGCTATTCCGATGACTTCCTCGAGCTTCTGTCGATGAGGCTGGCGGATGTCGGCAATCAGCGTGGCCATTTTCGGGTGCGAGTAATCCTTGGCCCAGAGCATGTGCAGTTCGTCTTCAATCTTGACAACCTGTCCAGCAACGAGGCTGACTCGAACTTCCCCAAGAGCCGCCGTGTCGGACATCGCTTGAACAATCTTGGTTCCATTAACAGTGATCGCCGGATGAAGGCGGTCGTGAGAATGGCCGCCGATGATCAGGTCGATTCCGTCAACCTCACGGGCTAGCAGTTTGTCCACCGCTGTTCCTTGATGCGACAGAATCACCACTACATCCGCCTGACGACGAAGTTCAGGAACGTAGCGGCGGGCGGTTTCGATTCCATTGACGAAGCGAAGCCCCTGAATATTTTTAGGTGCGGTAGTTTGATCGGTGTTATGGTAGCCGAGAGCCAAAACGGCAATCTTTACCTTGCCCATCGAGAAGATATGGAACGGCTTTCCCAGGAACAGCTGGTTGGTTTTTTGCTCGATGATGTTCGCGCCTCGCAGTGGAAAGTCGGCGAGTTTTTGCAGGTGGCGAGTTTGTTCCACGCCGTAGTCAAAGTCATGGTTGCCTAGCGCCATATAGTCATAGCCGACGGCGTTCATCATGCGAATAACGGCTTCCCCCTGAGTGAGGTTACCAAGCAGGTCGTCGCTAAACGTGTCGCCCGCATGAACCAGCAGCACATTTTGCTCGCCCTGTTTCTGACGAACTCTTTCAACGGCCGAAGCCAATGCCTCGAACCCGCCAATCCGGCCCTCTTTCCCGAAACGGTTTTCTGGCTTTTGAGGGTTGCCGGTTTGGGACGTTGCATCTTCTGAAACGACACGAAATGGCATATGCCGACCGTGGAAGTCGCAAGTATGCAAGATCGTCACTTCCGCCGGACTGATCACTTTTTGTTTCTCCTCGGCTTCACTCATTGAGCAGCTCAATCCAGCGAGCAGAAGACTGAGTATCAGCGATTTTAAGGTTTTCATGGTTGGGAATACGAGTTATTTGAACGGGATGTAGCAATCACCGTCCATTGGGATGAGGCCAACGTCTTGATCCGTGAACGACAGGGTCTCCAGTCTCTGCCTCCGCAAGCAGCGAGGATGCTGGATGCTGGATGCTGGATGCTGGAACGAACCGAAATTGTTCAACGGTAACCCTGTCTTTCAGCGGTAACCCTGTCTGCAAATCATGCGCCCACTCTCTCGCGGGCTTTTTTGATATGTCGGCTGAGAATACGGCGGTGCGGATCGGTGCCGGAGCCTACCTGTCGATTCGCGATTTCGGAGCGGACCGACGAGCGAAGCGGGCGATGACCAACCAAAGGCGATGGAAAACCAAACGCCATGGCCAACCACACGCCCACGATATCGCCAAAAGAAGAACCATCGGGGGCAGACGCAGCTTAGCCGACCTCGCGTCGGCCATTCGCTCGCCTCGAGTGTCGCGTGTCGAGCAGCAATTCGCTTGCGACAGCTACGAAAGTTGTCACCGATTGTCCTGTTGGCAGATTGTCGAAATCGAGAAAATCCACAACTGCCAACAAGACCTCAGCTCGCTCGAACTCAATTAGCAACCAGCCGATAGCAGTGAGACACCGAGAAAAAAAATCCCGTTTCGTGCCCCCGACTCGTCTCTAATTTGCTGGTCAAAGTAAAGCAAGAAACGAGTTCGTGGGGGGGCTGACGCAGGGTCTTACTTGACCTCTACTTAGTCACTTCGTATTTGCTCGGGTTCTGATCGAACATCTGTTGTTGTTCTTGGCCGGGGAACAAATATCGCATTCCTTTGTACAGACTGGTGAACTCGGTGACGCCGTCAATGTCCTTGTTCATTTCGACACGACAAACAGTGCACTTACCCCCGAGTGCAATGTCGGCATGAGCATATTTTTCTTTGTTGGATTGAAACATTCCCTTCGCTTGCTCATTCGAAAAGAGATAAAGATGGTCTTCGTGTAGTGCCGCAAACTGGACACTGCCCGGCACTCGTTTCCCCAACTCCACCAAGGCGACGACGCAGTCGCCACCAAGAATCGGCGTGAACTTCGCAGGATCTTTCAAAAACATTTGCTTCTGTTCTTCGTTAGGGAACAAGTAGGTCTTTCCATCGTATTGTGCCGCGTACTGGGGATCGCCTTTGACCCACTTTTTCATATTAATCACGCACACCGGGCAATAGCCTTGTAGCCCCACCGCGCCGGCGTTGGTTTTGGTTCCGCTTCCCGCTTTGGTTCCACTTCCCGCCTTAGTTCCACTTCCCGCCTTAGTTCCACTTCCTGCTTGGGCGGACTGCGTGCTCGCGGATGACGTGTTTCGCGAGCCTGATTGAGCATGAGCGGAGGTTGCGAACAGCGAGCCGAACATCAGTGTGCTGGCGACGATCGCAAAGCCGTGTGTGATTGACAGGCGTGTTTGGGATTGGTGTTGGTTCATCGTGTCTCTCTTTGAAGATTCGAGTGTTGGAAGGGTTTTCTAAATACAGGGGGAATGACGAAACTCGGGAAGTTTCCTTACACCCAAAAGTTTCGCTTAGAAAAGTTTTTCTGTCTGTGAGGCCACTCACAACGCAGATAAGCGTGTGAGAACAGAATGCAGGCCGTTTAACTTATCGGGAATGCCCTGGCTTCCCATGTTCACTCGATACAGAGGCTCTCTAGATGAAACTTGCTACGAAGTGTTTCGCAAGCGTTGTGTGCGTATTGTTGGTTGGTTCACTCTGCAATGATGTCCAAGCACAAAGCGGATCACGCGGCGGCGGATACTCGGCACCGGCGATGTCTGCACCTGCATCGCCTCGCATGGCCCCCGCCCCAATGCAGTCCTATGCTCCGCAATCGGTTGCCCCAGTTCCATCGGCACCGATCGCAGTCGGATCCGGATGTGCTTCGGGCAATTGTGGTGGCGGTGTTTCCGTCATCCCAACGACCAACTATTCCTCGTCAATCGCGTACCGGAGTTACGCTCCTGTGTACCAATCACAGACGCAATACCACGCAACTCGTCGTCACGCAGCTCCATCAACCTGTAGCAACGGGCACTGCCACACACGGCGTCGGATATTCCGTCACCGCTAACGAAGCAAGCTTCCTGTTGAATGCATCCATCCCCGTCGCCAGCATGTCTGGCGTCCGGGAGCGGCGGCATCCGCGCCGCTCGCGTGAATGATCGCGATATTCACAACGACGACGCGACGCAGTCAGTCCGATTCAACCACTTTCAGCAATACGAAATGCAATGTGAGCAGGCATACGGAAACAAGCTGTCGATTTGTCGATTCTTTCCCTGAATGGACGTCGATTGACGTTCGATCGCCTGGACTGCAGCGATGTCAGCGGAAACTGAAACAACTGCGAAACAAAAGGAATTCAGAATGAATCATTTTAGGAAGTTAGCCGTACTCACGTTGATGTTGGTTGGTTTCATGTCCCATCGTCATCCGATTGCGGCCGCAGAGGTGCGTTGGACTCATTCGCCGGAACAGGCGATCCAAGCGGCGCACTCCACAGGCCGACTGATCATCGTTTCCGTGGGAGCGAATTGGTGCCATTACTGCAAAGAAATGGACCGCGATGTATGGAAACACCCCGCAATCGCCAAGATCATTGCAGAGGAGTACGTGCCGCTGAAACTGACGGACGAACAGCATCAGGAATTGATCGAAACGATGCAAATCAAAGGCTATCCCGCAACTCTGATCTTTACTCAGGATCGCCAACTCGTGACACGCATGGACGGCTATATTTCGGCAGAGAAACTTGCAAACACGATGCGTGCAATACGGTTGTCGCGACAACGGTCACCCCAGTCATCCACTGCGAGATAGCGATGCTGAATCGAGTGTTGGTCGCAAGTCCCTGCTAACAGAGAAACCATGATGAATCATCGAGTGCAGAGTCTAGTTCGACGTACCTGACCCTTGTGAGGGTGCACTCGGTTGATCGTCGGCCTGATCGCCGGCATTGACCGCGGGCGGCGAATCGAGTGGTTCAGGTGAGCTATTCGATGAGCATCCGACGAACGGAACGCAACAAATTGCGGCCAAAAATGTGAAACGAATGGTATTGAACATCGATCATTTCCGTTGCAAGTTAGAAAAACTGAGTTTTACAAAAACAAAATATTGCGCACTTCGGCTCCGCCTGTCCGTGAGGAAGCTCACACAATGACGAAAATCACCAACACCTCGATTGATTAAAAGGGAGTAATCCAAAATGGGGATTCAGTCCAATTACGTTCGCAGCGTGCTGCTGTTCACTTCGTTAGCGTTTGCAGTTTCGTGGTCGATCCCACGTCATGTTAAACGCATTTTCCAGTTACAGCCCACTGTCCAACAGGTGCAGTTTCCGGTTCTGGGCGGTACTGGGTTTGACTTGAGCCAGGCAACGATTCCGGTTCGGGAGATTCAATCCGGTGGTCCTCCGAAAGACGGCATTCCCGCACTGTCAAATCCAAAGTTGGTTTCGGCAGCGGAAGCATCCTACCTCGGGCCGAGTGATCGGGTGGTGGGCGTCGTGTCGGGTCGCGAATCACGTGCCTACCCGCTGGCGATTTTGAACTACCACGAAATCATCAATGATCGAATCGGCGAATTACCGATCGCCGTGACCTATTGTCCGCTGTGTGACTCGGCTGTCGTATTTGATCGTCGGACTCCTCTGGGTGAACGAGAGTTCGGTGTCTCGGGATTGCTCTACAACAGCAACGTATTGATGTACGACCGATCCAACGCGGAAAGTCTCTGGTCGCAGATAAAAGGAGAAGGGGTTTCGGGACCTGGCGCCAGAATGAAGTTAACCGTTCTGCCGATGGAACTCACCACGTGGGCTGCATGGCAAGCTCGCCATCCAAACACCACTGTGATTTCATCGGAAACCGGACATCGGCGAAACTATAGAACCAGCCCGTATGCAGGTTACTTCCAACAGCCCAATTTAATGTTCCCAGCGAAACCGATCAGCAATGCGTTGCCATTGAAGGAACGCATGATCGGAGTTTGGGATGATACCGCCGCACTGGCGATTCCCGTTTCGGCATTTGCAGGGAAGTCGACGCAGATCGAGAAGTCGCTTGGCAGCAAAAAGTTCACCGTAGCATTCGATGCCAAAGATCAAACGATTCGAGTCGTCGAGGCGGATGCTGGACTGCAGTGGATGAATACATTTTGGTTCGCATGGTATGCGTTTCGACCTGGAACCGAGATAGCTGGTCGCTGACGTTGCCCTCCGGCATTTCCTATTTAGAATCGTTTTCACATCGCATACCGGCGCTCGATGGCATTCAAAATTCGTGACTTCGAGATTCCGCGTTTTCAAATCGGCATGATGGCGTTATTTGGATTCCTGAGTTGATGGAACGACACGTTTGCAACAACCCTTGAACCGGACTGTGCCGCTTTCGCCCAAAAACACCTTGGCGGTAGCGGTTGGGAAATTGGCAAACACGGGTAGTGTCAAGCCGTGCGAAAACTTAACGCCGCGACCGATACCAGCGGTGCAACGTTTCCGATGGAATGCCCAAGCAAAATCCGGCGATGCAAAGTTGGTTGATGAGTGTGGTTTTTAGAATCCCCAGTCGCAACCACCGGCGTGCGGACGTTGTGACGGCGGCTTTGGTCAGCGAGATGCTGCCGTATTTCCGCAAGCGGCTGCCAATCTCGACGTCTTCCATTAACGGCCAATTTGGAAAACCGCCGATCTTGAAAAAACAGCTTGCGGACACAAACAACCCCTGGTCCCCGTAAGGTCGCCCGAGAAAACGCGACCTCAAGTTCACACCTTTCTCAATCCATCTCAATCCAAAATCGTCACCGTCGATCCGCAATGAGAACGCGCCCGCGATCACGCCGTGCTGGAGTGTCGCCCGAACATGCTGATGAAACGAGTCCGGCACCTGGGTGTCAGCATGCAGAAATAACAGCACGTCGCCAGTCGCGATCGCCGCGCCCGCGTTCATCTGTCTCCCTCTCCCAGGTTTGGCAGAGACGATCGTCGCCCCCATGTGTCGCGCGATGTCGATCGTCGAATCCTCGCTGCCGCCGTCCGCGACAACGACTTCGACATTCGGAATCCCGACCATTCGGCTAAGCGTCTGTTCAATACAGCGTTCTTCATTCAGTGTCGGTACAATCACCGACAAGACACCATCCCGAGTCTGGGGAAGCACGTTGCCGAAGGCCTCGGGATTACGACGACAGATAACCAAGTCCTCGGGATAGTCGACATCCGAAAGCGTTTGCAAACGATGTACTTTGCATTGCGAGTGCTTTGCGTTTGCAATGGTATCTCGCAATACGCTTCCGCTTCCCCAGTCGATCCCATGAAAGAGTTGAGGCTGATTCGTGTTCAGCCCAATCAGGTAGTAACCACCGTCGATTGCCGGCCCCAGGACCACATCGGCGTGTGATAATGCGTTGATTGCTTCGTCGAGAACCGTCGAAGAAATTTCGGGACAGTCTGATCCGATCACGACGACTCGTGTTGCCCCCTCGTTGAACGCGACAGCAAATGCGTCGACTAGTCGCTCTCCCAAACTTACGCCTCGTTGCAGGAGATAGCGTTTTTCCGTTCCAAACGCTTCTCGCATCAACGTTGGATCGCCGCCTACGAACCGAACTTCTAAATCGCAGGGACGGTCCGCGCGATAATCACTCGCCACCCCCAACGTCAAACTCGTCAATGAGTGCTGTAGGCGTGCCGCGCGCTCGGCACCGAGCGCGGGGATCATCCGGGTCTTCGTCAAGCCAGGAGTTGGATATCGTGAAAACACGATCACGCGATGAGGCTTCGCCGAAAACGTGGTTGATCCCGACGGGTCGCCAGTGAGTTTCTCGATTTGATTCGCGGTCACTTCGTTACCCCGCCTTGCCATTGACATAGGCTACCGTCAACGGTTGTTGCGGTTTGTCGAATATACAGGCGCCGGTCCCGTGTTCGATCAACGTGCCCGTACCGTCGGTCGCCCAGAAGAAAGCGGCATAATCGGCGACCCGCCGCGCTTGCTGCAAGTTATGGGTCACGATGACAACGGTGTACCGTCCTCGGAAATTCTGCAGCAGCTCTTCAACGACACTGCTAGCCAACGGGTCCAGGGCACTACATGGTTCATCCATCAATAGAACTTCGGGGCGCAAAGCGAGAGCGCGTGCGATGCAAAGCCGTTGCTGTTGGCCGCCCGAAAGTGACAACGCGGATGAATCAAGTCGATCCTTCACCTCTGCCCACAAGCCGACGTCCTCAAGAACGCTTTCGATGATTTCCGTCCGTTCACTTCGCTGCCGAAAACCGTGTTCCTTCAAAGGCATCTCGATATTTTTGCGAATCGAAAGAGGAAAGGGATTTGGTTTTTGAAAGATCATTCCGACGCGACGGCGGAGCGAGATCACATCCTTCGTCGCTTGCACGTCGAGCCCGCCAATCGTAATGTTTCCCTCGACACGGCATCCAGCAATCATGTCCGTCATGCGATTCAAACTACTCAAGAAGCTTGTCTTTCCGCAGCCCGATGGCCCAATCAACGCGGTTACACATCCGCGGTTGATCGTCAACGAAATTCCGCTCAAGACGCGAGCATTCCCGTAGTGAACCGCAAGATCGTCGACTTCGATCAATGGTTCGGGAATACAGCATGGTGGTCCGGTATCGAGGGGACCGAGGGTGAACCCGTTGTGTTCCGGACAATTCGCCTGTTCGCAGCCACCGCGGTCAGGGCGTTCTCTGTTTTCTGATTTCATGTCACCACGATCCTTTTTCTCAACCAACGATTGGCAGTCCAACTCGCACTCGCGTTGATGACGATCAACATCGCAATGAGAACCAATGCGGAGGCATACGCATATCGATCACCGCCAGCAACATTCATCGATAAGTCAAAAATGTGAACGGATAAGGAACGCCCGGAATCGAACAACGAACCGGGGACACGATCCACGTATCCGCTAGTAAAAATCAGCGCCGCGGTCTCCGCTAATGCGCGGCCGATACCCAGCACCAATCCAACGACGATCCCGGGTACTGCGGCTGGCAACAACAGTTGCACAAGCGTCGCAGTTCGAGATAACCCCAACGCCGCCGCACCCATGCGATATTCGTTCGGAACCGAGCGAAAACCTTCCTCGGTCGCTCGTATCAGGATCGGCAGCACCATACACGATAGCGTCAGCCCTCCTGATAAAATCGAAAACCCGAGTCCCAAATAGATACAAAAAAATGCGTTGCCAAACAGCCCGAATACGATCGAAGGCACGCCTGCGAGAACATCCAAACTGCGGCGCACCAGCATTCCAAACGTGCTTTCCGCCCGTGTCAGTTCGCTCAGTAAGATCGCGGTTCCCAATCCGAGCGGGACCGAAACGAGCATTGCCACGAACAGGATCAGTAGCGTTGAAATGATGATGGGAAAAATCCCTCCATCGCGTCCCGCATTTCGAGGCGTTTCGGTTAAAAAACTCCAAGAGATCGACGGCAGACCTGCGATGACGATGTCCGCCAATATCCAAACAAAAATGCCACTGACCAACGCTGCGATGGACCATGCCACACAGGTTGCCAGTGTATCAAACAATACGCTGACGGCTGAACGCGAATAGGTTTGAGGATGACTAGCCATGAATACGCCCCTGACTGACCCATTCAGCGAAGCCGACGAGCACGATGACCATCGCCATCAACAGCAGCCCCGAAACGAACAATGCCGAGCGATGGCCGTCCATCGCGTAAGCCATCTCCAATGCAATGTTTGCTGTAATCGTTCGGACGGGTTGAAAAATGCGGGTTGGGTTTTGAACGACATTGCCAGCAACCATCAATACCGCCATCGTCTCGCCGATCGCTCGGCCTGTTCCCAGTAGCACCGCCGTGAACAATCCTGACCGAACCGCTGGAAAAACGACGCTAGTGACGGTTCGTCCGCGCGAAAGCCCTAGTGCCGCGGATGCTCGTAGGTACTCCGACGGCAGATTGTCAAAAGCGGCACCGACCAGCAACGCGATCGTCGGTAGAATCATAATCGTCAGGATGATGATCGCCGACAACAGGCTGGTTCCCGGCGGATGCCATCGCGAAATGAGTGGAACAAGCACCACCAGCCCCCACAGGCCATAGACTACCGAAGGAATCCCGGCGAGCAGTTCGATCATTTTACCGTACGCTCGTCTTAATCGTCGCGGTGCATAGAAATGGGCGAATACCGCCGAGCCGATCCCAAGCGGTGCGGCCAATAGAACTGCGCCCGCAGTTGCCAGTGATGTCGCCGCAATCATGGGAACAAGATTGAATTGTCCCTTCGTCGGTCCCGCCGAAGGATGCCACGATGAGTCGGAAGCAAAGCGCTGAACACCGACATCGCGAAACGCGGGTAACGATTCCCAAATCAGAAAGCCTACAATTAGCACGGTGATCGCCCCCGTCAGCAATCCGCAGCCGCGAAGCAGCCAAACGAGAATGGTATCACTGGGAAAGCGGGACAAAGTACTGCTCCAAGATGATCTCATTCACATCGCGTGAGCGAGCAAACGCAATGAACTCCTCCACGATTCCGGTGGGCTCGCTTGTCACGACCAGATTCAACGGCCGCGACAATGGAAACGTGCCGGCTCGTACGTTTTCGATGGACGCCGCAATGCCCGCCAGTGGCAGCAGTTTGATCGCGACGTCGTGAGTGGCATCGTATTCAGCGGTTCCAACCGAAACGTAACTTATGGCGTTGGGGTTACCGGCAACGGTCTTGATTCCTTGTTCGTTGTCACCGATCACGGCATCGGCTTTGATTTGTGCGTTGTCCAAATCGAAATGGCTTACGAATAATTCCAGCGTGGATCGACCTTCGGCTTTATTGACGACGGTGATGGGCGCGTCTGATCCGCCAACTTCTTTCCAATTGTTGATGCGGTCTGTATAGATAGCCACAATCTGATCGTCGGTCAGTGATGTAACGGGATTGTCTCGATGCACGATGACACAGATCCCGTCTCGAGCGATCGTGAACGCTGTTAGATCCTGTTCACCGGTCTTCAGGTCTCGCGAGACCATTCCGATATCTGCAAGTCCGCGGCGTGTGTCGGCAACGCCTCGTGAGGAGCCGCCGCTTTGCACATCGACCCGCACTCCGGGATGCTGAGCTTCAAATTGTTTGGCGATCTCACCGATCAATGGCGCAACCGTGCTCGACCCTGTCAGCACAATTTGCTTCTTGTTCTTATCAGCATCGTTTGACGAGCAACCGAGGAAGACGAAGCACAGTAGTGTCAGGGCGAAAAGCGTGGTTGTTCTCAGGAGACGTGGGCGTGGAATCACGATGCCTCCTTCGACGCAAACGTTACCGTGGCTCCCTGGCATCCCGATCCGCATCCGGCGGTGCAGCCAAAGCAATGCCGGCCGGTTTGGATTATGCGGTCGCCAAGTCTCGAGGGATCGAAATCTGAAATATGCTGTGGCAGGTCCGCAGACAATCCCATGTTCAACATCTGGTTGAAATCGCAGTCGAATAGGTATCCCTGCCAATCCACCGAGATCATCCTGCGACACATGACGCCATCGACGGTGAGCGGATTGAAGCTATCGATCAGCTTCTGCATGTACACATCGAGTTGGTCGCCCTGGAGCAGTTCATCGAGAAACCGGCTGATCGGAAGATTGGTAATCGTGTGTAGTTCCGAAAAGACAATGTCGTATCGCGTTTTCAGCTCGTCACGGTAGGTCGCTTCGAGTTCGTGTTGCGACGGCGGCAATGCGGTTCCAGTGGGATTGTAAACGAGCGTCAGTTTCCGCCCCAAACCGGGGTGTCCGTAGCCAAGTTGGTTCAAACGTTTGAGTGCGTCAATGGAACGTTTGAAAACGCCGTTGCCGCGCTGGCTATCACAATTTTCTTCCATGTAACACGGCAAAGAGGCGACAACCTCGACATCATGCTTGGCTAGGAACTCGGGTAAATCCTTGAATCCATTGGCCATTAAGATCGTTAGGTTACAGCGGTCAATGACTCGACAACCAAGCTTGTGCGCCTGCTCGACGATCCAACGAAAATTGGGATTCATCTCCGGTGCGCCCCCGGTAATATCCAGGGTGGGAATGTCGTTGTTCGCAAGCACGTCGATGATCTGCTCGGCCGTTTCTCGCGACATGCTCTCGCGACGGTCTGGCCCCGCGTCCACGTGGCAGTGCGTGCAAGTTTGATTACACAACTTGCCCACGTTGATTTGCATGACGTCGATGCCAGTGGCGCGAAGATTCTCTAAGCCGCTCGACCGCAGCTTCTCGTTGAAGTAGGGTTGTCGCGGTTTCGCTACTCCTTCGAGAATTTCTCGCTGTATGGCTGCGTTAGTGAGTTCGCTTTTTTGCCTTAGCAGTGATAATTGCATGTTGGTTCCTTGCGTAGCCCAGGCTTCCAGCCTGGGACAATTGGATGCATGGATGAGACCCAGACTGGATGCCTAGGCTACGGTCTAGCAGCACGAACCTTCGTCGCTGCAGCCATTCGTCGCTTCGGTGGTCGCGTGATACTCGAGGCCTTTCGTTTCACGCGGATGACGTCGCGTGCTGCGCCGGCAATCGAGCGGCTTCGCATCTTCCAACGGCACAACGACACGCGGCTCAATCGCGTCAAACATGTTCGTATACGGTTCTTGCTGAAGCAGATTGAACGTCTTGTCACAAACAACCATCCGCTCGCCCCGGAAATACGTGTGACCATCATCATCCTGGACTTTCTTAAATGGGCCGCGATACGACACCGCTTGCCCGCGTTCCAAACAAGGACCTTGCTTTCCCTTGTGCGCAACGACTGTCACACTGCGAAACTCAATTCCCTCCACCGTCCTCCAAGGCTCGCTTTGTCGCTTGACGATTTCGATTCCGTGAAAGCCTGCATCCTCGAACGCTTCAAGAAACTCATCTTCACGAAACGCGCCAGTGATACAGCCCGACCAAAGTTCCGGGTCCTGTTGCAGACGCTGCGGGACACTTTCGTCGCTGACAATATCGCTAATTGCAGCGCGGCCTCCGCGACGCAAGACACGGAAAATTTCAGCAAACAATTGTCGGCGATCTTGTTGCCGGACAAGATTCAGTACACAGTTGGACAAGACGCAATCGACCGATTCGTCAGCGACGAGTGGTTGTTCGCGACGTAATCGTTCCTCGGTGTGGCGGAGCTCGAGATAGCCAGCCGGATCGTTCACGGGATGTGCTGACAACTCGCCAGCAAGTTGATCCAGATCGAGAGCTAAATCCTGAATCAGACCGTAGCGAAAATCGACGTTTGCGTAACCGAGCTGCTCGGCCACCGCGGGTGCATGCTTGCGAGCGAGCCCCAGCATTTCACGGTTACAATCGACCCCAATCACGCGTCCTTCGGGACCGACGACCTGGGCCGCGATGTAACACAACTTGCCACCTCCGCTGCCCAGATCCAGCACCGTTTCGCCTTGGCGAACGTAGGGCGTGGGATCGCCGCATCCATAATCCCGTTCAATGATTTCTTGAGGGATCACCTTCAACAAGTCGGTTGAGTACTGGACCGGGCAGCAAAGCGCGGGTTCGACTGCTTGGGCGGCAGCGGCGTATCGCTGGTAGACCGACGACTCGGCGACTTGTTTTTCGTCTAACAGAGCTGTTTTCATAGGACCGACTTCCCTTCGGATGCGAGTTAAATATTCCGTAGCCTAGGCTTCCAACCTGGGTGTGCTGGCCCCAGGCTGGAAGCCTAGGCTACGGCAAGCCGAAACTTGGTTAATCGCAAGGGAAGACGCTGGACCTACAAAATCCTTACACAATTCCAAAAAGGTTTTTCGCAGTCACCTAACGTGTACCTGAACCTCCAGAAGGTGCAGAACGCGTCCCCGACCCACTCGGAGATGTGTAGCTTTGTGTTGGCGCGGAATAAGAAGACGAAGGCATCGAATTGCTCGAACCAGACCCCTGATAGGCCGGCTGAGAATAAGAGGACGACTCCGAATAGACGGGCGATCCATACCCGGACGAAGGAGCGGAGCAGCTACCGTTGCGACAGGAACCAGCCTGTCGGCACCCTGAAAAAGCAATGCAACCAAAGGCAACGAAGCAACAAAGGGACGCGCTGGCGAGTAATTTACGAGACATGGGTTTCCTTGCGAAAATTCAGCTTGAGATTGCTTGGAACGAGAATTCCTTTCCTCTTCCATCGGACCTGCAGTGCGGTTGACAATGTGAGCCGACACACAAAACGCCCGAATCGAACGGCAAATAGGCGATTGCTGCTGCTTGACCGCTCAGACGATACGAGCTTCTTAATCGCTCCGTCTGTGAAATGGCTTACAATTCGGCGAATGCCAGCGGTGAAAGAGAATGCTGCCGAATTGGGTTTTTGGATGCTTCGTTACAGAGGGCGACCTCGACCACGACCGAGGTCGTCGACGTATCCGATGACAGTGACCGTCGGGTTTCGTTTTAGCTTGCGGTCTTTTTGGCCGTAATCCGGGCTTCCAGTCAGCGGTTTAGCGTGGTCCCACGCTAGAAACCTAGGCTACTACTGAGTTCTTGGATCTCGTGATTTAGAATGCGATCGTTCTCGGAGTAATCGACCGGTACTTCGATCAGATGGACCCCGGGCGAATCCAGGCAGTGGGACAGCAACGGCAGTAGTTCCTCACTCGACGCGACGCGATGCCCGTTTGCGCCATAAGCTTCCGCATACTTGACGAAGTCAGGGTTGCCGTAGTCCAGTCCGAAATTCTTCAGCCCCATGTTCGCCTGCTTCCATTTGATCATGCCATAGGCGTCATCGCGGAGAACAAGGACGACGAGATCGAGATTCAACCGCACGGCTGTTTCCAGTTCCTGTGAATTCATCATGAAGCCGCCGTCGCCGCAGATCGCCATGACTTGCCGATCCGGATGGACCAGCTTGGCTGCCATCGCTGACGGCAACCCGGCTCCCATCGTTGCCAATGCGTTGTCGAGCAACACTGTGTTTGGCGCGGTTGCCTTGTAGTTTCGTGCGAACCAAATCTTATAGACACCGTTATCCAGTGCGATAATTCCTCGTTTTTGCACTGCGTTTCGGACATCCGCGACCAACCGTTGTGGATAAATCGGAAAGCGATCATCGTCGGCACCTTGGGCAACGCTGGCCTCGGCCGCGCTGCGAACGGTCATGAAGCGAGAAAAGTCCCAGTTCGGCTGCGGCTCAAGATTCTCCTTCAACCGCCAGATGCTATTGGCGATATCGCCTTCGACCTCGACTTGCGGAAAGTAGACCGGATCGACTGACGCCGACGAGAAGTTGACATGGATGACCTTGACGCCTCCGGCACGCATAAAGAACGGCGGCTTTTCAACCACGTCATGGCCGACGTTGATGATCAGATCCGCCGCCTCGAACGCGAGGTGGACAAAGTCGTTCGACGAAAGAGCGGTGTTGCCGAGAAACAACGGGTCTCGCTCGTCAATCACGCCTTTGCCCATCTGAGTCGTTGCGAAGGGAATCCCCAACTTGGCCACGAACTGGCGCAGCATGTTGCATGTCCGTTTGCGGTTCGCGCCGGCACCCACCAATAACAGGAGCGACTTGGCAGCACGAATCATCTCTACAGCCGCATGAATGGACTTGTCTTCGGCGACCGGTCGCCGGACAAGGCTGGCGGGAATCGGTACTTCGTCGACCTGCTCAGCGGCGATGTCTTCCGGCAATTCAAGGTGCACTGCGCCTGGTTTCTCTTCTTGTGCCAACCGCATCGCTTCGCGGACTCGTGATGGAATGTTGGCTCCGCTGACCAGTTGTCTCGTGTACTTCGTCAACGGACGCATCATGTCGACGATGTCAATGATCTGGAACTGGCCTTGCTTACTGGTCTTAACCGGCTTTTGCCCCGTGATCATCAGCATCGGCATGCCGCCGAGCTGAGCGTACGCGGCGGCGGTAACCAGATTTGTTGCCCCCGGCCCAAGCGTGGAGAGACAAACTCCGGATTTGCCGGTCAGCCGTCCATAGGTTGCTGCCATGAAACCGGCAGCTTGTTCATGTCTGGTGAGGATCAGCCTGATATTCGACCGCGATAGTGAATCGAGGAAATCGAGATTCTCTTCACCTGGAATGCCGAAGACGAATTCAACGCCTTCCTTCTCTAGGGCTGTCACAAATAGATCGGAGGCTTTCATGATGATTCCTGCTTGAGTAGTCTTTCCGTTTAGACGACACCGTAAGCCATTATGGCATCAGCGACCTTGATGAACCCGGCGATATTTGAGCCACGAACATAATTCACAAATTTGTCGGTCTGACCATACTCAACACACTTGTCGTGGATATCGTGCATGATGGTCTTCAGCTTCTCGTCGACTTTTTCGCGACTCCACGAAAGTCGCAAGGCGTTTTGACTTTGCTCTAACCCCGATACCGCAACACCGCCAGCATTGGCGGCCTTTGACGGACCGTAAAGCACCCCGGCTTTCAGGAACGCATGAGAACCAGCCAGTTCGGTAGGCATGTTGGCACCTTCACAGACGGCTTTGACTCCGTTGCGAATCAACGCTTTCGCATCGTCCCGACTGATCTCGTTCTGCGTGGCACACGGAAAGGCGACATCGCACGGCACATTCCAGGGACGTTCATCGGCATGGAAGGTGACACCATCGAACTTGTCGGCATACTCCGAGATTCGCGCCCGACGCACCTCTTTGAGATCTTTGATGAAAGCGAGTTTCTCGGCATCAATTCCCGCTGGATCGTGAACGAAACCGGATGAATCGGACATGACGACAACCTTTGCGCCCCGTTCGGCAGCTTTCTCTGCAGTATAAATCGCGACGTTTCCCGATCCCGATACCACGCACGTCTTTCCCTCGAGACTATCACCAATGTGGTTGAACATGTTTTCACAGAAGTAGACGCAGCCATAACCGGTCGCCTCGGTCCTGACGAGACTGCCGCCGAAGGTCTGTCCTTTGCCGGTCAAAATTCCAGCGAAACGATTTTCGAGGCGTTTGTATTGCCCAAACAGATAACTGATCTCACGACCGCCAACCCCGATATCGCCGGCCGGAACATCGGTGTCTTCTCCGATGTGGCGATGAAGTTCGATCATCAATGATTGACAGAATCGCATGACTTCGCGATCGCTCTTTCCTTTGGGGTTGAAGTTCGCGCCGCCTTTGGCCCCGCCCATCGGCAGTCCCGTGAGACTATTCTTGAAGGTCTGTTCAAAGCCGAGGAATTTCAGGACGCTCAACGTGACGTCGGGATGAAACCGCATTCCGCCTTTGTACGGCCCGATCGAATTATTGAATTGTACTCGCCACGCCCGATTCGCTCGAATGTTGCCTGCGTCGTCTTCCCAAGTGACGCGAAAGATGACGATTCGATCCGGCTCCGTCATCCTTTCGAGTATCTGAGCATCTTTGTATTTGCGATGCTTTAGCACGAACGGCATCACGGTTTCAACGAACTCTCGCACCGCTTGGTGAAACTCCGGTTCCCCGGGATTCCGCCGCTCGAGCCCCTGCATGAAGCACTCAGTTTCTTCGCACTGTTCAATCCACATTCAATCGTCTCCGGCTTTTTTGACAAAAGATTCCACACACACGGGCAACTGTGGAATGTGACGTTGGAAGCTGAGACTTCTTACAGAAGGGATGGCTCGTTGCGACCAGAATTCGAAAGATAAATCGCGAACGCGATCGACATAGATCATTTGGTTTGAACGTAGCTTAGGGACCCCTAGGCTACATCATGACGGCAAGAGCCTCACGGAAATCATCAACGCTTCCTTGATAAGAACGACGTCCATCGCAGAAGCTGACATGCCTGTTATCTATCGCGGTTGTTTGTTCTTCAAGCTGTTGAGCTTCCAATCGTAGTTCAGCCAGTCCGGCTGCGGCGCGGTGCCGTTTTCCACTGCCAGCTTCAATTTGGTTGAGTAGTTTGCCGCAAACTGGGAAACGCTGCCGGCGACCTGCTCAAAATCGCCTCCGTACCAGTTGTAGAGTTTTGTTAGCGATAACTGGTTGGACGAGGGATCGAATTTGAACCAGGTTTTGTGTCGATGCACGTACTCGGTCTGCGCTTGCAATTGTTCGTCAATTCGATTGGCCACGTACGCCTCATTACGCAGTGGCGGACACCCCACCGCTGCACAAACCAATGCGAAATGGACACGTGGTTCGGCAAACTTGGGTCGAATCTGCTCGTGTTCAATCTGGTTCAAACTTAACTCGTGTCCCCCGATATTGCAGCGTACTGCGTCCCAACGTTTGGATTCGGGAATATCCATAATCGAGTCGATTGGCATGTGATCGAGGATCAACTTCAATGTCGACGCGTTGTAACCGTTGATCAGCAGAGCCAGCTTCTCGTCGCGTCCCATCTCGTCAAACGGTGCAGCAGCGACCGTACTGAGGTAGTTGTCGAGTTCTGCTTCGTCATCCTCCAGGCCTTCGTAGTCGACCCATCCATCGTCGTCGACATATTTTTTCAGCAAGGCATCGAGCGTCGAATGATCCATCGTCGGGCCTGCAGCATTCGCGGAATACGCTTCCTGCAATTCAACTTGCGGCGGCCCAAAAAGGCTTGCCAACTTTCGTTCGATCGATCCCGCGTTGAGGCATGTGTAGGTTGCTGCGGCAACAAGTATCATTGCAGCACTCGCCAAGATCACGGTGTTTCGTGCTCTCGGAGCTGGCCGTACGTTTGGCGGTGCCGGATCGCTAACTGCGGATTGCTCGTTTTCCGGTGCCTCTTGCACTTGTTCCTTCAGCTTGCGGTTTGCCAATCGTGTGACATAAACCGTCACAAAGGCGGTCGCCAATAAGCCAACCGCCAGCATCGCCCACTCGAATGTCGTGCGTTCTCGATCGGCGCCAACCGCTGCGCCCGTCACATGCCCGATGTAAACGTACAGAAATGTACCGGGAAGCATCGCGATCCAACTGCTCACCGCGTAGGGCCAAAATCGTACGGGCGTCAGTCCATACATGTAGTTCTGGACGTTGAAGGGGATTGCCGGTGACAGACGCAATAAGCCGACAATTTTCCAGCCGCCTTCCCCGATGGATCGATCAATCGCACCAAAATGGCGGTTGCCGCTCGCCATCGCTGCGACTTTATCCCTCGCTCCGTAGCGAGCAATCAAAAAGGCTAAGCAAGCTCCCAAAGTCGATCCGACCGAAACGGCAGCGGTCCCGACGCCGAGTCCGAACATCGCACCGGCCGCCAGAGTCAGGATTGTGCCAGGAAAAAACAGTACGGTCGCGACAATGTACAGCAGCGCCAAGACAATTGGCCCCCAGAATCCCAGTCCGGCGATCCAGCCTTTCATCGCTGACATTGCCTGGTCAACCGGCAACGAGCGGACGATCGTCAACAATGCACCGAGGATCACGAGCGTAGATAGCCAGCGAACAATCGTCACAAACTTTTTCATTTTCTCATCGTTAACAGCAGCATGATCGCTGCTATGCGAACTTGCTTGCGGCAAAATACTTGTGTTTTCCACGGTGCCAGCCAGGTTTTGCGTCAATGAAGTGAAACCACCCTTCATGTGGTTTTTGTTGTTGAAGTAGAAGACGCACCCGCGGTCAATTCCTTACAGAATTCTGCAGCACTGCATTCTGCGTCACTGCCAGCAGAGTTCCACCGATTGACAAACTTCGTCACCATCACCAGACGACGTTTGATCCGCCACCGCCGCTAAAGTGATTTCTCGACGCAAACTTCGATAGATTTACGGTCTGGTTTCATCGATGTTGTCGCTCTCGATTGCGATCACCTGCTCCTCTCCCGAGACTTCCTCGGCGAAGCATGATTCAGCCTCGCAGTCGTGCACCGAGCAACTCGTGTTTCCGCTGCATGGTAATCCGGAGGTTCCCTCGAAAATGAACGTCGTTTTACCGCATTCGCCCGCACACCCCGAACATTCCTGCGTCGGGTTTGCCGCACCGAGAAGAACGCGGTTCTGAACAAAATCGGCAGCGGCCCCCATCCACTCGGGAGCAGCTCGAGCGGCAACATTTCCGAGAAACGCGATGGCAACAAGCGAGTACAATGCAAGCCGGAATTCCCGATGGGGGAATGAGTATTTTGGCTCGACCTCGGCACTCGTGCCGCCCTCGCTGGCTTGCCGGTCTCTCGCCAGAGTGGAATCAAGATTCGTTGGTTCGTTTTCGTTCATGATTTACCTTGCAAAGTGCGGATTTTCTTGTCGAGTTTGAGTACCTATCCATGTTCAATTGCGACATTTGTCCGACATTGAAGGCAGCAGATTTGGACACTTCTCGCTGAACGCCACCACTGGCTCCTACGCTCCTGCCTGGGGACGAGCGTCGAGCGTTTTAGGTGGCGATTACCGAGAAATGTGCGAGCAAATCCCCTTGGTACACACTAAGCTTGCGAATGGCATTTTTTCGATGACTTACCTCACAGATGCCAAGCAACGCAACGCAATCTGTTGTCAAAAGACAGCCGTGTACCTGCTTGGAACTTTGTATTCGGAACTGTAAGTGTGAACTCGATACGTCGGTTCACCTTGCATGGTCACCAGCGGCAGTCCTGCGTGACACCAAGCCAAAATACTGCCCTTGAAATTCTTTGCGTTAAAACCGTCGGACATCAACTTCTTTGCATACTGTCCCGACCGATACCCGATCGTGCAATAAACAACGATGGTGCAATCGCGATATTGTTGTTTATTCTTTTCAAACTGAACCTTCGTGACTGCTCCAGGGATCATCGAAACTTGGTACTCTTCGGGCGTTCGCACATCAACGATCACGTGCTGACCATCAAACTTTTTCCCCCCATCTGCCAGATCCGCGTTTAGCATCATGAGTTGTCCGACATTCACCTCGGGAACTGCTAACGAACCAGCGAACAACCCTGCAAATTGCGCAAACATCATTGTGGGCAAACCAACCAGCAACAGAGTGGCGACTCGAGTAGGCAAGTAACGTGACACGGGGAACCTCATCCATGAAGTACAGCTATCCATTCATGCAGACAGTACGAACAGAGGCTGCGTTGTCGCAACCTACATACGCTGACTCATACACGAAACGACGCAATCCGTTTCGTGCTCTGTGAGATTGCTCACGTTGGCGAAACGCTGGGTGCAAAGTTGCCCATAACGCCCAAATTGCACTGCCGGAATTCAGTCGCCTTCACTTGCTTCTAATCATGTTTTGTGTGTGTTGGTTCACATCATCAATTTGCTTGTCATCCGATCTGCGATAAGGAATCCGGGGTCCATCCGGAAGCACTCACAGTAGACGAAAGGATTTCGCATGCCCCATTTCCAATCTGCTCCGACGATTCGACGATTTTCGATGCTGATCGTTGCTCTGGTCGTCGGTTTCTTTTTCGCCAACGATGCACTAGCACAGTCTCAACCGCGTTTTGGTGGCCCAGACTCCTCCGCACCGCTTCATCGTTTGTCGTATGAGGATATCTCTCACGCTCCGCTGGACACACTGCTTCGCCGCTACGTTGATTGCAATGGCATGGTTTGCTACAGCCGGTGGAGGAACCAGTGCTACGATGTTCGCGAATTGGAAGCATACCTTCACGGGTTGTCCCAGGTTGACGCAGACCTACCGGCTCGGCGAGAGGCCAAAATGGCGTACTATATCAACGCGTACAACGCGATGACCCTCTGGGGCATTCTGCATGAATACCCCGTTGCCAGTATTCAGCGGATCGACGGCAAGCGAACGCAGTTTGCAATCTTTGATGACCTGCAACTCTGGGATGGAGAAAGCTACCGTTCACTCAACGGCATCGAAAACGATGTGTTGCGTCCGCTCGGTGATCCGCGTATTCACTTTGCGTTGGTTTGTGCGGCTCGCGGGTGCCCTCGGCTGCGTAATCGAGCCTACACCGCGGACGCACTGCAATGGCAACTCGAAGACAACGCACGAGAATTTTTTTCCAGCCATGCAAGGTTTCACATTTCGCGGATCACGCGAACAGTCCAGATGTCGCCGATCCTGGAATGGTATCGCGACGACTTCGGTCAAACCGATCACGAAGTCGTTTCGACCGTGTTTGCCTATCTTCCTCAGCAAGATCGGCAATGGTTGTCGCAGCATTGCGATTGGAGGTTGAAGTACCTGGGTTACGACTGGTCACTCAACGACCAATGCCCGACCCTAGCTGTGAAAGTTGCCGCCATTCCCTATCACACGTATTCGATCGCGTCTCCGGCACTGAAGCGAATCAAGACCATGCTGTCCAGCAGCGATGGAGTAGCAGAGGCGGTGGCTTGCGACGCGGGGCAATGAATCACTCGCGAAGCACCTCGACATCACCACGTCGATGATGGCAATTCACGAACTGTACGATTTCTCACAGACACCGCATTCTTTGCATGCGATTCTTCGGCGGAACACGCTTTCCGATCGCCATTGAGTAGCCTAGGCTTCCCAGCCTGGGAGCCCCGCGAGCCCCAGGCAGGGAGCCTAGGCAACCGTCTCTTTTAATCGGTCATGGATGACCTCGATGATTTGCACCAGTACGAAAGACAATGCAATCCGCGCTGCTTGGGTAGCGATCGCCATCACTGCGTGGTTCGCTCGTGACCCGTTGCATCTGGTCGTTACTAACGCGGCCGAGTTTCATCTGGCGATGCGACTGGCGGTATATAGCTGCGTCTATGTCTTGATGGCTGGATTTGCGATTCCCGGTGCGGTGCTGCTAACGCTGTTTGCGGGTCCCCTGTTCGGAATCGGGCCGGGGACCATCGTCGCCAGTTTCGCGAGCACCGCCGGTGCCACAATCGCCTTCACTTCTAGTCGGCGTTACATGTTTCGCAATGGACAGCCAATTCAGAACGGTCAGCGCGAGACAGTTGGCTCGGAAATTGGCCGATGGGAACTACTGCTTTTGCGGCTAACACCGGTGATGCCATTCTTTGCCGTTAACGTGCTGGCAGGACGTTCTCGATTGTCAATCAAGCAATTCTGGCTGATTAGCCAGGTCGGTATGCTGCCGGCAACCTATCTGCTCGTTCGCGTAGGCACGATGGTCCCCGAAGCGTCACAAGTATCACGAACGGACATGTTCGCTACGCTTTGGCCACTGTTGTTGCTGGCACTCATTGCATGGCTTCTGCGTTTGTCGATGGTGAACTCGCGATCGGCCGGGCGATTTCCAGTACGCCGACTTGTCGATACGGTGGTTCAATTTTCGATGCGTGCGAGAAAGTTGTTGTTGCCCGCGTTCGCGTTGGTTGTGCTTGCCCCAGGCTGTGTGACGCACCGCCCCCATTCGTCACTCGCTGCAATCTACAACCCGCTGGCCCAGCGGCCCGACTATGAACGCAATCCAGTGATCGTGATCCCGGGAGTGTTGGGTTCACGACTGGTCGATGATGAGACCGGCAAGACCGTTTGGGGGAAGTACGACCGAATTCGTTTTCGACGTCAGCAATCGGACGATCTGGTGGCAGTATCGTTGCCAATGGGCCAAGGGGTTCCGCTGGCGCAATTGCGAGACAGCGTTCGCAGCGATGGAACACTGGCGTACCTGGAATTGAGCGTGTTTGGGATTCCGGTCGAGCTGCAAGCCTACAACCAGATCCTTCAAACCCTTGGCGTGGGCGGGTATCGCGATCCGACACACCCGAAAGCGGACGAATTCAATTACGGAGACGAACACTTCACCTGTTTTCAGTTCGACTACGATTGGCGGCGAGACGTCGCGGAAAACGCCGCTTTGCTTGACGAATTCATTACCGCAAAGCGTGCGTACATTCAAGCCGAGTATGAAAGCCGCTACGGAATCACCGATGCGGAAATCAAATTCGACATTGTGGCACATTCACTCGGCGGACTGCTCTCACGCTATTACTTGCGATACGGTTCGCAGCCGTTGCCCGAAGACGGCTCCTTGCCCTCGTTGGACTGGGAGGGAGCGAGAAGCGTCGAACGATTGATCATGATAGGAACTCCCAACGCCGGCTCGGCATTCGCGCTGCGTGATTTGGTCAATGGACATCAGCTCTCCAGAGTGCTTCCCTACTATCCCCCCGCCGCGTTGGGGACGATGCCGTCGATTTACCAGATGCTGCCGCGTCCGCGTCATCAGACGCTCGTCGATGCCCAGGATCCTGAACAAGCCTATGATTTTTACGATCCCGAGTTGTGGCGACAAATGAAGTGGGGACTGGCCGATCCGGACCAAGACGCAGTTTTGCAGCAACTGTTACCGGAGGTTGCCGAGCGTGAATCACGCCATTGCATTGCCCTGGACCATCAACGCAAGTGCTTGCTCAAAGCGAAGCAATTTCATCAGGCGCTGGATATTCCGGCGGCGCCGCCACCGGGAGTCACGTTGCATCTTTACGCTGGCGACGCAATTGAAACGCCTGCCGTGATGTCCGTCGACACTGAAACCGGAAAGCTGGAAGTTGCGAAAAGCGTGCCTGGTGATGACACGACCACACGGCACAGCGCGCTGATGAGCGAACAGCCCGTCGAGACCGTATCAACACGCCCCGCTTCCCCCATTCACTGGACCAGCGTGATGTTTCTGCACACCAGCCACCGCAAACTAACCGCGGATCCCCTGTTCACCGACAACGTGCTGGCATTGCTGCTGCAATCGCCTCGTTACGCGCAATCACCGTCAAGTCGTTAACGGCCAGTGTATCCAGCGTCCTGGAGCGATACGAGAATCTGCTCTTTGGGGACAGGGCAACAGATTTCGGTGCCGACGATGGCTGTACCTTGTTCGTAGTTGACGTCGACTGCCAACACGCCCGGCACCGTCCGAATCGCCTTGGCAACACCAGCCGAGCAGCCTTCGCACGTCATCCCATCGACTTTGATGACCACGCGGTTCATGTTGTCCGTCACGGCCTTGCCGTCACCGCCGAGAAACACTCCGACGTAACTTGGGAAAAACAGGAACAACACCGCCATGACGGTCACACCCCACAGCATGACCTTATTCAAGGTCATCATGTTGAAACGGCCCGTGGCGGTCGCACAGCATGCTTCACCGCGGGTTGGCTCAGTCGCACAACAACCGTGCCCCTCAGCGGTCTCGTTCGTATTCTTCGGGCGGTACACATTCTTGGGACGATACGTGTAATAGAACGCAGCAGCAAGGAAGCCAAACGTCATGACCATAAATAGCGGGCGGTATGCTTCCAACGTTGCTGCGATCCCCGCCCCAGAAACACCGACAGCCAACAAGAGCAGTGGCAACCAACAGCAAGCCGAAGCCATAATCGCCGAGACCAGCGTTCCAAGCTTGGCAATCTTCTCGCCTTTGTCGCCAACTGGCGCTGCTTTGTCGCCAACTGGCGCTACTTTGTCGCCAACTGGCGCTGCGGAAGTCGTTATCGTTTTTGCAGTATCCATTCCAATTTCTCCTTTAGCAATTTTGATTCCTTTTTCGACGCTTCCCAAACAGCACGAACCGGATGGGTTCTCCGTCTCGCATCGGCACCCAGGGTCCTTCATTTTCGCCCGAATGTCTGCTGTGGCGTTGCTTTCGCCTTCGGAGCAAAGTTGTTCCTTGATGCTCGCGACGGAGTGACCAAAGCAGTAGCACAGCGGCCGCTCTCCCGTCGTTTCCTTAACCCCGACAGCGACATGCAACTGGTCCTTCGTAAATGTCCGTTCATCGGTTTCAGCGAAGTAGACGACGTCACAATCCTGCGAATCGCAGAATCTCCATCCGCTGTCCTTGGTCAACGATGAACATCCACCATCGGCGCTACAACTAGAGTGGTCATCGGCTGCAAACTCGCCATCGAACTCGTCTTTTAACAGTGCTCGCAGCGTAGCCGCTGCGACTCGCTTCGCCTTCTTGCCGCAGACGGGACACTCGACACGATTCGGAGTGGTCACTTGATCAATCATCGCAATTCCTTTGTTCTCATCCCGCGTAATACGGTTGTCTATGCTCTATTATCGACCCTGCACCTAGGTGTAAGGTCAAGTGCGATTTCAATTTTTCTTTCAAGAGGCAATCGTGAGCGATCAATTCACCATCAGCCAGCTAGCGAAATCTGCTGGGATACGAACGTCGACCGTTCGCTACTACGAGCGGATCGGTCTCGTCGAACCGGAAGAACGAAGCCGGGGGAATTACCGGCTGTATAGCGACGCATCACTCGACAGATTGAAATTCATCCGAGCGGCACAAGCGACCGGGTTCACGCTGGACGATGTGAAGGCACTGCTTTTGGACGACGCGGGCGGGACGCCGACCTGTGGAAGCGTTCGCGGACTGATTGAGGATCGACTTGCCGACACCGAGCGCCGATTAAAAGATCTCCGCCACGTTCGGCGTATTCTGAAGTCGGCGTTGCAGCAGTGCGAACAGCAAAAGAAGAGCGACTGCTGTCATGTGGTTGCAGGATTGCACCGCGATTAGTGGGCGAATCAGCAGTGAAGCTAGATCCCATTTCCAAGCCACTCTCTGACTCCATTTTGACACTCTGTAAGCCAATTCACAGACACGCAGTCTGAGTCTTGCGAACATTCCGGCTCGAATCACGCTGAGAAGGCGACACCCTTTTGTTCGTACAGGGAGGTACGATGTCTGCGAACGCACCCAAGTCGGACCGCAAGAAGACAACCTATTTTGCCACGGTTCCGCCGCAGGAAATCCTGCCGATCGTCAATGGCCGTTACGAGTCGAGTGTCAAAGGCATTTACGTCATTGGCGATGTCACCGGATTGCCGCTGGTCAAGGTCGCCGCGAACCAGGGCGCCAGCGTCATCTCGAAGATGAAATTCGACGAAGATTCCGCATCGGGTGCGGAGCGGCTCGACCTCGTGATCATCGGTGCGGGGCCTGCCGGGTTGTCCGCTGCAATGGAAGCACACGAGCGGGGACTCAAGTATGTCGTTCTGGAACGCAACAAAGTTGCCAGCACGGTCCGCAGCTTCCCGCCTGGTAAGAAAGTCTACGCCGAGCCGCAGTTCGTGCAGAACGAAAGCAAACTGGAATTCGACGAAGATCTGGACAAGGACGAATTTCTCACCCGCGTCAATCGCTTGGTTGACGAGAAGAAGTTGCACATCAAAGAAGACACAGAGGTTGATCGCGTACGGAAAGTTGGAGAGCGGCAATTCGAGATCGAGACGAAATCAGGCAAATCGTTTCCGACACAGCAAGTGCTGGTCGCAGTGGGCCGGCAAGGACAAGCACGATTGCTTGAATGCCCCGGTGCTGACAACGCGCAAAAAGTGACCTACCGGCTGCACACGCCCGATGACTACCACGACGCTAATATCATGGTCGTCGGCGGCGGTAATTCGGCGATCGAAGCAGCCCTGCTGTTGATGCCGCACAATCGGGTCACGCTTTCCTATCGCGGCGACGACCTATTTCGAGCCAAAGAAGAAAACCGACTGTTGATTGAACAGGCCGAACGCGACGGTCGACTAAACATCCTGTACCGCAGTAATCTCAAAGCAATCCGTGACGACGAGGTTGACATCGACGTCGATGGGCAAACGCACACGTTGGCAAACGATCATGTGATTGTGCAAATTGGAACGCTTCCACCGGTCGATTTCCTGATGGACATGGGGCTGGAACTGGACGGCGTTTGGACCGCAAAGCGAATTGTGTTGTCAATGCTCGGATTGCTCGTCGGCGTTTTCGTCTATTTCTACTCCAAGAACTTTGTGCTTCACCCCGCCGCGGCGGGCGAGGGCAAACTGTTGCTGCCAGGACTGGAGTCGCTCATCGGGTCAGCACAACTAGGGTTCGCCGCGTTCCTGGTGGGAACCGTTCTGCCGATCGCTTGGCTCAGTCTATTGGCGCTGAAACTCATCAACGGAAATATGCAAGCGCGTGGGCATGCGGCGTTACTCAACCTACCCCACTCTACCTTGCTGCTGATCGTTGGTGGTTTACTGTATGTAGGATCGCTAATTGCACCGAGCGTGCTCACACTCGATCCATCAGCCGCGGGCGATGGCCCCTATTACGTGCCAGGTTTTACTTGGCTGTACCACGTTGTTCCGAAGTACTTCAGCAACGCGTATGGACTCTATTATCTGCTCTATTTCTCGGCGATCGCTGGCTTCGGTTTGTACTGGGCGATCAAGTCGAATCATCAACTGGTCTGGCGCCGTAACCTGACGATCATCGCGACGCAGTGGACACTGTGGTGGGGAATTCCGACGTTCTTAGCCGTGTTCATTGGTCGCAATCCGTGGACCCCGCTGCTGACTCGATCGCTGAATGCCTGGCCATTGAACATGGGCGCTTTCCATCTGGATCCCGCCGTGGGTCCGGGCGATCCCGCTTGGTGGCACACGGTCGCGGTCGTCGGTGTCGTCTGGGCTGCGGTGTTGACGTTCATCGTGATTCCGCTGGTGACGATTCGCTGGGGAAAGATTTACTGTTCTTACATTTGCTCGTGCGGAGCGCTCGCGGAAACCGTCGGGAATGGTTTTCGCCATCGCGGGCCAAAGGGGGATACGCCACGCAAGATGGAGCGGATGGGCTTCATCTTCATCGCGCTCGCGACCGTGGCAACCATCGCCGATCTGTACGGATTTGAGGGACCGCTTGGCCAATACAACTTGTGGGTGGGAACAGCATTGGCCGGCGCGATCGCCATTGGCCTGTATCCGTTTCTAGGACAGCGAGTGTGGTGCCGAATGTGGTGCCCACTGGCGTTCTGGATGAACTTTTGGGGACGCTGGTCGCAATTTAAAATCACGCCCGAGAAAGGCAAGTGCATCGACTGCAACGTTTGCAATCAGTATTGCCAAATGGGCATCGACATCAAATCGAGTGCGTTAAAAGGCGAACCGATCACGTTGAAAGATTCGCCCTGCGTCGGCTGCAATGAATGCATCGTCCGCTGCCCGATGGAGATCTTGCATCTAGGCGACTTGCCGGTTGTAAGTAGCCTAGGCTTCCAGCCTGGGAACTCGACCCACCCCAGTAGCCTAGGCTTCCAGCCTGGGAACCCGCCCCAACCCAGGCTGGAAGCCTAGGCTACGTTTTGATCAGACGAACCTCACTACCGCGATCTACCGATGACACATAACAAATCTACTTATTACGGTCCCTTTTTCTGGTTGGCAATTGTTTCATTCACTGTACCGATCGTCGTCGCAGCCAAAGCGTTTAATGAGGTGCAGTTGACGACCAAGCCGACGCCGCATCCGGATGCATCCGGAGTCGATCATGCGTTGTGGGACTACCTACTGAAGTCGCACGTGCAGAACGGGCTGGTCGACTACGACGGGATCGCTCGCGATCACCTATTCCGCACCTACTTGCGACAGCTTTCCGAATCCGACCCCGGCAAGCTGACCACGTCGGCGGATCAATTGGCACTGCTGTGTAACGCCTACAATGCGTTCGTGATCAATGGCGTCATCACTCACAAGATTCGCGATTCTGTGATGAACTACGATGTCGATGGGACCGAGTTTTTCGATCTGAAAGAACACATCCTGCACGGCGAAACGCTCAGCCTTAACCAAATCGAGCACGAGTTGATACGAAAGCGATTTCGTGAACCTCGTATCCACGTGGCGTTGGTTTGCGCGGCCAAAAGCTGCCCGGCGATCCGGCCCGAAGCCTACATTGGGACGCGATTAGCGAAGCAATTGGAAGACCAAAGCATTCAGTTCGCGAATCAAACCAAATACGTGATGTATGACGCGACCAGCGACACACTCCGATTAAGTCCGCTGCTCGACTGGTACGGCGGTGACTGGGACCACGCTGGCGGTTATCTGCCATGGCTGGCCGCTCGCGTCCAGCAGGAATCGATCAAACAAGCGATCCTGCGAGCTTCACGCAGCGAAACGTCGGTCGCGTTCCTCGACTACGATTGGTCTCTCAACTCCCAAGCCACCGCCGGATCCGCGGCCCCCAAACCGGCCAGCAAGAAAGGGCAATTCGGCTCCGGCTCGATCCCGAACGAATAACAAAGCAAAACGCGGGAACGCCATAGTGGATCAATCATTCTGGTCACCACGATTCCAGTCGATGTCCGCAGTATCGCAATGGTACTCGTTCAACGGCTGCGAGCTATTTGAGCCGTCTCGTTTACGTAGTTGATTGGTGGCATGACCGACCACCGCGCCGGCGAGACGACCAAAGGGAGCACCGAAGGGCAGAACCGAAGCGATCTGACCACCCCAACTGCTGCCATAGTCTGGTGAAAGAATCCGGTTCGCTTCCGCTTGTTCTTGGGCGGTCCCATATTGAGCGGCGTATTTAAGAGCATCGTTGGTCGCACGAGTCGTATGGACCATATTGATAAAAGGTAACTCTTGGGTTGCCGCGTACGTTCCCGGCTGTTTCTGCGCCCGAATGTCTTTTGCGTACGCAGCGCGTGAAATCACCAAGGGGGCGATGTCCGAGTAGACGTGTGTGGAATCCGTAAATGGGTTGTACCAATCACCACCAAAAACCCGCCCCGGCAGCAGCACGTATTTCAAATGGTTGTAGGTACCCACCGTGTAACGCCACCCCGGATGAATTCGCTTGTTAGAGGTCAGTCGCTCCCATTCGCCCCACGGATCGTATTGATTGATCCGAACCATACTGCCGCTTAGCCCATTTTGTTCCATGTATTGGACCAGCGCGGCCTCGGTCTGCGGCGAAACGTCATGATTGTCAGCTCGGCGATCCCAGAGTGCCAGCTTCGTTGGTGTACCGACGACCCACCCTAGTCCGTCGATGACCGCGTTGGGGTGACCACGTTCGACCAGGATTTCAGTCGTCGCATCACGGGACGACATGACGGCCGATTGGCTGCGGTGATCGATCGAGTGACAGCCGGTGAGGAGAATACAGCCAAGTAGAACTAGCAACAGTTTCAGTTTCATCGTCGCGGGTCTATGTTCATGAGGGAGCTTGACAAGAAATCGGTTTGAATCTTGTCGGCACGACGAGACGCCTGGGTCTGTGTTGTCGCTAACGCTCTTGGCAAATCCCTCACATTTCACGGGTTTCACGTATTTCGCACCGCTGCGTCAAGCCGTTCCTGTGAGATCGCTCACAGACAATGGGGGAATCGAGTTGCTACGCTGTGAACCATTCACCGGGTACTAACGCAGAGCACGAATGTGGCGGAAAAGTCAACGCACACGAAAGAAAATCCGCCAAACGCGAACGCCAATGTTAGCGTGCTTGCGATACTTGCTGGATTGTCCATCAGCGTCTACGGAATCATCGCGATATTAAGTTGGCAGTTCGACTTTGACAGTGTGTCGACCGACCGGCCGATCATCGCGGTCCTTTGCCTGTTTGCCGTTGCGTTCGCCTTGTACTTGGGTGCGATTCGGATCGTGTGGCGGACGCGGAAGAGCGGACCGATGATGAAATTGGTGATTGGATCGGCGATCGTGTTCCGCGTGGTGATGCTGTTTTCGCTGCCCATCCAGGAAATTGATATCTATCGCTATCTTTGGGATGGAGCCGTCAGCACCGCGGGTGTAAGTCCGTTCCGTTACAGTCCCGCTCAAGTGAGCTCTGCCGAGCTGGCGTCAAACGCGGACGAAGATTTGGTGCGGCTGGTCAAGCTGCGTGACGATGATCCCGCACTCGCTGAAATTTTGCATCGGGTGCATTTCCCTGAGTTGCCGACGATCTATCCGCCCACCAGTCAAGCCGTGTTTGCAGCGGCCAATCTCATGACGCCATCTTCGTCATCCGTGTTGACGCGATTGTTCATCATGAAGGCGTGGTTCATCGGACTAGACATCGCGACACTGTTCGTCGTGATTGGCCTGCTTCGTCGATGTAAGAAACCAGTAGGACTTTGCGTGATTTATGCGTGGTGTCCTCTTCTTATGAAAGAGATTGCAAACAGTGGGCATTTGGACGCCATCGCGGTGTTCTTGACCACGCTCGGTTTGTACTTGGTCGTCCGTAGCCTAGGCTTCCAGCCTGGGAAAAATAACAACAGCACGACCCAGGCTGGAAGCCTAGGCTACGCCATGCTGGCCAGTGTTGTGCTCGGATTAGCGGTCGGAGCGAAGCTCTACCCCGTGATCCTCGTTCCGCTCGTTTTCTTCACCGTCGCGAAGAATTTTGGCTGGCGTTTCACCGTCGCTCCAGCGACGGCATTCGTTGTGACGACCGCGATTTTGCTTTCTGCGATGATTCCAGCTGAAAAATCGACCTCGGATCGAGAGCAAATGCATGATCCCAGCCTCGGTGTGGTAACGTTCCTTCGACGTTGGGAAATGAACGATTTTTTATTCCTAATTATCATCGAAAACATCAAGCTGACCGCACATCTCGGTCCACATGAAACCGCCTGGTTCACCGTGATGCCTGAGTCGGTTCGCGAAACGATGGTGACAGTGGTTTCCTCGCAGTTCGACATCGCTGCTGGCGAAGCTCCCTTCATGATCGCGCGTGCGACGACTGCGGCCATCTTTTTTATCGTCGCAATCACTCTCGCTTGGCGGGCCTCGGCGAAGGATTCGTCGAGTTTTTGTGAGGCCGCGTTCTTAACAATCGCCTGGTTTTGGCTGCTTTGTCCGACATTGAATCCGTGGTATTGGACCTGGGCTTTACCCCTGTTGCCGTTTGCTCGAGGCCGCGCGTGGCTTGCCGTCAGTGGCCTCGTGCTCATTTACTATTTACGGTTCTGGCTGGATTACCATTTCCCCACAACGGCAGTCTTGGGAACTCCGTACACAGGAGCAGCTTTTTATGACTTTGTCGTCACCTGGATCGAGTTCGCACCGTGGTTTGCCGTGCTGATGTGGCGCAGCCCACGTAGCCTAGGCTTCCAGCCTGGGACCAAGATAGCAGCCAGGCTGGAAGCCTAGGCTACGGGAGAACTATTTTTGGGATTGGTTGAGATTCACTGATTTTCAGATCGTGGCGTATCTTCGCTGACGACCAACCGTAGTCTTCGGCGACTGCACACAAGCCTGCTTTGACTGGATTATTTTCAATATAGTGAACGATGCGAATCGCTTCGTCTTCCGTGCGTGCCCAGTGATCGAAGGTTTCCTGCTGCCAATAGGTCTCCTCAACGCCACGCGACCGATTGCACATCGTTGCAGTGAAACTCTGGACACTATGCGAGATGATTTCTCGCGGCGTGCGATCTTGCTTCCCCAACAATTTTAACCTCGCTATTTCCATGTCCGCCCAATCCTCGTTGACTCTGAAGAGCCAATGATGATGGCTAGGCATGACAACGAACGCCAACAATTTGTAGCGTTCATTTGCAAAGTGAAGAAACGCATTGGCGACAATCTTCGCTTGCTCGTCATCGGCGAGATGCTGTACTGGCGAATCGTTGTCGAGCAGGTTATCGACAAAGGCAAAAAACAGTTTTTGCTTGTGGTGTTCCCACTGGTCTGCAGAGAACTTGGCCGGTTTCGATCGACACTCTAGCTCTTCGCGATACTCGTCAATCTGCTTCAGTCCCGTGGCGGAGAAACAACCTCGCAAGCATCCCGTGATGAATACAGGATGACCGGGAACGTCCCAGTGAGGCAAGTTGCGACGCCGAAAGATACCCTGCATGATTGCCGCCCCCCCAACGTAGCCTAGGCTTTCAGCCTGGGTCTTAATGCGAACTCTACCTACCTCGAATTATAGCAAGTTGAGTTTACCCAGGCTGGAAGCCTAGGCTACGATCTGCAACGTGCCCGGGGGACGACGCAGAGATCAACTCTTTACAGAATTTTGCATCGCTCCGACACTCGAAAGTGTCGAGACGGTATAAGGAACGAAGTACGTCAGAGGGATTTTCAAGCCGTGCCACCAGGTCAAATTTCCCTGCATGATCACATCGCCTTGATTGATGATGACCAACAAGGTTCCAACCACCAAGCTATACACCATTCCGCGTCTGACGACGGACGGGCTGCATGCGAGTTGAATCCAGCTGCTCGTGGTAGAACGTTTGCTTGGCTGTTCGAAAGTTTCAATAGACGAGTTCATACGTCAGCTTTGTAAATTGCGTGATCCTGCGGAATGAAACAAGCTAAACCGTGGGGTGTTCGACCGGGGCTGCGTTTAAACGCAACGGAGGAACGCCATTGCGAATCCTACGATCAGCGAAGAAATACCCGACCGTGTGAGATTCTACACAGACGATTGGCTGCTGCGAGGCGAGGATAAAGACATGCAAAGACGTAGCCTAGGCTTCCAGCCTGGGACCACATTGCCCCCAGGCTAGAAGCCTAGGCTACTAATACCTCCACAAGTAATAGAGGAACGAGTTCATGGTCCGCCAAAATATCGAAGCTCATTCAGATTGGCAGGAATGCACGCCCGGCACCATCGGCGATCTGCGGAAGCGGCTCAACGCCGATCGTCGACGCAAGTCCATCGCTCGCATTGGCGGCCCCATCGTTGTGGTGGCCGTGTTAGCAATGGGCGTTTGGACCATCGGTGGACCAGCCAATTCACCGACACGCCCGCAACCACTTCAGGAGTTTAACTTCGGTAGCGTAACGTGCAGCGAATTCCAAGCGTCCATGCAGCCATTTGCGATGGAGCAATTGTCACCCGCCCAGCAACAGGCATTCGCCTTGCACCTCCAGCAGTGTCCGGTTTGCCAAGCAAAAATGGACGCGGTGAAAAAAGCCGAAATGCCTAGGATTGGCAAGAATCTTATCGGCAATTCGTCAAACGGTTTCCAAACGCACAGAACCCTGCTGGCGTCAAACGTAGATTGACAAGACATGACCACGACGGTGCGTGGTCGCAACAATCCTATCGGATACGGAGATTGAGAATGTTAGTCTTGTCAAGAAAACAGGGTCAACGGGTGGTTGTCAGTTTGGGCGGCGAGGTCGCGACGCTTGAAGTATTGAGGATTGACGGCAACCGCGTTCGGCTGGGCATCGTAGCAGCGAATTCGATCGGAATCCATCGCGAAGAAATTTGGGCTGAGATTGGATCCCACCTGGGACCAGAGAGCGGCGTCACAAACGGCCCAATCAAAACCGTCGCCTAGCATCGCGTCGCACTCACGAATCGATGGACAAGCCTCGAAGGAGATGTCTGCGATGGAAACTTTTATCGGTTCAGCGAAATCGTAATCGCTTCACTGCGATCGGCCGCTGACCTCACTGAAGCAAAACGGCATTCGTACAACGTACAAGAGTGATCCAATGAAACAAAACCAGCCCCTTTCGTCGAGACTGAAAAGATGAACGATCTCGAAGGCTATCTCCGAGAATCGGTCTGGGTCGTCATCCCCGCACTCAACGAAGAAAAGTCGATCGGCCTTGTCTTGCATGACTTGCCCTGCGTCGCCGGTGTGATTGTGGTTGACAATGGTTGCACGGACGACACGGCAATCGTTGCTGCGCACGCGGGTGCGATCGTTGTTGCGGAGTCGCAGCGCGGATACGGAGCGGCATGCCTGCGTGGGTTGGCGAAGCTTCGAGAGCTGGTCAATGAAGGCCAAGCGGCTCCCGAAGTGGTGGCGTTCGTTGACGCCGACTACAGTGACCATCCTGATCGATTACCCCTGTTGGTCGGACCGCTTGCAACCGACACAGCAGACTTCGTTCTCGGGTCACGCTTGCTTGGCGAGCGAGAACCGGGAGCAATGCCTCCTCAAAGTGTCTTTGGAAACAAGCTCGCGTGCTTTCTGATGCGATGGCTTTTCGGCGTTCGCTACACCGATTTAGGGCCCTTTCGAGCGATCAATTACAGTCGACTGTGCGAACTGCAAATGCAAGACGAGAACTTTGGATGGACGATCGAGATGCAGATTAAAGCGGCAAAGATTGGGCTGCGTTTCCAGGAAATCCCCGTCCCTTACCGAACAAGAGTTGGCATCAGCAAGATCAGCGGCACTGTCAGTGGCACGATCAAGGCAGGCTACAAGATTCTCTATACGATTGCGAAGTACGGGCTGATGCGCCGACGTAGCCTAGGCTTCCAGCCTGGGACCAGAATAAAACCCAGGCTGGAAGCCTAGGCTACGAATTCAGACTTGGCACTTTTCGATGTACAGCGATCGCTAATTGTTCCGCTTGCACCAAGACAATCCGTTGCCGCCCCACATCGACCATCCCCTCGGATTTCAATTGTCCTAGCAGTATCGTCACCGTTTCGCGGGTACTTCCCATCAGATTAGCGATTTCCTGATGAGCTAACTTGATTCGCAGACGAATTCCATTGGAATCGTGAATGCCAAACTGCTCCGCTAGGTCAAGCAGCAGGTGAATCAACCGGTCTCGATTGGAAAGAAAGAGCAGATTCTTTAATCGTCGTTCGACACGATGCCGCCGCAGTCCAATCATCTTCGTCAGTGCGATGGAGACGTCGTGATTTGCAGCCATCAGTCCCTGAAGTTCACGGGCCGGAATCATCACTACCGTCGACTTCTCTACCGCTTCGACGTACTCGTCCCGCTGTTCTGATTCAAAAATTGCCAACTCGCCAAACAGTTCGCCCGGTTCCACAAACGCCAAAATGGACTGTTTACCGTCGTTGGTCAGATTGCAGACCTTGACTAGTCCGCTTGCAAGCAAGAATACGCTGTCAGCGGATTGACTTGGTAAATAAATTGGACTGCGCGCGGCAAACGATCGAGACCGACAACGCAATTCGAGCTGCGTCAATTGGTCTGGCTTCAGTTTTGTGAACAGTTCGTTATTTTTTAGATGCCATATTTGCTGAGGCACGCTGATTCCTTCTCCGCCGAGTTGATTCCGCGAATGGAGGCACACGTCGTGCCCTGATGCTCGCAAGGTTTCTCGGTAGACGCCCGAACGTGCGATTCCTTACACAAATAAAGTTGATTAAAAATACCCGTGTTTTTACAGCACAAGTGGGGTGATTGGTTAAACTTGCGTGCGGGTTACGATTCATGCAACCGAAACCCGTCGCAAATTTCGTTGTCGATGGATCGCGACTCGGATTAATGCAGGAAACTTAATGTAGGAAACGATCGCCGAATTCCGGCGTCCAGCTTGCCAAGCATTCGGTCCGCTCCACGACAGTTCCCAGGTTATCAACCAGTGACCTTGAGATTATCGTCGCCGAGTTCCCGCCCGCTTCAATCCCTTGGCAACGAAGTCGAACGCTTCGGCGGGTTTGTAGTCTTCCAGGACGTCGAAAAAACAGGCGAGAACACGTTTGGTTGCAGCGGCGTTGATGTTGACGCCATGCGTGTTAGCGCGAGCGGCGACTTGGTTGTAGAGGTCACCGAGCGTGGATGAATGTTGCGTTGCCGTCGACTTTTTGGTGGCAGCTTTCTTCTTGGCCATGACAGTTCATTCCCTCTTCTAGAGTCTAAAAGTTTAATTCTCTAGCATTTGTTCTAACTGCATAATGACGTGATGAGAATACGAGTTAATGTCCGTTGCCCTTAAGTCGTTGATCGCAAACACGGGGACGCACAAAAAAAGAGGATGAGAATGGTTCGGATTCGAGGTTCGATCGGTCGGATTCGAAATTCGATCGGATCGTGTAGCGCACTGGCAACGAAAGCAACCTGGATGGCAATCCCTTCCGAATCGATCCATCGCTGAATCAACGTCGAACCGGGCATCGCAGTGCTCACCGTGACGGAGCTTTGTGTGGTCAGCTGAGCCCATCCGTTACTGAGCCGACAAATCCAAGGACTCTTGCATGAACGCATACGCCGCATCGAGAAGCGAATCGCCGTTGACCTTGGCGTTCCATGCCGAATGGCCCAAGCCTTCGAGGCGGATATGTTCGATCTTGCTTCGATAGTTCTTCAGTAAGTACTCGGCGTGATGATACGGAACAATTTTGTCTTGCGTCCCGTGGAAGATCAGCAATGGAGCATCATCCGAATCGAATCGATTTCGTCCATCATATTCTTTCAGCAAATCCAGCAAGAGCCCTGATCCCCAATGGCTCACCACAGCCTGAACTCGCGAGGATTGATCGAGATGAGTCGCTTGCAGTAGTTGGTTTTCAGCATCGTTTGACAACAGTTCGTCGCGGAAATCTTCTTCATCCGAAGCGGCGAGGGCGACACCGATGTAACCGCCTGCAGATCCACCATAAACAACCATCGCATTGCCGGCGACGCGATACGAGTCTGCATTGGCACGGATCCAACGAACGGCCGCCTTTGCGTCTCGCGTCGCAGCATAGGTGGGACGATTCTTTAACCAACCTTCTGGAGCGATTGCTCGATCACCGTGCAGGCGATAGTTGATAGAAAAACAAACCCAACCGCGCTCGGCGAAATAGTTTCCGGCACGAACCATTGATTTCATCAAAGAATCCCCAGTCCAAAAACCGCCGGAATGGACCAGCAAGACGACGGGACGATTCTGCACGGTGGCTTCGTCTGGTTCATAAATATCAAGCGTTAGATTTCTCGGAAAACAACGCTGCGGATCGGTGGGATGATAGATCATCCCTTGAGCATAGGGTAAGCCACGCGTGACTTTCACTCGATACGTCGGCTGTTCAAAAATCGGCCCGACCGACTCTTGTCCACCGGTAGTTTCCTCAGCAGGCGTCAGCGGAGACTGCGCCGCCGCGTGAAAACCACTTGCCACGACGATAAACATCAGAAATAAAACGCATCTATGATAAGTTGCCATCGTTACCACGCTTGAAAACCTCCGGGAGCTGCTAACGCGATATTTCATCAACAAGGGGTTTGACCCGCCGTCCCCCGATGATTCGATCCCACTGTTATAGTCAAAATCGCGGTACGCCTCGCTCGAAAAACTTCTGCTCAACGAGCCGATCTATCGGTCGCTTCACCGTCGTCGGATCACGGATCATGAGCGATGACAACTTTTCGCGAATGAGTGCTAAGACGTCAGGGATCGTCGCGGTAGCCCGCTTCGAAGTAGATTCGCGCCGCTTCTTGATAGGGCGGTTCCCATCCAAGCTCTTCTAGCAAATCGCGTCGCTTCTTTAGGTACCATTTCGGCTCAATCGACTGCTGATTGGCCTCGAGCAATTTTAATGCGCGGCCTTTTTGGCCAGCTCGCCGCAACATCCGATCCTCTAACAGAATAAACTCGGGACGTCCCCGCCCCGCTTGATCGATCAGCCTCTGATAGACGGCCGAAAGTTGCTGCTGATAGCGAACGGGCTCTGAAATCGGCCATCGTTCGCGTACACTTGGTAATTCGCGGTAGGCCAAAGCTCGTCCAAGACGGTATCGAGCGTATGCTAGCGCCCATGCGGTTGGTGCGGGCAATTGCTGCAGCTGCGACGGAAGATGCTCGGACAGCAACTCTTCATACCGCCGCGCCGATTCGATGATCTCGCGAACATTTTCTTTGCGATCATCGTCGGTATCCACCGCATGCAATTCCACTTGCGCCATTGTGATCCGTTGCCAGACGTCCGCATCCATCTCCACCGGCCTTTCCAATCGTCCAAGCAATGGTTCTTCGACCAAATCGGATTCGATTGGCGAACGTGTCGGAGCGGAGGTCATTTGCCCGGGTTCCCAGCGGTGAAGCCAAGACTGTCTCGCCTCGTACTCCAGACGCTCGTTGTCCGACGCGGCATCGTCGATCTTCCTTGCCACCTTCTTCAACTGCTGACGTCGCCAGTGTTCTGCATCGATTGGGTCTGATTCCGCGTTTGCGGCACTGACCGCCCACAGTGACAACAACACGATCGAGAGCCACGACCGTGACGATCGTTTGCGAGTGAATGATTGAAATAGGTCGATAGCCATCTTGTGAACAACAGGTTGAGTCGATGAAGTATAAAAGAACCAGAGCAGCTGCGACCGTGATTGCAGCCTGGTTCGCTTACTTTTGTATGTCAGGCGAGTACTCGTTTGAAGTGACCGACCGCCTGCAAATTGCTGGCCATGTGCTCCGACTACCCGCTCTCTGCAATCGTACATTCCCGTAATCGCCGCCGCAGATGCCAATGAGCTAGAAGCGTCCAGGATCCCGCTGGCGGGCGAAACGTCTTGTCGAACACGGACTGCGTCACATCCTCGGTGACCTTACCGATTCCCGCCAATCGATCGTTGATCGCCTCGGTCTCCGCAAGCTCGTCGAAACATGACCTTCGATTGTACCCGCTTCCACTGCGGCGTTGTTGCTGCCACCACAGCGGTACCGGCATCCGTCGGCGATCACGCTTGCCAGTATTGTGGGTGGCTTAATGCGTTGCAGCACTTGATTGTGCCCGCGGCAGCAGCGATCGCACCACGCCGTAATTCGTGCACCATCCAGGCATCGGCATGCTTGCGTGGAATCGGATAGGGAGCCCGCAAACCACGCTCTCCCGCTGCGACAAAACCAAAGCGAGAGTAGTAATCGGGATAGCCGAGCACGAACACCAACTGAACGCCGGCCGCAGCGAGCTGCGTAAGCGATTCTGTGACCAGACGTGTTCCTAAGCCTTGCCCTTGCATTTCGCGAGTGACCGCAAGCGGTGCAAGAATCTGGGCCGATACGTCACGGGCGGGGTTGATCGCGGCCGACGTAAACAGAACATGGCCAACGATTTGATCCTTGAACTCGGCGACGAACGAAAAGACCGGCTCGGCAGACGGATCATCGAGCATTTCCGCAACAAGGCGTGCGATCACGGGCCCTTCGTCGTCAGCAAAGGCACTTTGATGCGTCGCCAGGATCCCGCTGCGATCCTGTTCACAAGCAGTGCGGATATGTGCGGCGTTTGCATTCATGGTTCCCGAGTCCAATCGTTTTCTCGCGGGGCTCAGCGCTGCTGTCCTCGACATCGATATTTTACCTTTAGCGTTAGCCTGGAACGCTAAAACATTGGGAGGTGGCACTATCGAAACGACTCGGAGTTCAAAATCAGGTAACTCAAAATCGCCAACGCTGGCAGGATCACCCCTCGAACGAAAACAACAATCACCCTCTGCGTATAGCGGAATACTTCGCCCGTCAAATGATCCGGCTTACTCCTTTTCAAATCGGGACGCACGGGATCGCCAAAGAAAGCGATGTCGCGGGAGATTGTTTTTTGCCATACCGTCCTGTTTTCAACGCTTGACCTCGCAACAAATAAAAAGACGGTAACAACCGACAAACAGGCCTCGTTTCTCTTACAAACCGCCCGCATGTTCGCCGCATTGCTGATATTGAATCGGAGTCGGGTATGACAACAATGCATTCATTGGATAAACGCAAAAAATGCGTTCTTCGCGGTTTAAATCGTCTGTTTCTACCGCCAGTGTCAACACGCGCTGGCACAGTGACAACGCCCGCTGCCACGCCCCGTCTCACTGGTCGAATCAAAACCTAACCGACGCGAATCAAGAAACGATCGAAGCAACGGGTGCGATCGACGACACGCTGCCTAAGGAACGCGATTCGAACCGACGACTTCTTGCCGATGCGATTTCGTTTCAGAGGCGAGTCCTCGAAGTTGGCGGCACGCAGACTCAAGTGACTTGTCCAGATCCGCCCCGCCATATTCATCATTTTCGGCGGCAACGATCTGCAAATCGACCACACCGATAAATCGGAGTACTGTCGCCAAGTGCGGATCCAAATGATTGTACTGCTGGTTTCTACCGCCGGGGCCGTAACCTCCATCGCCACGCGAAATTACGGCTATCATACGCTTCCCGTGAACGAGCGGCGTGTACGGTGTTTTCTTATTTAACGGGTCAAACGAGAACGTCCGTCCGACGCGAACGATTTGGTCGATGTAAGCTTTGAAGCCGCTTGGCATTCCAAAATTGTAGAAGGGAATCCCGGCAAGGATCAAATCCGCTTGCATAAACTCGTCGACCAATTCGTCGCTCAACCGCAAGGCATGCTGCATGGCCGCACTGCGTTGGTTCGGCGGCGTAAACGCGGCTGAAATCCACGATTCGGTAACGTGCGGCAATGGATTTCGCCCAATGTCTCGATACGTCACGCCGCCGTCGGGATGGACGTCTTGCCATCGCTGCACAAACTCGGCGGTTAAGCGACGTGTGTGTGAGCGGTCGCTACGAGGGCTTGAATCAAGGTGAAGCAGGTGAGTCATCTAAGTTTCCATTTCTATTCGACGAACACGAGAAGCAGACGCGCTGCAATGAATTTAGTGCCACAGTGCTGATATACTTGCCGATCGAGAAACAGGATCAACCGGGCACAAATTTGTGCGGTACTTACTTTCGTGTAGGAATCTAAGAGAGATGAGCGAGCGAGACGTCACCGAAGTCTTCGAGAAATGCTTAGGATGCCGCTACATGGTAGCGCTGCTCCGGCAAATTCATGGTGGCATTCAGCGACCGGGGCAATTGGAACGCTCCGTCGATGGAATGACAGCGAAAGTCCTTTCCGAGCGACTCAAGCGACTCGTCGAACATGGGGTTGTCGAGAAGACGAGTTATCCGGAGATTCCACCGCGAGTCGAATACACGTTGACGGCTTTTGGTCGACGGTTACTCGAGATCATCGACGAAGTGGACGAACTTCATCGGCATGCACGCGTAAAGACATAACGCTTTGCATTGCGACGGGATCAGCCCGACCATCGATGGCCAACGTCCTGAACGACAGCGCCCTGGACGACAGCGCCTTGAGCCCCATATTTTGTCGTTCCCTCATTTCATCTCGTTGCGTTTCTTTTCCTCTCTTTGCAGACATCGCCATGCCATCATTTCCGATTCCCAAGTTGGCAACGCCTCTTCCGCGAACGTATTGGGTTGTGGCAGGCAAGTTCCTTGCAGGCGCCTACGCAGGAAAACCCGATGCAGCGGCAAATTACCAGCGACTGCACGGGCTGCTGCACTCGGGAATCCGCACGTTTATCAGTCTGATGGAGGAAAACGAAACCAACAACACCGGCCAGCCGTTCACGCCCTACGTTGATGTGCTGCAACGGATCGCAGCCGACAGCAATGAACGCGTCGAATGCCTGCGTTTTCCGATCGTCGACCAGCATATCACCACAAAAACGCAGATGGTGGAAATACTCGATACCATCGACCAATCCATCGAATTGGGGCGACCGGTTTACGTTCACTGCTTTGGTGGTATCGGGCGGACCGGCACCGTCGTTTGTTGTTGGCTGCTACGACACGGCTACGCCACCGAACAGAATGTTTTCGATGTCTTACAAAAATTGCGAAAAGCGGATGTCGAGCGTTCGTCGCGTCCCGCACCCGAAAACGAAACTCAACGCCAGTTTGTCTTGAATTGGCATGAATCCGAGCCTCGCTCCTCAGGGGAAACAACCTTTCCACCGGCCCATCGAAACGATTGGTTTACCAAACTGGTTGGCTTTTCAGAGCGATCTCCTGCCGAAGTCCAACAGTTTATCTCGGTGCACGACGGTCGATTGACATCGAAGGTCAACGGAAAAACGTTTCAATCGGGACGCCTGGAAGTCGTTTCGCTCGCCGAATTGCGGGAACGGTCGCGCCGAGTTAGCCAGCCCGGCGGGCGATTAAAACTGGACGAATTGGTGGGGGATGCGAGCGAGTTGCACGCCGACCCGACCAACGCGGGAGCGATGTTTCAAGTCGCTTCGCAATTCAATCTGCTCGAAATGGTTTCACCAAGCGTGACTCCGGAACAAGGGATCGGAATCTACGAGCACGACCATACTCAAGGCCCCGCCTGTGCAATTGCATGCGGCGCGGGAACCATCTTCCGCAACTACTTTGTGCCGCTAGAGGACCAAGTCGGACAATCGCAGAACGTTCAAATCGACTGTCTTGATGACTTCGGCAAATCGCTCGGCAATGCCAACAATCGATTGTGGACGATGCGAAACGGCTATGCATTACCGTCGTCCGCAGGGCTGAAGGAAATCAACGCAGCGCTAGAACATTTTTCCGAAACCGATCTCGATGCGCTGCGAGCGAAATTGAAAGTGGGAGTTCAGTGGAACACCCAAGTCACACTCACAGGGTGCACTCATTTAGTTTCCCAAATTTATTGCTCCGCGATGCCCGTCGCCTACAGTCGTCTTGCCGACACTCAGTGGGAACGGTTGGCGCGGCTGATTCTCGATGCCGCCTATGAAGCGACACTCGCTGCGGCCATCATCAATGCGGATCGATCCGGCAACAACACCGTGTACTTGACTCTGCTTGGCGGCGGTGCATTTGGTAATCGTGAACCGTGGATATTGTCGGCCATCGAGCGGGCCTGCCGACAATTTGACTCGTTTGACCTGGATGTTAAAGTCGTCAGTTACCGATCATCCAACGCATCGGTGCAAAAGCTTGTGAATTCTTTCTCGCAGCAACGTAGCGATCCGAGCTCGCAGGGGCAGCCGGATTCCGAAAGCTTGCCCGATCACCATTGTCCTGTTTGCGGAGCGAAGCAACGCGTGTTTCTCCGCTATCCGTGGTACATCTGCAATGAATGTTTGTCGCTGGCCGAAGACGCCCATGGCCGCCGACTGCAATTTGCCAACGTCAGCTTTTCTGGAGGGTTTTGCTATGGATATGCCGACGACGCAGATTCACCGCCACAGGAATGTCGCTCGGTGATTTGTTTGATCCACGGACGCCCGGTCGTTGTCAGCGAAGCTCGATTCGGTGGCGTCGTCGCCCAACCGCTCAGCTCGGCATACGAAGTGGAACGTCAGTCCAAACCAATCGACTTGACCACCTAAACGCTGGTGGCTTGCGGCAACGTGATCGCGCCGAGTTTGGCTCGGTTTGTCATTCGCATTGCTCCCCTTTGGCAAACGCCGTGTCGTGAAAATAGCCCTCGGCGGATTCGTCCAAGTAGGTCAGCGTGCTGATAAGACGGTATCATATACGATCGTAGTAGCACGCGTTGCTGCGACAACGAACATCCCACCACGACCACTCCCACCACAATCTCTCACCGATCCCCTGTTATGAACACAAAGCAACCTCGAAATCTCGATCGTCGCGAATTTATTGCGGCATCAACAGCGACCGCAGCGACGTTCGCCAGCGGGCTGGCGACTTCATCGGCGCTTTCCCAGACGCTGGCGGAGACTCGCGGTGGGAACCTACACCTCGGCACATTTCGGTTTGATGTCACACCGCCGCTGGGTCACTCGCTATGCGGAGGCTGGATCAAGCCCGTTGTCGGGATCGACGATCCGCTCGAAGCGATCGGCTATGTGTTGCTCGGATCCGGAAAACCGATTGTGGTCTGTGTTGTTGATTGGACGGGGCTACTCAATTCCGCCCACCTGCAATGGCGACAAGCGTTGGCGGAGGCGGCAGGAACCACAATCGACCGAGTCACAGTTCATTGTGTGCACCAGCATAATGCCCCGTTTGCTTGTCTGGATTCGGAAGAGATTGTGTTGGCTCAGGGGGATCTGCCACACATCGTCGAGCGTGAGTTTTTTCTCCGCTGTCTCGATGCCGGTCGCAGCGCCGTCCGCCAAGCTCTGCAGCAAACCACACCGGTGACCCATATCGCTCATGGCGAAGCAAAAGTCGAAAAGGTAGCAGGCAATCGACGAATTATAGGAGATAACGGCAAAGTGATCTCTCAACGCGGCAGCAGTTCGCGGAATCCAGAGCATCATGCACTGCCCGAAGGCGTGATCGATCCGATGCTCAAGACGATTGCCTTTTACAACCAAGGCCGAAAACTCGCGGCGTGTCATTACTACGCCTGTCACCCGATGAGCTATTACGGCGATGGACGCGTGAGCGCCGATTTTTGTGGTTTAGCTCGTAAACAGCGTCAACAACAGGAACCGGACTGCACGCACTTGTACTTTAACGGTTGTGGTGGAAACATCGGGGCGGGCAAGTACAACGACGGGTCCAAGGAGATGCGGGTCGTCCTAACCGCGCGAATGCTCGCCGGAATCGTCGCCTCGGAAGAAAAATTGGATCGACAATCCATCGAATCGGTACGCTGGGAAACCCACGACATCTTGCCGCCGGTCAACCGGAGCTTTGACGAACAGGCTTTGATGCGTCAGATCAGTGACAGCAAGCAAAGCGTGGTGAACCGAAACCGGCCCTCTTATACCGTCGCCTGGATTCGCCGGATGAAGGCGAGGCTGCCAATCACGCTCAGTTGTATGCATGTGAATGACATTTCATTACTGCATCTACCGTCAGAAAGCTTTGTCGAGTATCAGTTGCGAGCCCAGGCATCGGCGCCCGATCGCTTCGTGGCTTGCGCCGCCTATTCCGATGGTGGGCCGTGGTACATTCCAACCGCAGCGGCGTACCCTCAGGGCGGTTACGCTGTCAGCGTCGCCCACTGCGCTGCCGGCGTCGATCCGATGCTAACCGGTGCAATCAAAAACATGCTCTCACGCGTCTGATCGTCGAGGCGTGATTGAATCTCAGCCTGAGCGACTGACGTCAAGGACACCCCGTCGTGCCTCGACTGGGCAAAAAAGACAATGTCAGATTCAAACTCCTTCTCGTCTACCTAGAAATGCAGACCTCAGTCGACGGTCCCATTTCGTGAGTCTATCGCGCTAGCGTCGGGCCGCCGTTCGGTAGATCGCGGACAAAAGAGGACGTCGGCTCGAACTCGAACTAAAGCGTTCGCACGTCACCCAGTAACGTGCGACGTCGATGCGCTTTTGCATGTCACCTTTTCAACGCACGCTCATCTGCGACAATCGCAGCTCACTTTTACCCAAACTTGGCAAATGTTTTATGAGCGATCTACCCAACTGCCCCCAATGCGACGGGGAATACACCTACGAGGATGGACCACTACTCGTCTGCCCGAGCTGTGCCCACGAGTGGTCACCGGCCGACGAAGCAGCTGCCGCTGAGGACGCTGCGACTCGCGATGCCAATGGCAACGTGCTTGAAAACGGCGACGCCATCGTCGTCATCAAAGACTTGAAGTTCAATGGCGGCGTGGTCAAAGTCGGCACGAAAGTCAAGAACATCCGCATTGTCGACGGCGATCACGATATCGATTGCAAGATCGATGGCATCGGCGCGATGTCGCTGAAATCCGAGTTCGTCAAGAAGGCCTGATGCTCTCGCCTTTGTGCGGCGGCATCAACCATCTTCCCCGACATCTTGTTTCCAGAAGCCCGATACATTGTTCCCAGGACTCGTGCCTGGGATCGAGAATCGAAACAGGGTGGAACCTGGTGGCCACGTCCACTGCAGTAATTACGAGATGACTTAGGCCGCAGCGGCACGCTGTACCGCTGCGTCGACCGCCGCTCCGAGTGCCTGCATGGCCTCGTGTAGCTGCGCGTCCGTGATCACCAGGGGTACCAGCGAGCGGATGCACGAACCGTAGAGACCAGCCCGGATCATGATCAGGCCGCGCTGGAATGCCTCTTCGACAATCAGCGGCGGCAGCACGGCATTGGGCTCTTTCGTCTCGCGATCCTTGACAAACTCAATTGCACACATCGCACCGCTGCATCGCACGTCGCCGATCACGTCGTGCTTCGTTTGCCAGCGTCGGAAGTAGTCTTGGCAGACCCCGCCGATCTCGTTGGCCCGATCGGCCAAGTGATGTTCACGTAGATAGTCGATCGTCGCCACGGCGCCTGCGCAAGCCACAGGGTTGCCACCATAAGTGGATCCCAGCCCGCCGACGTGAGGCTTGTCCATCACTTCGGCCTTGCCAGTGACCGCTGCAATCGGCAGTCCTGAGCCGATGCTCTTGGCCATGATCACCATGTCCACATCCCACTCGGTCCCGCACCCAGGCGTGTGCTCGATGGCAAACATTTTTCCGGTGCGGCCGAAACCCGTCTGGACTTCGTCGCTGGCTAACAGGATGCCATGTTGGGCAGTGAGTTCGCGTAAAGCCCGAATGTATTCAGGCGGCGCGGGAATGAAACCGCCCTCACCCTGCACCGGCTCGATAATGACCGCCGCCACACTGGTCGGATCGATCTGCGCCACCAACGCCTTCTTCAGATCGCTAATCCGATGTTCGCAGAAATCTTCGGTGCTCATTCCAGCGGGCTTTTCGCGGTACTCGTAGGGGAATGGCACACGATAAATCTCGCTTGCAAACGGGCCGAAGCCTCGTTTGTACAAATCATACTTGCTGGTCATGGTCATGCCCAACAGGCTGCGTCCATGAAAGGCACCTTCAAAGACGATGATCCCTTGGCGGCCGGTGGCGTAGCGGGCAATCTTTACCGCGTTCTCGCCGGCTTCGACACCGGAGTTGCAGAGCAGCGTTTTTTTCGGACCGCGGATGGGCACGATTTCGTGCAGTTTTTCGTTTAGCTGTACCATCGATTCATACGTGCCGACGATGTTGCACAAGTGCAGCAGCCGATCGACTTGGCCATGGATCGCAGCGGTGACTTCGGGTGGACAGTGACCGGCATTCAGAGCGCCGATACCGCCAGCCAAGTCGATGAAGACGTTACCGTCCACGTCCGTCACCGTGGCGCCCGCGGCGCGGTCAGCGACGATCGGACAAGAACGGTACAGACCGCGTACGGTGGTCGCGTCGCGCCGCTCGAGGATCGCCTGGGCGCGTGGGCCAGGCAGGGGGCCGTTGATCCGAATGGTCGAGTTTGCGGTATCGGTATTGGACATAGCTGACGCTCTCAATCAGTAAGTTGTGGGCATTCCAGAGGGGCTGAACACTTTAAAAGTCTGCGGTGCGATTCGATCCGCATCGTTGTGGACATCGCCTTGTCCCCAGACCGCATCCATTGCCGCGTCACGAGGAGAGATCACCACAGCGCCCCCGGTCTCGACATCATAGCCCGGCTGCGGGCCGTGGCAGATCGAGCCCAAGGGATCGCTTTCATCGAAACGGTTTAACAGTTGCCACAGGCCGCGTCGCGAGCAATCGGCCGGATGCGCCTCGAGCCATTCTTCGGCCGTTCGCAGCCGGTTGCGTGTGCTGTAGGCTGGCGCGTCACCACGAGGCGGCTCGATCGAGATCAATTCCGAGTCCAGGCAATGGTTGGTGTGGGCAAGCGTCGACTCTAAAGTCCGCACGGCGAGTCGCGTGGGCGAACGTTCAACACTGTAACCGGTGCTTTCCGCATCCAGCAGCAGGTAGTGGTGTGCACCAGCGACTGGCGCCACTTTCAATAGTGCGAGTGCCTCGTCGGCGTTGCGAGCACGAAGCATGCGGCGGACGACGCTGGTCCACATCACACCGGGACGACCGTCCGCGGTCACCATGTTGTTGATTCCGATCGCCAAACCGTGTTCGTTCACCCCAATCATGACCGGGCATCCCGTCACGGTGAACACGATGGCCGCGGGTTGATCGGTCGACCGCAGGTCCAGTACGCGGATATACGGTGTGGCCGTGGGATGCATGTCCCAAGTTTGCGCCAATAATGGTCGACCGTCCGCAGCGGAATTGGCGGCGACCAACACGGCAGTGCATTGGCCTGGATCTTCGAGTGGCGTCTGGTTCTTCGCACCACCCGCCGCGCCGCCGCGTAGGGCGTCGACAAAGTCAGTGAAGCCGCCGGTCACCAGTAGATCGCGGGCAGGCACGTCGGCGGCACGGGCGATGGCTTCTAGTTCAGCGGTGGTCAGGTCATCGTACCGCTGTTGTTGTTCCCAACAAGCTTCGGCCAACGTCTCGGGGTTAACCGCCTCGCTCCCTTCGCCGATCCAGAAACGGTCATAGCAGAGCCGCATACGCTCTTGCGTTAGCAATTGAATCTCGCTGCGAAACGCGGTGCCGTGGGCGTGGCCCATCGCGGCGGCATCGCCGTCAATTCTCAGCATTTCAATGGAAGGCATTGGACAGTGTTCCTGACCGAAAAGGGCCAACAGCTGCACGAGACAATGATAAAAGACGACGAAACATCCAAACGCATCGATCGGTAGTAGCTACCGCCGCCTATTGTAGAACAAATGTCTCCAAGTGTTCCGCCAACACAGCTGGTTCAGGGTGCGAAACAATTTAGAACATCGTTCCACATTGCAAATCCCCTGCGGTCATATATTCACTCAAGTCCACGTCCGCGGCAATAGCGCCGCGAGGGTGCGGTCGCCATAATGCGACGGATTTTAAAACAGATCGTTTGGTAGCCGCCGGTAATACGTCCGACCTTCTGCGAGACGACGAAGTAAACCTAGGGCCATCTTCGTTGGTAGCGTTCACGGCGTGAGCCGGATGGTTGCTGCAACGAGCCGGCTGACTAGCGATACGAGATGTCCCCCTGGACTTTGCTGTTTGCAAGCTTCGCATTTTCCTACCGCCCTATTCATGATGGCCTATTCATGACGGCCTATTCATGACGGCCAATTCATAACGGAGTGTTAAGCAGGAGTCCGCAAGCGATCGAGGAAGCTGAAGAAACGCCACTCCTGATTCAGGACTTGACGCAGCTGTGCATCGAGTGCCGCAATCACGTCGCGCGTGCGGCTGAGCGACTTTGTGCTGACAAGTTCAGCTTCACTAAGAAACATCACAAAGTGTTCTACCGCGATCAGTGTCGCAGGGGCCTTGAATCGATCGAGCGACATGAATCCCAACTCACTAACAAGCTGTTTTTCCAGTGCAGTTTTCGAAATGCCGTCGAGGTAGGACCGCATCGAGATCCCGTCGCCAGAGAGAGTTTGCAGCACAAAGCCGCGAAGTTCATCGGCAGCGACGGGGGGGATGTCTCGCTGGGCGATCAGCCAATGTGAAAACTCAAAGCACAGCAAATAGCAGTTCACACGCGTTTGCTTGCTCGTTCCCAGCAGTTGATTTCGCACCCATTTGGTTTTTGTCTCTCCAGTCAAACGCCGAATCATCTCGGCTCGCAGCTGTACGGCGTCGGCATCCATGTTCGCGTCGTGTTCTTCAAGAATGGACTCGAGCCGCGCGATCGCCTTAGCGTCACCGCCATCGTGCACGCACTGACGGACTTGCGAGTCCTGGAAAAAGTGGAACATTTCGTTGATAGCCCAGGGCATCAGATCGCTGGTGTCCATGACACGCATGCCAGCCGCTGCCAAAGTATCCGCGGAGCCAGCCATGCCGGCCAATCGAAGCGTCGACACTATACCGAAATACGCCTCGTTGGTTTCGCTCAACGCCGCAGCATCTTGTTTCACCGCGGTTACGATCTTGTCGTCATCGCCAACCAAAAGGTAGTGGTCGACTCGGCTTTTCAGAAACCACAACAATCCAAGATCGTAAATTTGGCGATGCTCCACAGCCAACGTTTCAAGCAACGAAACATAGTCGCTCGAATCGGTACCCTGCTCTGCCTCGAAAATGGCATCCGGAAAAAGAGACTCACGCCACTCCTTGTCTAAATCAGCATGGAGTTGTTCTTTCAGCATGGACACACGCTGTGGCCCATCGACATCATGGAAACGATCCCACCACTGTTCGATTGCAGGATTAGCCGCCTCTTTATCGGGTGCGTCTTTCTTGAAATTGCTGAACAGTTCGTCGCTTGGCGAATCGGCGAACTGTGCGTCCTGGTTCGACGGTTCAGCCGCGGATCGGACTTGACGACGTTTTTCTTTTGCGATTGCCCGCTTCTGACGATCCCGCTTCTTTTGATCCTTGCGCACCTTCTTGTTACTTGATGCCATTCTTATTCCTTCTGTTTTTGCGAGTCGCAGCGAGTCGCAGCGAGTCGCAGCGAGTCGCGATTCAAGCCATTGGACGTCCACGAAGTTTTGCCGTCCCGCACGCGCGTGCCACCTAGTAGTTTTCTCCATTGGGTGGTCTCGGCATTGTTCCTTCGTATTCACGGTCCCGCGCATTCTATGTCATCTAATCCAGTCTCGCGATGACACTGAATGACCGCCCCGCACTTGCCACCAAATCCGTGGTCGGCCACAAGAGCATCCATTCTTCGTCTGTCCCGTGTGCAGGCGGGGTGCTGTGGCGGGGTGCCAGTCACTTCCTCATAAAATCAGCGGACATCAAGCGATTCTGATAGCCGAATGAAGGACCGGCGAATCGCTGGGGTGCGGCTACATGTTTGCGAGATGAAAATTTGCCGTGACACCAGAAGGGTGTCGCCTCGAAATCCACCGCAATGATACACTGTCACTGTGAAGCCCAGGTCCGTTGTCAAATTGCTTTAATTCAACCAGAACACGCGGAAGGTATCGAGAATCTGCTGCGCTTCGTGCAGGTAGTGTTCTGCGACTTCTTCGTTATTGACAACGACGAGCAGGTCGTGTGACAGAACGGAGGTGTTGTACCAATTGAAGCTGCCGTCGATGACGATGCGACGATCAATCACGCACTGTTTCGAATGAATCGGCGAATACGGGATCGGTCTGTCGAAGATACCGTACACCAGTGCAATCGGAATGCCGGCATCCTTGAGTCGCTGGACGGCTGGCAACAGATGACGACTGAATTCCTTCTCCATCGTTCGTGGCTTGCGAATATCACCTTGCCACGCCAAATGTCCGTTGAAGATCGCGCGCACTTTCACACCGCGATGATGCGCATGAATGAGGGCATCGATCACACTATCACCATGTTCACCTCGCAATTCACCAATCAGAAACAAGCAAAGATCGATCGAATGTTGCGCTCGGTTGATTTCTGAGAAGATCGCGTGATGTGGACGATAATACTTGCCATTGAGCATGGCAGTGCGTCCAAAGGTGTAGTAGAGATTAAACGGGCTACGTGGATCAATTCCGTACCGCTGAATCACTCCCCCACGGATCGACTGAAAGATATTGTCCAGCAGCCGACACATCCCCTTGGTGTGGAAAGTCATTCCTGACTCCCAGTTGGCTCCCCACTGATCAAACGTGATGTTGAACGAGCCAATGATACAGTCTTCGTCGTCGAAAATGATGAACTTGTTGTGCATGTCCGTGGCCACTTCCGCCAACGGATCACAGGTGGTGCAGATTTCGCCCAGCAGTTCGATACCGGACCGCTTCAGTTTGAGGTAGTTCTTACTGTTCGTCAGCGTCATCTTGCGCCAATCCACGATGACCTGCACCAAAACCCCGCACTGATGAGCGTAAAGTAGATGGTTGCAAAAATCTTTGTCATCAATGCAGTCGACGCACACTTTGATCGAGTGCAGTCCCGACGGATCCGTTTGCTTCTTCCAAATCACCTTATCAATGTGATCATGAATGAATCGTTTGGGGTGGTACGGATGCCACGTCTGACCTTTTGTGAACTTGGGAATAAGGTTCAATGACTGGTAGTTGTGGTTGATCCAGTCCACGTCATTCTGCAACAGCCGATCATTCAGTTCGACCGTTCTGTATTCGTTGCGGGTCCGCCATTGTGGCGAGACAGCTCGGTTCTGCTCGCCCTGCAATTCGATATGCGGTCCATCCATAAAGATGTATTCATATTCCGACGGCACCGACCTGAATTCGTGGTGCAAAATGTAGGAGAACTTCACACAGGTAACGCGTCCCTGATGCATCGATTGCATGTGAATAAAAATATCACGCGTCACGCGTTGATGTTTGTCTCCCTGCACATTGATGGGATCGGTATGAGCGATATATTGTTCATGACTACCATCCTCGTGAAACACCTTGACGATCACTTTGATATTGAGATCGACTCCCCAGTCCACATCAAACACCAGTGTTCCGCGTCGCAGATAGAACAGATCGTCAAAATCGTTCCTGCGCGCATACGGCGTCTCCAGCCTCGCATGGACCGGCTTTGCATATCGTTCTGCAAAATATGAACTCATAAATTCTTCTGTTTTTCAATGACGTTATGTTAGTTCAAATTCTACGTAATAACCGGTATGATCCGACACGCGACCGTAGGAATGGTCGGTAAACAGCTCCAGGCCGTTTATCGATTGCACCCGAGATCCTTTTTTGAGAAAGATGTAATCGATCCGGCCATCATGACCGATCGCACCTTCAATATCCTGAACACGGTCGCAGTAAACTTGGTCAAATGCGGGTCGATTTACCGTCTTGAGATACTGATCCTCATACTCGCTGGAATTCACGATGTGGCAATAAGCCCCTGAACCAGCTTTAATATTGAAATCACCGCAAATCAGCGTCGCCGCCACATTCTCGTCGTGACGCTCATCGGCCCATTGACGGGTGCGATCAAACTGCGGATAGAAACCATCCTCGGGCCAACTGAGATGAGCACTGAACAGGTTCACCGGGCCGAAATACGGAACATGAACCTGCGCCATAACAACGCGTCGTGCATGAATGTCATAGATATCCTGGCTGTCCGAAACATATCCGGAATCCGTTGCCGAAAATTCATGACGACTCAGAATCGCAACGCCTTCGCGAAATCGATCGAACCCTAGATGCGAATAATCGGTGTGCAAGTGATACGGAAACGGCAGAAACGAATTGATCCGCCGCGCTGCGTTGGAAGCCCAGTCGCCGTTGCCATCGTTCCAGTTCTCAGCCACTTCTTGAAGACACACCAGATCAATTTGAAAGTCCTGGATCGCCTGAGCAATCTGCTTGAATTTGTATTCTTGATCGTTTTCCTGGTAACAGTGCAGGTTCAGCGTCAGCACGCGAAGCGTACTTCGCCGCGACTGATAATTCGCACCATGGCAGTTGTCCCAGACCACTCCATGATCCGTCTCCGATTCAATCGCATATTCAACTCGATACGAATGATGTATCGGCAAGCGTCCCGTCCAGATCTCCCAGCCATACCGGTTGGGATTCCGTGCGACACTGCCGCGAACCAGGTCCCAGTGATTCGGTCGTTTGAAACAACGCGTCACATGGCTCGTCTTCCATTTATCGGTTGACCAGTGAATCCGCACATTCTTGGCGTGGAGCGAAGATCGAACCGCAGAGTCGATGGACAGCGAGACTTTGCCTCCCTGTAACACCGGATCATAGAACAGATGCTGAATGGGCACATCACGATAGACAATCACTCCCGAATCAGCATCAACCTTATAATCACGTCCATGATTGTTGTCCCAGAATGTTCGCCCCGCACACTCGTAACTGACCGAGTAACGAATGTTGCCTGGCAGCGAATGCTCTGACGTCAGAGGGCGACGTATACAGGCGTACCACAACTCACTTCCATCGGGCAATGTGCAGCGGTAGGACGCTTCATCGATATGCCACTCACCCTCCTCACCGCACCAGTGGATCGCCACGTGCTTTTGGTAAGAAAGATTATCGACGCGCACCACAAATGACATTTCCTGCCACGCACCCTGAATGGTGCGTGAGATAATGTTCTCAGTGTATTCAATTCTAATATGCTGCATTTGCGTACTCAAAGCTCCGAGTCTTAAAAGCGTCCCGTGCCAACATTCTTCATAAAAAAATGAATCCCCGGCCCCCAAACAATCCCTGTCGAACTTCGCGCTCTCTATGAATATAGATTGCGTACAGTCGCTGACCGACAAACTTCAAAAAGATGAGTAACATTTCAATATTGCTGCGACGAAAAAACGAGTTCCTTTCGTTTTTGGCCTCATTCTACCCCGCGGCAAAGACCTCCGAAGAGTCTCACGCCGACCAATCGGATTAATCGTTACCCGGAATCGAATCGAGAACGCACTGGCTCGCAGACTCCTGCCTGTCGGGCCTCGGAAGACTCGTGCGACAGAGCCTCGATAAACGATATCGTCTCTATTCTATAGAGGAGGGGGTTCCAATCGCTGCGACGCACGCGTAAACGCCTGTTTTTCCTATAGCGGGCGAAGCTTGCGGTCGCTCAAATACACGGATTCACAACGTCTTCTCGCTGACGTTGGATTGCGTTCCAATTTTGGATAGAATGGCAGCATGTCAAAACTAAACAAAAAAAATCTAGATCGCAGGCGTTTCGTTCTCCGCTCGGTTGCCGGATCGCTCGCTCTGCCTGGACTTTCGTCACTGAGGGCCGAGTCGGTCGGTAGCAACTCGGCTGTTCGAGCGACCCACGGCGCGGGTGTCGGTGCTCGCCGCTTCGTTGCGGTGGGCAACTTGCTTGGATTTCAGCAGAAGCATTTTTTTCCGGAAACCACCGGTAAGGAATTTGAACAGACCACGCTGCTGAAGCCGCTAGAGGCAAACCGGGACCAGATCACGATCTACCGTGGCCTTGATCACGGTTTGCGGGGAGGCCATTTCGCCGTGCACACGTTTCTGTCAGGCGTGCTGCACCACGAATCGAAGCATCGCCCCGATGGCAACGTCACCATCGACCAATTCCTGGCCGATGAGGTAGGAGGGCAAACGCGGTTCGCATCGCTGACCGTGGGGTCCGAAGGAGGCATCCATGGTGGATGCCAAATGTCGTGGACCAAATCGGGCGTCCGCGTCCCACCGATCACAGGCCCCGCCGAACTATTCGACAAATTGTTTGTCACTGAATCAAAAGAACGGCGTGCTCAGAAAGTCAAATCCACTGCGGTGGAAGCTTCGATTCTCGATTCGATCCGCGAAGAAGCGGGTTCTCTTTCCAAGCGAGTCAATCAAGAGGACAAAGCTAAACTTGACGAATACTTCAGCTCGATTCGCGACGTCGAAAAACGGCTCGAAGTCCGCCGCCGCTGGGCGGACCAACCCAAACCGGATGCCCCGTTTGACAAACCGGCCGACACGAACACCGTCGATGACCTGCCGATGCTGTACGAGTTGATCGCGTTGGCGCTGCAAACCGATTCGACGCGAATCGCCACGTTGGAAATCGGTGGCAGCTTCCTGCCACAGAACCTCGGGATCGACAAGTCCTATCACAGTCTCTCGCATCACGGCAATGACGAGGAAACGATCGCGCATCTGATTACACTCGAGTCGTATCAGTTGGAACAATTTGGAAAGTTCTTGACACGGCTTGCAGGAATCCAGGACGGCGACCAGAGCTTGCTCGAATCGACCGCGGTGCTGTTCGGCAGCGGAATGGGCAACGGCAGCTCGCACACCAACACGGACCTGCCGATCTTGATGGCGGGCGGTGGTTACGGCCGCGGCGAGTTCAAGAAAGTCGGTTCCAAACGCTCGGGCAATGTCCCGCTGTGTAATTTGTTCGTCGACATTGCCCAACGGATGGGTGTCCAAAAGGACTCGTTCGGAACCAGCACCGGCACCCTCTCGTAAACGCGATCACTATGTATCTCTGTGAGTCAGTCCGACGCGGGGCGTTTTGCGCCGTCGGGGTTATCAGTTTCGCTCTTGCCGCGATGGCCGATACCGCCGCAGCGGAAACGGCGTCCGAAAACAGTGCTGCTGCAAAAGCCAGCACTGTGGTGGCAAATTTCATGGGCCAGTATTGCCTGCAGTGCCATGACACCGGCTCGGCCGAAGGCGAACGCGAGTTCGAGTCGTTCGAGCTGCCGATCACATCCGAGCAGCAATTGATCACTGCTGATGAAATCATCGATTCGGTGACCTTAAAGATGATGCCGCCCGAGGATGCAGATCAACCGAGCGACGAGCAACGACTAGCGCTGCTAAGTACATTGCGAAACAGCATCGCGGAAGCTCGCGAAAATTTCAAAAGTTCGGGTGGCCGCACTGTGATGCGTCGGCTGTCCAACCGCGAATATGAAAACACGCTGGCGACTCTATTCGATCGTCGTGTCGACACACTCGGGCTGACCGCGGATTTCCCCAAGGAAAACACCAGCCAGCACATGGATACGATTGGTGAGTCGCTGGTGACGTCGGGCTTTCTGCTGGACCAGTACTTGCACGCGGCTTCGCGGCTGGTGGAGACGCGTCTTGGCAAACCCACGATGAAGCCCAAGTCGTGGCACTTTACCGACAATTTCCAACAGTACGAAGAACTCAGTGGTGCCCACCGCAGCGTGTTCAAATTCGAGTACCTGTGTCTGTACGAACAACCCAATACGGATACGCGGCAAGGCGGCTACGGACACATCGAAGATTTCTTAGAGGGCGTGCCGGTGTCGGGACTTTACAACATCGAAGTTCATGCGCAAGCGATGCATCGCGACACGCATTACGACCCGAAGATCTTCCGCATCGATTTTTCGGAACCCTTTCAACTGGCCGTCGTTCCCGGCGACGCCACCAAAGGACACATCCATTATCCTCAGGCGATCGAACCGATTCTCGCCACCGCGATCGTACCGGATGAAAAGCCCGAATGGTTGAGTTTCCGCGTCTGGCTCGAAGCTGGACAAACACCTCGATTCATTTTCCCAAACGGCCCGTACGAATCACGGGCGTCGGTGATCGAAACGAATAAGCGATACAAGGATGAGTTCAAGAGTCCGAAGGTCGGTGTCAGCCGCACATCGCTGCTTCGCGAAGGAGCGCTGCCTCATATCAAGATCGGAGAGATCAAGGTCCGAGGGCCGCTGCCGGAAACCGCAGGAGGCAAAGAGGAACAAGCTGTTTTCGGAGAACAGGGTTTTCAGGAAGACCGAGCGATCGAGCAGTTGTTTGCCTTTGGCCAACGCGCGTACCGTCGTCCGCTGGACCCATCGGATCGCACACGGATCGAGGCGATCTATCGGAAACGATTGTCCGAAAAAGCCAGCCCACGTCAGGCCGCCCTGGATACGCTGAAGATGATCCTTTGCTCGCCGTCGTTTTTGTACCTCAGCGAAATCACTCCCGAAGACGAGACCAAGTTACGCCCCTTCGATCTTGCCTCACGACTTTCCTACGCCCTGTGGGCGGCCCCACCGGATGATGAACTATTCGCTGCCGCCCAATCCGGCCGCTTGACCGAGACGGACGAACTGAAAAAACAGATTGTCCGTCTGCTCGGCGATGACCGATCCAACGAATTCATCAATGGCTTTCTCGATAGTTGGCTAAACCTGCGAGATATCGGCAATCTGCCACCGCCTCGCAATGCCGCCTGGGAATATTACGCCCAAAACTTGCCGGAGTCGATGAAGCAGGAAGCACGTCTGTTCTTCCGGAATCTGCTCGACGAGAACGGATCGGTGATCGATTTTCTCGATGCGGACTACACTTTCGTCGACAAAAAATTGGCAACGCTGTACGGATTACCTGAGCGAGACACGCTCCGTCTGGCCGACGGATTTCAGCGAGTCAGCCTTGCGAAGAACAACCAGCGTGGCGGCGTGCTGGGAATGGCCGGTGTACTAACAGTCAGCGCCAACGGCGTCGACACTTCTCCGGTGACACGCGGCGTATGGGTTCTGGAAAATATCCTTGGGATCACGCCGCCACCGCCGCCGGACGAGGTACCTGCGATTGATGCCGATGTGAGCGGAGCGACCACGATCCGCGAGAAGCTAACGAAACACAGTCAGGACAAAGCGTGCTACGTGTGTCATCGAAACATTGACCCGCTTGGGTATGCACTTGAAACGTTTGACCCCATCGGACGTTGGCGAGAGAGATACCCCAAGGCTAAAGGCAAAGGATCGACGGCGAAGGTGGATCCGTCGGGAAAATTGCCTTCGGGTGAAACCTACAAAGACTTTCCTGGTTTCAAAAAGGTGCTTTTGGAAAGTCGCCGCGATCTGTTTGCTCGCAATCTGATCGAGAAACTGCTCACGTACGCGTCGGGACGCCACATGGAGCGAACGGACCAGTACGAGATCGATGATATTTTGATCCGCGTCAAAGCGGCTGACTACGGACTGCAAACCATGGTAACCGAGACGCTGACCAGCGAGATTTTCCGGTCGCGCTGAGTCCCAAAAAATTAATTGACAAGATCCACTACCGTCCTTCTTCAAATCCCCTCATGTTCCAGGAATCACTATGAAAACGGCCTGTTACGTAGCGATGGCCTTCTGTTTCGTGAGCTTGGTTTCAGCATCATCTGCAGCCGACTCGAATTGGCCCCAGTGGCGAGGACCAGCGGGATCGGGCATCACCTCGGCCGATGGTGTCGTGAGCGAGTGGGGGCCGGACCAGAACGTAAAGTGGCGGATCGAGTTGCCAGAAGCGGGCAACTCAACCCCGGTCGTGTGGGAAGACCGCGTGTTTTTCACTCAGCCGCTTTCGGAAACCAACCAGCGGAGTCTGTTCTGCGTGGATCGAGAGACCGGTCGCGAGGTTTGGCGTCGGAGCGTCCGGTACGACAAACCGGAAACATCGCACAAAACCAATCCCTATTGTTCGGCGTCGCCGGTCACTGATGGGAAACACGTGATCGCTTGGTTTGGGTCCGCCGGGCTGGTTTGCTGGGATGTCGATGGCAACGAACTGTGGCGACGCGACCTTGGCACGCAGCAGCATATGTGGGGCTACGGGTCCTCGCCGATTCTGTATGACGATTTGTGCATCCTGTTGTTCGGGCCGGGGAACAACGAATTCCTGATCGCCGTGGACAAGACCACTGGCGAAACACGCTGGCAGGTGGACGCACTGGATGACAATGCCGAACGCGCTCTCAGCGGCCCCGAGAATGACGGCAATGCCAACGATTTTGGCAGCAACAAACCTCGAAGTGAACGACTGCGAGGTGCCTGGAACACGCCAATCTTGGTTGAGGTCGATGGTCACTTCGAATTGGTTGCCGCGTTGTCGCGCCGCGTCAGTGCCTTTGATCCATCGACCGGCGAGCAACTTTGGACTTGTGGCGGGACGGGACCTTTGGCGTACGCCTCGCCGATGGAATCCGACGGCGTGGTCGTCGCCTTGGGAAGCTATGGCGGCGCATCGCTGGCGGTCCGGGCGGGCGGTCGTGGGGACGTGACATCGACGCACCGGATCTGGCATAAATCCAAAGATCAAGGCTGGTTGGGGACCGGGGTTGCCGACAACGGATCGATCTACATCTGCAACATGAATGGCGTGCTGAGTTGTTTCGATGTTCAAACGGGAGAAGAGCTTTGGAAGAAACGCACCGATGGCGGAGGCACGTGGTCCAGCATTACGCAAACCGGTGACGGCCGCATGTTCTTGCTGACCAAGTCTGGCACGACGACGGTTTTCAAACCCGATCCTAAAGAATTCAAGCAACTCGCGACGAATTCGCTTGACGAAAAGACGAACGCTTCGGTCGTTGTTGCCGGCAACGACATCCTGATTCGCACCGACGAGGCGTTGTGGTGTATCGCGAGGCCTTCGCTAGAGTAAAAGCTTGGCTGTAGCGCTCGCTTGATCGCCACGGACGCCGGGTCGTCCTCGGGCGACTTGCTTATCGCGAGCCCACCAATAACCACTGCCAGCAGGATCACGAACCAACCAAATGCGGTGCGGATTCGGTCGGCTGGCAGCCGCTCGCCAAGAACCACCCCAACCAGCATGCCGAGAAACGCGAGTCCAAGAAAGGCGAGGGTGATCCCCCAGTCGATGCTTATCGAACGCAATTGCCCGGCGAGTCCCGCCAGTGTGTTTAACGTGATGATTGCCAGCGACGTTCCGACGGCGCGTTTTGCGTCGATGCCAGCGAACAGCACCAATGCCGGCACGATCAGAAAACCGCCGCCCACACCGAGAAAGCCAGTCAGCACTCCGACGGCCGCCCCAATCAACAAACAAGGCCAGACGCGGCAACGACGGTCGCGATGCGATTGTTCGGCTCGCCCCCGCACCATTGCGACCCCAGCCGCCAGCATGATCGCGGCGAAGATCAGCAACAGCGTTCGCTCGGAAACCAGTTCAGTAAGGAACGAACCGAGATAGGCTCCCGGCGCTCCTGTGACCGATAACAAGATCGCCGCCCGCGTATGAAAACTGCCTTGTTGCCAATAGCGTGCTGCCGCCGGCAAACTGGACCCTCCCACCACGACCATCGACATCACCACAGCTTGCCCGACCGGGACGCCGAGCACGAACGTTAAAACAGGGAGCGTCAAAATCGAACCGCCCGCCCCAAAGCTGCCGAGCGTGATCCCAACAAGCACCGCCAGAATCAGGGCGAATAGAAGCGAATCCATTATCGGCCTCGGTCACGAGAAAAGACGGTTGCTGGCGGCGGCGGGGTCACCGAGCACTGCGGGAATCGACGTAGGTTTTGACGAACTGCTCCAACTGAGGCTGATCGCATTCAAACCCCATCTTCTTAGCCTGCGTGAGCGTCTGTTCTCCCGTCATCCCTTGCTCGGCGGCCATGTGCATCATGACCATCGCGCCTGCCCGCTTTCCGGATTGACAGTGTGCGAAGACCGGCTTGGGCAGTTCGCTGAATTTTTCGCGAAACCGATCGACTACCTCGGGTGACATATCCTGCATCGATACCGGAATGTGCAGATACTTTAACCCATTCGCTTCGACCTTCTGTTGCTCGGCGTCGGGCGACAATGGTTGATCATCCTCCCCCGCTGTTCGGAAATTGATCAATGAAGCAAATCCCTCTGCTGCGATTTTCTCAATTTCGTCTGCCGATGGCTGGGGACCTACGGTGATTTCGTCGCTTATTTTCATCCGCTGGGACATTGGGTTTCCTTTTACGTTTTAAGTGAAATTAGCTAGAGGAGAGTAACCCGTAGCAAATGCGATACCGGTAACAGCTTGGGTGCCCCCCAAGTCGATGGGATTCGGAACAGAAGTTGCAGGTTCATTTTCTCATTTGACAGCACACATCAACGTCCCTCTGTGTGCGGCATGCAGGACAGGACGCTTCAATATTGACATCCACAATTCAGGGTAGCTGCGATGAAAAATCCGTTAGCAAAGCACGCCTGGTCACCTTATCTCGTTGGGGCCGGGATTGGCGTGCTCAGTTGGTTCGCTTTCTGGAGTGCCAACCATCCGCTGGGAATCACGACCGCGTTTGAACACACGGTGGCTCTCGGGATGGAGGCGGTGGCTCCGCAATTCGCTGAGTCGAATTCCTACTATCAAGACCACTCGCCAAAAATCGGCTGGGAATGGATGTTGGTGGTTGGCGTGCTGCTCGGAAGCCTGCTCAGTTCGTTCTCATCAGGAGATCGCGAACCGGTCGTGATCCCCGCGATGTGGCAGCGCCGGTTCGGCAACAGCGCCGCACTTCGGTTGAGTGTCGCATTCTTTGCCGCCGGCTTGATGATGTTCGGTGCTCGGTTAGCACAAGGTTGCACCAGTGGTCACGGAATCAGTGGAAGTCTGCAGCTTGCCGCCTCGAGCTGGATCTTCAGCATCACGTTTTTCACGGTTGCCATCCTTACTGCATTTCTACTTTACGGCCGGAGGACTAGCGAAGATGTTTGATCCAATCTGGAAACTTGCTCTTGGGCTGATCACCGGAGTCGTGTTCGGCATATTGCTTCAAAAGGGACGCGTCGCAAAATATCACGTCATCCTTGGTCAATTCCTGTTCCGTGACTGGACCGTGGTCAAGATCATGGGAACGGCGGTGGTGGTTGGGTCGATCGGGATCTACGCGTTGCTACCGACCGAAGCGGTGTCGCTGCACATCAAACCGCTTGCCTGGGCCGGCATCCTCGTTGGCGGTGCTTGTTTCGGCGCAGGCATGTCGCTGTTCGGATACTGCCCCGGAACCAGCGTCGCCGCTTGCGGTGAAGGACGCCGAGACGCGATGGTTGGCGTCGTGGGAATGTTGTTCGGAGCCGCACTGTTTGTCGGATTCTATCCCCAGCTCTCTGCGTTTGCCAAAGCCTGGGGCGAGGCGGGCAAGATCACGATCCCGCAGTGGACCGGCACCTCGCCGTGGCTCTGGATCGCAGGGCTGGTGGCAGTGGCGTTGGCCGCATTCTTCTTCGCTCGGCTGAGACACAATCCGACGCCGAGGCCACGCCCCCAACCGACCGGCCGCGGTAAGCAAGTGCGTGCGTGATATTAAGCGGTAGCGATCGTCATCAGAACGTAGAGCACGTTCTGGTGAACGAAACGACTGCACGGGCGCATCGGCCTGTGCCGGGCAACTTTGTTGCAGACCCCCGTATGTTGGATCTTTCACCGCATCCACGCTTCGGGTCGTTCACGCCGTATTCCCTGCGGGGGAAACAATTGAGACAATGACGTCGTCTGGCACACCTGCCTAATCCGCATGCCATCCACTCGCTGCATTCCCCCCCTATCACCGCTCCGAGTCACTATGAGTCCGAAAGTTTACGGCATTGTTTTCGCTCTGCTGACGGGTCTGTTTTGGGGCATGTACGGCCCCGCACTACAAACGTCGCGTGTGTCAGGGCAGAGTCCCTTCAAACCCTTTATTTTGATCGGTGTCGCCTACCTATTGATTGGAATTCTCGGCGGAATAGTGGGCATCCTTGCGACCAAAGACAATTTTCATTTCGCCCCGGTGACCGTTCGTTGGGGATTTATCGCCGGATCACTCGGCGCTTTTGGAGCATTGACACTCACGTTGGCGTTGTTTAAAAGCCGGGCTCCGGATCTGGTCATGCCAATTGTGTTCGGCGGAGCGACGCTTGTATCGGTCGCGATCGGACTGTGGATGAAGCAAGAACTGCTTTCGGCCCATCCAATGCAGTACATTGGCACGTTGGCGGTCGTGATCGGAGTGGTGTTGGTGCAAGCCTACGCATCGCACGGCCCAGCAAAACCAGTCGACGCCTCGACCGTCAGTGTCGTCTCGCAACCGGCCAGTCCGCCCAGCGAACTCCCTTCCGAAGCGCCAACGGATCGGTGACGGTTGCGTTGTGGTCTCTGGTACCCCGGCGCTGACTGGGTCCCCACTGCCGTGCCGCTACTTTCCGTCGCGACCGTGGCGTTCTCGAGCGACCTCTTCGAGCGATTGCTGAATCGCAGGGCATGCACTCCGCACGGCGTCCAAGTCCACACGGCGAAGTTCATACAGGGCACAGGGCGTCACCGCGCGACAGGTGGCGGAGCGGGGTTCACGCAACAACAACGCCAATTCACCGAAAAACTGTCCTGCCACCAACGTGTTCAGCTGTTTCGACTCGCCGTTAACGTCTTTGACAACCCGTACCACGCCACGGGCGATTAAGAACAGTGAATCGCCGGCCTGGCCTTCGCAGATGATGTCTTGTCCCGAAGGCACCGTGTGCTCGCGCAGCTTGCTGGCCACGCGATTGAACTCCTCGGGCGGCGTCTGTTCAAAGAACGGAACTTTGCGTAACAACTCACTGGGATCAACGTGCAATTGTGCATTGAGCGTTTTGGCGTCGAGTTGGCCGACGTGTTGCCGCAGGTTCTCGATAATTTCGCCGGCGATCCCATCGGGGATGGTGCCAGCGATGTTTTCGCACTGGATGACCTCGCGTTGTGCTTGCGACACCAGTCGTTCCCCAAGTTGTTCCTGCATCAGTTGGACGAATTCGGGGAACTGTTCGGCCACCGCATCGATTCGCGATTTCGCCGACGCTTGCCATGCTTGGTAACGGCGGCGAACCTCTTCGACCACCGACCGATCCTCTTGTTTTGCAATCTTGTCCAAGTGAGCGAGCACTTGGTCGCATCCCTGATAACGTCCCCACGCGCGGGCATATTCGCCGCTGGTGCGAGCGACGCCAATCTGGCTCGCCCACCGGCGTGCCAGCGGGATACGCTGCATCATTTGAGTCACTTTCTGACGTATCGCCTGACGCTTGGGGTCGTAAATCGTCGCTTTGGGCAACTCGCCCTGATACCGCATCGATTCGCTGCACAACTCTAATGAGAAGGCCAAGTCGCGATAAACTCGCTCGGCCAAATGGCGTTTGGTGAACATGTCAAAGTACAGTTTTCGTTCCAGTCCGAAGCAGCGAAGATAGACCACCGCTCGCTCTTCTTCGCGACTAAGTTCCTGTGCCCGCAATTTTTCGCGTTCGGTTGTCAGTTCATCGAGTTCGCGGAGGAGGCGATCCTGAAGCCGACTCGCGATGACGGAGGAGAAGAAGCCACCGGCCTGCAATTCGGGAACTCGCCTGAGCGCATTGTGCTTGGCAGTAATCTGTCCCTCGATTCTGGCCAGCTTGTCGGCGGCACTGGGTTGATCCAGCCCAAGCGTTCGCACCAGTCGGCCGATTGTCGTCGCCTGGACAATCAAGGTGAACAGCACCGCGCCCATCACGATCGCAGTGAATTGCGATTTGTAGGGAAAACTGTCGGGCAGGTACAGCACGATCGCCAACGCGATCGCACCTCGCAATCCGCCCCAATCCATCACGATTTGGTACGCCTTGCTGACCGTCTGCGAGAACTTGCCAGTCAGCGGCACAAGTCCAAAGATCACGACTGCTCGCGAAATTTGCATCGCGACCAGCACGACCACTAGCACGCCGATCGCGTTGTAAAGGTCACTCAAATCCACGCTCAATCCGACTAACAGGAAGATCAAGGCATTGCAAACGAACGCCATGTACTCCCAGAAATGGTGCATAAAGCCGCCGACTTCGGGCGAGATTTTGGTGCGTCCCCAGCTGCCCATCATCAGCCCCGCGACCAATGTCGCCATCACTCCGCTGACGTGCAGGTAATGTTCGGCGATCAGGAACGAACCGTACGCTAAAACCATCGTCAACGATATTTCGATGTCCGAGTTGGCGCGGACGCGTTGCAACAACTGCCCAAACACCCAGCCAAGTAGCATGCCAACGAAGATCCCCCCGAAGAACACCCCAAAGAATTGTGCCAACCCGTACAGTGCAGCTTCGCCGCTGAACCCCTCCGTCGCGACGCTCAACAGGATCCCAGCGACGACAATCGACGTTGCATCATTAAAAAGACTTTCTCCCTCGACCAGGACAGTCAGCCGTTTAGGGGCACCGAGCTGTTTAAATAATGCGATCACGGCGACGGGGTCCGTCGCGCTGAGGATCGAACCGAGCAGCAGTGCCGCGGCCAAGGGAATCTCCGTCAACAATGCGACGATGCCGCCGATAATCAACGTCGATAGCAGCAGCCCCGGGATGGCCAACATCAGCACGGGTAGCAGATTCTTTTGAAGTTGCCGAACTTCCAAGTTGTATGCCGACTCGAAAACCAGCGTGGGCAGAAAGACGAACAAGATCACGTCGGGCGAGATTGTGTACTCGGCCAACAAGCGAAGCGTGGGCACATGCTTGCTGATTAATGCCAACGTCAATCCGATCATGACGAGCATCACGGTGAATGGCAACTTCCACCGATTGCAGATCGCGAGTACAGCAGCCGCGAGCAGCAAAAGAGCGAAAATTACCGCGACCTGTTCGGTGACTCCATGCCCGCCGCCCGAAGAGGTCTGGGAGGAAGCAAGCACGAGATAAGACGACAAAGTCGAAGGCATCATGTTTTTCACCGCAGCGAACCGCGACACTCGGCGACGGTGTTCACACCGAAAAAACCGATGCGTCGACCGCATTGTAGCAAAGGTGCAGGCAACCGATGCGTGCCAAAGCAGACGGCATTGGGCTCACGCGGGCGGGCTTGTTTCGCTAAAACAACGCTCGAACCACACCCCGATTTCAAACGTGAATCAAAAAGCGAGAGCCAGCATGAGGGCAGCGATCTATAGCGAATTCGCCTCTCCATTGACCATTGAAACTGTGGCGGACCCGACGCCTTCAGATCACGGAGTGGTGATCCGGGTCGCAGCAACGGGGCTGTGCCGCAGCGATTGGCACGGATGGATGGGGCACGATCCCGATATTCGTTTGCCGCATGTCCCTGGGCATGAGTTGGCCGGGGTGATCGAAGCGGTTGGCCGCCACGTCGGCCGTTGGCAAGTCGGCGACCGAGTGACCGTGCCGTTTGTGTGTGGTTGTGGCACGTGTGCTGAGTGTGCTGCGGGCGAACACCAAGTGTGTGAACGGCAATTTCAACCCGGTTTCACTCACTGGGGATCATTTGCTCAGTACGTCGCAATCGACTACGCCGACGCCAATTTAGTCAGACTACCCGAAGCGATCGATTTTGTGACTGCCGCCAGTCTGGGGTGCCGGTTTGCAACCGCATTTCGGGCCATCGTCGACCAAGGCCAACTCAGCGGCGGGCAATGGGTAGCGGTTCATGGCTGCGGCGGTGTGGGGTTGTCTGCGATCATGATTGCCAACGCATTGGGGGCGAACGTGATTGCAATCGACATTCACGAAGAGAAACTCGACTTTGCACGAGCGATTGGAGCGGCCGAAACGGTGAACGCGGCGGTCGTGGATGACGTCGTTGCCCAAGTGCAGAGCATCACTCGCGGAGGGGTGCATGTTTCGCTCGACGCGTTGGGCAGTCCGACCACCTGTTTCAACTCCATCGCCAATCTAAGAAAGCGTGGTAAACACATCCAAGTCGGGCTGATGTTGGGCGAACACCGACAGCCCTCGGTGCCGATGGACCAAGTGATTGCGAACGAGCTCGAGATCCTGGGCAGCCACGGCATGCAGTCGCATCGCTATCCGGCAATGTTGGCGATGATTACCGCTGGCAAACTGCAGCCCGAGAAGTTGGTGGGCAAAACAATCCGGCTCGAAGAATCACTCGAAGCGCTGACCACGATGGATCGCTATCCCAACACCGGCGTCACGGTGATCAATCAATTTGATTGAGGAATGCATCAGCTGCGGACGCGTGTTTTGAAGTTGCGTTTGTATCACAACCCGACGCGTCAGTTTTGATGTTGCGCATTTGTATTTAGGGGCAACGCCTCGGACGTTTACCTAGCCCAGCCCAACGGGCTGGGACCAAGAAAACCAATGAATTGTAGGGCCAACGGTCCGGCCGTTTGCTGGGACTTAATGAGGGCGGCTAGCAAATGGCCGGGCCTTTGGCCCGAAGAACGTCTAAACGCGTAACTTCAAAACACGCGTGCCAGCCGTGGGCTTCCCTCGGTTGCTCGTTTCGATACGGATACTCGTTAGGACCAGTACAACCGCTTCGCCGCCACGTCGTTCACCGCAGACGTGGGCGATTTCGGCAGTCACCGTCACGCACCGGTACAACTGCACGACCTACGTTTCCAGCGGAACAAGGAATATCGGGTCGCAGACTCGGGGCAGCAAGTGACTTCGCAATAACCGCCGGCATGACAAACTCTGAATCCAATCCCCCTGACTCGACAAGCCGGCTTTGCAATCCATCGAGTGACTTCCAATCCGACGCGACTTGCTCTGACGGATTTAGCAGTGATGGATTGAACCCAAGCGACGCGTCGGCAAAAAGAAGCCGCTCACGCTCTCGACGAAATCGTCAGCGTCCCTCGGCCTCATCCGATTCGATCCCGGATGTCACGATCGGATCGAATCCCGCCCCTGATTCATGCGGCCATGCGAATTCAACCCGGCTAGCCAACGAGGGTCGTCACACGCCATCACGCTACGAGAGTCTCGGCGAGGTAGGGCGAGGCGGATGGGGCATCGTCGAAAAAGCGGTCGATCGCCAATTGGATCGCGAAGTTGCGGTCAAACGCTTTACTGACGCTGACGACGTGACCGAGCAGGAACGTCAACGATTTCTGCATGAAGCCAAGGTGACCAGCCAGTTGCAACATCCCGGGATCGTTCCGGTCCACGAGATGCGAGATCAGCGGGATGCGTTCTATGTGATGAAGCTGCTTGATGGCGTGACGTTTCACGAATTCATCCAACAGCATCAGCAGCAATACACCACCAAACGTCAGACGCGTTTCCAGTTCGGCGAATCACTCGAACCACTGCTGCAACGCTTCGTCGATGTCTGCAACGCCGTCGCCTACGCGCACAAACGTGGCGTGATCCATCGTGACCTAAAACCATCCAATGTGATGATCAGCGATTTCGGTGAAACGATCGTGTTGGATTGGGGATTGGCGCAGTCGGTGAACCGAAACGCCGTCCAGCAGCACAGCAGCGAAGGTCCCAATGTCTGCGAGACACATGCCGAAGTCTCATCGATGATCGAGCCGGACGGAACCATCGTGGGTACGCCCGCGTACATGTCTCCGGAACAGGCAGCCGGCGATATTTCAAAGATCGACCAGGCCTCGGACATCTATTCGCTCGGGGTGGTGCTCTACACTGTCATCGCAGGCCGTCATCCCTATCACGGCCAGCCGGTTGAAACGATTTTAGAACAAGTCCGAAACGCCTCGTTTACCGACCTGCGAACGATCCAGCCGCGGACGCCATCGCCGCTATTATCGATTGTCAACAAAGCGATGTCGGCCTCTGCTGAGGATCGCTATCGCAGCGCAGACCAATTGGCCAGCGACGTGCGGCGGTTCATTGCCGGCGATCCCGTCTCGGTGCATCGTGAAAGCCCGATCCAGCGAAGCATTCGCTGGAGCCGTCATCACCAAGGAATGGCTGCCTCGATCGCGATCAGCGTCGCGGTACTGCTAATCGCTTCGATCGCATTCGCCATTGTGATCAAACAATCGCATCGCGCCGAGCAACTCGCCCGCATCGAGGCACAGCGTGCGCATCGCGAAGCGACCCTCAGTCTGGCCGAGGCCCGTGATGCGACCGACACATGGTTGGTCGAACTGAGCGGATCGCTTCAATTCTACCCCGGCATGGCGACGCTGCGATCGGAGTTATTAGAGCGTGCGATTGACCAGTATGACCGCATCACCAAACAAAATCTCGCTGCTGCCGCTTCGGCTGATTCCGTAATCGACGCGTCCTCCGGTCGATTCCTGTCCGTTTTGACCGGCAACACCGACCGAATTGCATTGCTGGAACGGGCCAAGGCGTCGCTTCGATTGGGCGATCTCTATCGCTTGACCGGGAAACCCGAACAAGCGCAACAGCATTACCGTGCTGCCGAATCGCTGCTGCAATCGGCCCCGTCCGGCAACCTTGATTCCATCGTGACACCTGTCTCACTTGCGGCGGACACGACATCGTCCGCGATCGAAACTGGATCCATTGACCAATTGTTCCATCTCGAACGCATCCAATCGTTGATAGGGCAGTTGTTGATCAGCGATCAACCCACCGCCAATTTTCCTTCGCAGGACCGCATCACCTCGGCCCGATTATGGTTGTGGCAAATCATCCAACCACACTATCACGCCAAATCAAACGACTCACCTCCACCGCTTGACCCATTCTCTGCTCGCGCGGCATCGGCGTTTGTTCGTTTGGAGTTGGCGATGCGTTTCGCGATCCAGAACAATCCACCATCGGATTGGCAGTGGAATGAAGCGTCGTACCAGCAATCGCTAGAGGTCGCGCGATGGTTGACTCAACGGCGAGGCACCGTAGGAGATCGCCGGCTGTCCGAAAATATTCAAACCGATCACTGCCGAAGATTGACTCAGGCGGGACAACATCGACTTGCCGCAGAGTCTTGGTCGGTCTTGATCGACGACTTGAAGCAATGGCTAGCGGTCGATCCGGATCGGATCGACTATATGCAATCGCTCGCTCATGCACTGCTAGAACGCGGAAACAGTTTGGTTGCGATCGGACGTCACGCCGACGCGACCGCCGATTTCGAAGCTTCGATTCGGCGGCTTGAAACCGCTTGGCAGCTTACCGACGACGATGGTTTTTACCGTGTCAACTTGGCTACCGCCGAGAACAACTTGGGACAACTGTTGGCGAACGGAAACCCTCGAAATCCCGAACTGGCGACGCGGCTGCTGCGACAATCATTGCAGACGTACGAGGCGCTGCTGAGAGAAGAGGTGACGGCAGACCGATTACGCCGCTACGCCCAAACGCACCACGCCCTTGCGATGGTCACGCTGGAATACGAACAGAATGCAAACGTCATTGCAAACGAGTCGATCGAACACGCCCAGAAGGCGACGTCCGCGTTCGAGATCCTGAAGGACTACGAAAACTTGACGATCGACGACACCCTCAATTGGATGCGATCCGAAGTGCTGCTTGCCACGCACCATACAAACCAAGGCAACATGGATGCAGCGGCAAAACACTTGGATTCGGTACAACGCCAAGATTGCTGGGTCGCTGATCAAACGCTAACCGCCCCGCAAGATCAACGCCTCGGCCAACTGCGTGATGCAGTCGCCAACATCCAACAAGCGACGGTCGAAACCGGCGTGATCCCGCACGGAGCGATCAGCACGATCGATAACATCGTCCCAACCGACACCGAATCACGTTCGAGCGAGTGATTGAAATCGATCGAGCCACGTGTTTTGCCATCGCGTGACCCATGTTTGGAAAAGCAAACAAAACCTTGGCAAGTCGCGCCCTTTCATCCACTTGCCCAGTAATCTTGATTAAGAACGAACCATCATGACCCATTCCGCCTCGATTCATCACGATTCGATCGATGCCGCTGCATTGCCGGTAACCCCCAGCGACGGAAATGGCAACGAGGCGACGCTGCGACGACAACGGATTATCGATCCAAGCCCGTGCGAAACCGAATGTTGTTTAGTCCAGATCTATCCGCCCGATGTGATCGAGGGCATGCAACTACTCGAAGACGATCAGTTTTCGATTGGCCGATCGCCTGAAACTGATCTTCCGCTGTTTGACAGCAGCGTTTCACGTCAACACGCGATGTTGATTCGCAGTCAAGACGGGTACTTGGTTCGCGATCTCGGCAGTACCAACGGCACGTTTGTCAATGAAAAATTGATCGACTCGGGCTGTCCCTTGCGGAGCGGCGATACGATCCGAATCGGCAGTTTCCTGTTTCGATTTTTGTCCGCGGGATGCGTCGAGACGCAATATCACGAGACCGTCTACAGTGCGATGACGCGTGATGCGTTGACCGGAACAATGAACAAACGCTATTTGATGGAAGCATTGAACCGTGAAATCGCTCGCTCGACTCGCGCGCAAATGGAGATGTCGGTGGTGATGGTCGATATCGATCATTTCAAATCGATCAATGACACCTACGGCCATCTTGTCGGCGACGAGGTGCTGCGAACGTTTGGAAAACGCATCGGTGACATCTGTCGCAGCGACGATCTGCTGGCGCGTTACGGTGGCGAAGAATTTTGTCTGCTGTTGGCGGCCACCGGACACGACGATGCTCGCGAGATGTCCGAACGCTGCCGCCACGCAGTGGCCGATACTCCTTTTGACATCGCAGCGGGCCCGTTGCCGATCACTGCCAGTTTTGGATTCACGGTCTTGAATCCAGGTCAACCTAAAACCTCCAGTGCTCTGCTCGGTGCGGCAGACCAACAACTCTATGAAGCCAAACGCTCGGGCCGTAACCGCGTCTGCGGTTAGTGCGGTGATGGCCCCGATTTCCCCTCCGTCATCATTGGAAGTCTTTTTCGTCGCGGATCGTTTGCGTGTGGTTTGTAGAGGTCGACGCCTGAGACGCGAATGCCTTGCACCCGACGACAGGCTGGAAGCGTATCCCACACATCAATACGTGAGCTCGCCGCCGACGTAGAACGTGAATCCGGGGCGAAACACGCCAAGCCCCGAGCGATAATCGATATGGACGCGAATGCCTTGCACCCGACGACAGGCTGGAAGCGTATCTCACATCAATACGTGAGCTCGCCGCCGACGTAGAACGCGAATCCGGGGCGAAACACGCCAAGTCCCGAGCGATAATCGATATGGACGCGAATGCCTTGCACCCGACGACAGGCTGGAAGCCTATCCCACATTAATACGTGAGCTCGCCGCCGACGTAGAAGGCGAAACCGGGACGAAATACGCCTCGGCCAGACCGATAATCGATGTGCTCGCGGTAGAACTTGTTCGTTAGATTCTCAAAACCGCTGGTGACCAGCAGGTCGCCGAATCGTCGGTAGCTGCGAATGTCGTAAACCGTGAACCCGGGCGTCTCGATCTCTTGTAGCGTGCTCGCCACCCGGTCTTGGTTGTCGACGATGCGTGCAGCGAATTCCACGCCCCAGCGATCTTGGGCACTCGGATCATGAATCAGAAATCCGACACGGGCTTCCATCGGAGCGATGCCGGGAAGCGGTTCCGCATCCACGCTGCTGTTGCCACTGCGAACCGAATCACCGGTGTGACGTGACGGATCGAGACGAGTGTGATCACGGCCTTCGACATAGGTCAAGATACCAAACGTTGACACCATCGAAGTCATCGCAACTTGCCCGTAGGTCTCAAATCCACTCAGCGTCGCCAGATCGGTATTGACGAACGACGCTCCTTGTTGGAACCCATCGACCGTTCCTGCAGGATCGAACAAATCGTAAGTAATGTAATTCTGAATCCACGCATGGTGACCGTGCAGGCCGAACTGGACATCGTCAGAGACGTATTGGATTCCGAGGTCACATTGATACAAACGCTCGGATTCGAGTTCGGGATCCCCATCCAAGAACGTCAACCCTCGCTGCAGCGAACCGATGAAGGTGTATTCGGCATACATTTCGGTCAGCGTGGGCTGCCGCATGGCAAATCCCATCCCGGCGCTGCTATTCCATCCTGCCCCTAAATTTCGGTTGGCCGTCAGATAGGCTGACCCCAACAAGAATTCCTTGTCCAGCGTCGTTTCCTCGAGCACGCTGAGCGGTTCGGGTACCCCGGCCACGATATCACGTGAATCGGTAAACACGCCATCGATTCGCGTCCCCGCCGTCACGACGACGTCCTCGTTCCACTGGACAATGCGTTCGATATAGGCCCCCACGTCGATCGAATCACTGCGTGGGATTGGAAAGTTGTTGTCGTTGGGGTCGGGGTCGTAATAGTCGTATTCGTTCAGCTCCTGGTTCAAGTAGATCATGTCGGTCCCGACGGAGGTCTGGGAGCCACACGAGAAAAATGTCGACTCGAAACGGTAACCGGCCGACAGCGCATCGCCATCGGTTGTCGTGGAACCATCGGCGGCGCCGAGGAACGAGGGCTGGAATGCATCCACGAGCGAAGGGATCTGGCGTGCCTTGCCGGGCCGCCGCGTGTCACCTTCGAATCGTGTGCGGTTGTACCAGACTTCGCTGGTGAATTGATCCGCAAACGACGGGGCGTCGTTTGTATAGGTGATCTCGTAACCATCGGTGATCAAAAAATTCAAATCGGTCACCAATCCTGGAAACTCGAGATCGGTTTGATCCAATCGCAAGGCGTTAATTTCGACTTTCTCGTGATCGTTCAAATCGAAACCGTAAGCGACAAACAGGTCTCGCGATTTGTAGCTCGCGGGAATAAAGAATCCGTCTTGTCCCGTTTCGTAATCGTTGCCGGTTCGATGGCCATAACTGATATGGAAACCGTAGTCATCACTGCCGCCCCAGAAGGATTGACGGCCATAGAATTGTTCGCCGTTGGAGGTGTACGTACCGCTGGTCGAACCGTGTCCTTCATAACCATTGTCGTATCGTGGTGATTGCAGAAACTCGAGATCAACGAAGCGGAACCCCGGTCCATAACGACTGGCGTAGGGGCCTTTGATCAAAATTGAATCCTGGATCAATCGCGAATCGATCTTGCTCATCATCGTATCCAAGTCCATCCGAGCGGGTGCCCAGTACGAACCGGATGCAAGCACTTGTCCCACTCGCTGACCACGCACCCGCGTATCGCTGACGATGGGCGTACGATTTTGGATCGAAACCCCGTGGGCTCCTTTGGAACGTCGCAGCAAATCGCCAACATCCGCAGTGCGTCGTCCTAGTGCCTCTTCACGAAACACCGCGTCGGCTGCGGGGGATCGTGCAAGCGGTTCACGGTTGGCCGGCAATTCGTCAACCTGGCTGACATCGCCAAATAGATTAGCAACGCGTGAGTCCGCTGCGATCGCCTTGTCTTTGGTGTGCGATGCTTGGTCGTGCCGAGCATCGTCTTGTGCCGCGCTATCGTCACCGAGAAGTCCCGGAACCCGCAATCCGGGTGCTGGAATCACCGGTGCCTGCATTACGGGGGCCCGCATTACCGGCGCCTGTATTACGGGATCAGCCTGCTGCGAATACAGCGACGATGAATTCAGGACGAACAGGATCGCAACGCCAAATACAGCGATCGATCGCAGTGGGTTCTGAGTGTTGATTGTGCTTGGCTGCGGCATTGGTGCTCGCGACTCCCGTCCATGTTGCTGCCGTTCGGTCAAAGAACGTGTTGTTTTCGCTGCTGCGTTTCGCGACAGTTCGTCGTCGCGAAATTGGCATCCTTGGTTCGACAACCCGCTGCTGCGGACCGAAACACTTGGCACGTTTCGCGACTCAAACCACGACGTTGAAATGACGTCTAAGGAAAGGTGTCATTGCCGTCCTCGTTGTCCGAACCGGTGTTGTTCGACGCCGTTCCATTGTTGGTTCCGTCGTACCCGAATTCACCATTACCGACGGCGTCATTGTTGGAGAACGTTCCTGAAGCGGCGTTTTCATCAAAGTCGAAGCCGCTGCCGCTATTGTCGATCGCTTCGTTCGCGAGGAACTGTCCCGAGTTGACGATAAAGTCAAATCCGGCTCCGTCGTTTCCGGTCGCGATGTTCTCTTGGAACAAACCAAGGTTGTCGGCAAAATCAAATCCAACATCGCCGTTATCAAACGCCAAGTTTCCTTGGACGGTGCCGTCGTTGTCGGCAAAGTCGAAACCGAATCCGCCGTTATCGAAGGCCAGGTTGTCTTCGATGACGCCGTTGTTGCGAGCGAACGTATAGCCTTGCAACCCGTTGTCCGCCGACAAGTTGCCTGCGATTGAACCGCTGTTGTCCAGAAAATCGAAACCACTCAGCCCGTTTTCGTAGGACTCGTTTTCGTCAAAGTTTCCTGAGTTGTCGTCTGCAAAGAATCCGAAACCTTCGTTCCGTAGCGATCGGTTCAGCGATACCTCGCCATCGTTGTCGAACAAGTCGAATCCGTTTTCGGCATTCCCCAAAGCATTGTTCTGAACAAACAATCCTTCGTTCTGTTCGATGTCGAAACCGTGACCGCCATTCTCGGTGGCTCGGTTGTGAGCGATGATACTGTCGGCATCGAGAGCACCGAATCGGAATCCACTTTCGGCGGCGCCAGTCACGTTGTTGCTAAAGATCAGCACATCGACAAGGTCATCCAATCCGCCCGGCAGATCGCTGGAAATCCCATGCAGACCGCCAAAGATATTGAACCCCGAAATGACGCTGTTGTCCGCCGTCAAGATGACCGCTTGCGTGTCGTCGGTACCATACAAATTCACCGAGGAACCGAACGTGGCATGGATCCCGCTATCGGCACCCTTCACTTGCAACCCACCGCCAAGCAATTGTTGACCGTCTTGGACTTCGATCGGTTGAGACAAGTAAATATTGCCACGACCGCCATCAATGATCACCGAGTCGGTGGTGGCATTGGCGACCGCGTCAGGCAGATCCGGCGTGCTTGCATCAAGCACCGTGACCGACCCGATTTCAAAATCATAGATCGCGTGGACGGCAACTTCTTGCCCACCGGGCGTCGGCGTGGATTGCGTGACGACATCGACATCGCGAACGACCACATCTGTCATCCGTCGCTCGATCCGTGACATGCGGCGATGACGCCGGCGATCGGGCCCAAACGGCATTCGCACCCCCACCGTGGCCGAGGTCTGAGAATCACGCACGCCATCGTGCTGATATTGGACTCCCAGCGTCACGCGAGAATCCAGTGACAAAAAGGGCAAATCAAAGGATCGCAATTCCGCACGTACCCTCGGCCCCTGGATCGATTCGGCCGTGGGTGAATTCGTGTCGAAGTGATAAGCACCGACGAAGCCACGAAGCTCGCTGTCAAAATATTGCGGGAATCGCCACAGCAATAATCCGACCTCGGCGTCCGTCCCCGCGTAAGCACGTTCTTCGTTGTTTTGCACGACCAGGTTGCCGTTGGAAATGACCGCAGTCGCCCCGACCGCTTGCGTCGAACCACCCTCGGGCAAATACCCGTTCCAACGAAAATCCCAGATCTCTGTTAAGAACTCGGCACCTAACGTTGCTTGGTGGAACGTATTCTCATTCGCAGATCGTTTGACATCGTAGAAGCCGTAGACGCCGACGATGTAGTCGCTAGCGACCATATGCCGGTACACCAACCCAACATTGCCCTCGGCACCGCCACCGCTGAGAAATTGACCTCGAATGTCAGAAAAAAGCAGATTTTGACGGTCGGAAATCAGCGGAACAAACAGATCCGTGTGCAGCCGGCTCTGGTCATCGCCGCGACCCGTGAAGGCGGCATAGGCACGATACGGATCGCTTTGGATCTCCGGATCAAACGGACGCGTTTCCCGCAGCAGTGGTGCAGGCACTGCAAGATCAAGCGACTCGGCCGTAGACGACTGCGGATGAGGAGATTGGGCGTGCAGTGACGCCAGTACGCCCAGCAACGCGACCGCCTGCAGCGAGACTTGCAGTTTCCAGTTCTGCACCAGCTTTCCTCGAGTAGCTTCTAAACTTCAATTCGAGGCATCCCTAACCCCTACGATCGTTCTAACCTGTCCCCTTTTATCGGGCGATCACACGATGCAATCAAATAAATACGGGTAAAAAAACTCAATTCCAAACCCGCTACTCAACAAAACGAAACAAAAAAACACACGCATCTCGCAATGCGTGTGGTCTAAGCGGGGCACTCGCGATGGCCCAAGCAGCCATCGCGAGCCCCTCTTGTCTGACGCTGTGCTGCGGCACGTTCAGCGATCGACGGCAGGACCGAGGTCGAAGCGATCCAGCTTCATCACCTTATTCCAGGCCGCGACAAAGTCGTTGACAAATTTCGTTTGCGAATCGTCCGAGGCATAAACCTCTGCGATCGCCCGCAACTGCGAGTTTGATCCAAACACCAAATCAACAGAACTCGCCCTCCATTTGATGTCGCCGGTCTGGCGGTCATGCCCTTCGTAGAAGTGATCGCACACCGCCGACTTCTTCCAGACCGTGTTCATGTCCAGCAAGTTGACGAAAAAGTCATTCGATAACGTCTCGGACTGCCTCGTGAACACGCCAAGTTTCATGTTGTCAGCATTCGCATTCAACACCCGCAAACCACCGACCAACACAGCCATCTCTGGCGCGGTCAGCGTCAACAAGTTGGCTCGGTCAACCAGCAACTCTTCGGCCGGTCGATCCAATTTGTCGTGACCGAAATAGTTGCGAAATCCATCCGCAGTCGGCTGCAGGACTGCGAAGGCCGCGACGTCGGTTTGCTCTTGCGACGCGTCGGTGCGGCCTGGTGCAAAGGGAACTTCGACATCGTGTCCGCCATTTTTCGCCGCTTGCTCGACCCCCGCAGCTCCGGCTAGCACGATCAAATCGGCCATCGAAACCTGCTTGTCACCCGTTTGTGAACCGTTGAAATCCTGTTGAATTTTCTCGAGTTTCTGCAACACCTTCGCTAATTCCGCGGGCTGGTTGACGGGCCAATCCTTTTGCGGTGCTAAGCGAATACGTGCCCCGTTGGCTCCGCCTCGTTTATCGCTTCCGCGAAACGTCGACGCCGATGCCCATGCGGTCTCGACCAACTGCGAAATGGATAATCCAGAGGCAAGAATCTTGGACTTCAAATCGGCAACGTCTTGATCATCAATCAATTCATGATCGACCGCGGGAACCGGATCTTGCCACAATTGCGGCTCGGCAACCTCAGGCCCCAGCAAACGAGCGTGGGGCCCCATATCGCGATGCGTCAACTTGTACCATGCCTTGGCAAAGGCCTGTTCGAACTGATCCCGGTTTTCGTGGAATCGCTTCGAAATGGGACCATAGATCGGGTCCATCTTCAGCGCCAAGTCGGTCGTGAACATGATCGGAGCATGCGACTTTGACGGATCATGAGCATCCGGCACCGTCCCCTGAGCCGATTCTTCCTTCGGCGTCCACTGATGCGCCCCCGCTGGACTTTTCGTCAGCTCCCATTCGTAAGTAAACATATTCTCAAAGTACTCGTGCGACCATGCTGCCGGTGTCGATGTCCAAGCGCCTTCCAACCCGCTGGTGATGGTATCGCCCGCGTTGCCGGTGCCGTAGGAATTCTTCCAGCCGAGACCTTGCTCTTCGATACTGGCACCTTCGGGCGCCGCAGCGACGAACTTACTGGGGTCGGCCGCCCCGTGAGCTTTGCCAAGTGTGTGACCGCCCGCGATCAAGGCAACCGTCTCTTCATCATTCATTGCCATGCGGCCGAACGTTTCGCGAATGTCCTTGGCTGCGGCAAGCGGATCGGGTTTGCCGTTGGGCCCTTCGGGATTGACGTAGATCAACCCCATTTGAACGGCGGCGAGTGGATTTTCGAGTTCGCGATCACCACTGTATCGTTTGTCACCCAACCACTCGGTCTCGGGGCCCCAGTAAACATCTTGCTGCGGTTCCCAGACGTCTTCGCGTCCTCCCGCGAATCCGAATGTCTCAAACCCCATCGACTCGAGCGCACAGTTGCCTGCGAGCACCATCAGATCGGCCCACGAGATATTTTTGCCATACTTCTGTTTGATCGGCCACAGCAACCGGCGTGCTTTGTCGAGGTTACCGTTGTCCGGCCAACTGTTCAGCGGTGCAAAACGCTGCGTACCGTAGCCCGCACCCCCACGGCCGTCCGCAACACGATACGTCCCGGCACTGTGCCACGCCATGCGAATGAAGAATGGCCCATAATGCCCGTAATCGGCCGGCCACCAATCTTGCGATGTCGTCATCAAGTCGTTGATGTCCTTCTTGACCGCGTCCAAATCGAGTTCCCCGAACGCCTCGGCATAATTGAATTCCGAACCCATCGGATTGCTCTTGGTCGAGTTCTGATGCAGGATCTGCAGGTTCAACTGATTCGGCCACCAATCACCGTTTTGGCAGACTCCTGCCGCGGTGTGTCGCTGGCTGGCGTCCGGAACCGAGCCCATCACCGGGCATTTTGATGCGGCCGCATTCTTTGAAGCGGTATCTTTCGACCCCGCATCCTTTGACGCCGCCTCTTTCTCCGTATTCATTTCTCCTAAAGGGATTGCCGATTCCTTGACCTGAGCGAACCCAGGGGTGGCGATGCAGAGCACCGCGATACTCGTCAAAGTACGAGCGAAGCGAGTTTTGTGAGTCATGATCTGTCCTGACGTTGGGAATGGAGTTCGACCTACGCAATGGCAGACCGGCGAGCCGACGACATAGAATTATGACGGGCTGGCAAGTCACCACGTCCCCACTATCGGTGCAACAGCCGCATTCGTCCAATGCATCGACCGGATATCTGCCATGCATGAAACGCATGGCAGAGCAGAAAAAGCTTTATTCGCCGGCGTTGTATAACAGGATCAGATCGGGCTGATCTTTGGGGCCATTGCGAAGAAAATTGCCGACCACGACATCCAACTTCCCGTCTCCGTCGAAGTCGGCCGTTTCGAGTGCTAGGTGCTGATGTGATTTCGCCTCGAGCTTGGTTGGCTCGAATTCACCCTTCTCGGTTTGCACCAACAACACGATCGAAGACGAGTCCACTGCATCGACTTGTTTCTGACTCGCTCCAACCAATAGCGACGTGGCGATTACATCCATATCTCCATCGCCGTCAAAGTCACCCGCTTGGGCTGCCATTGCGCCAGGCATATTGCACAGATGGTGGTGTTTCCAGGGGTACACTCCTTCGTTCTCGAGCCACTGGACCGAATGATGCGGCTTGGCACCACGATCGAATGAATCGCCATTGGTGTACAACACATCCATATCGCCATCGCCATCGAGATCGACGACTTGAATGCCGCTTGAACCGTACGCTGGATTCGGAGCTGCCCACAGCAACTCGCTCTTAAAGTTTCCTTGGCCGTCGTTGATAAAGGCTTCCACGCGTTCATGCTCTTGTCCGAACAAGGCGATGAAATCGAGATGCCCATCATGGTTCAGATCGACCGGGGGAACATGAATCGGTCCGTGACGCTCGTCCACCGTTTCCACGGTAAACTGCGGCACTCCCGCTTCCATACGATTCTCGTTTCGCATCAAGAAAATTTTGCCTGTCACACGCCATCCAAACGCGGCGACCAGCAGGTCGATGTCACCATCGGAATCAAAGTCGCCGGGTCGAACATCGGCAAGCCGGCTGAGTCCGTCCAGCAACACGGTCTTTTTAAATTTCTCAATGCCGTTTTCGTTGGTTTCGCTTTCGTTTGTTTCCTTGCCCTCGGTGTTCGTGCTGCGATGCAACCACACGATTTGGCCAAGATCGCTCTCGTTGGCATTGAATTCGCCAATATCCGCAATCACCAGATCGGTTTTCCCATCCTGGTCCAGATCACATGGAGCCACGTGAACCGGTTGCAAAACGGTTCCGAGCCGAACTGTCGGACGGTCCGACTCGGATGGCCAATGCGCCTTGACCGCGCCGGTGCTGATATCGCAATAGACAATCGCGGGCGTCGATTTCATGCCAAGATCGATCCACTGAATGTTGGTAATGCCCGGCGGTCGGTTGTCGGGATAGTCGGCGGTGATCCGGTTAAAACGCACCGGCGACGGGGGATAGCCGGCAATGCCGTTCGTGAGAATGAGTTCCTCGGGCGCCTGGTACTGAAAGAATTTCAAAACCTCGTCACGGTCGGGAACCTCCAAGTCGGTTCGCCCCGAGATCTCGTAGAGCGCGAACCCTTGGTACACTTCGCCTACCCATTCCTCCACCGTCGAGCTTTCCGGAGGAGACATTGAGTGACAATCACCACAGAATTTGTCGACCTGCGGTCGCATGCGATTCACGAACGCCAGTTTTTCTGGTTCGGTGAGGGACATCTGATCCCCCGCTTCGGAAACCGAATTAGCGTGAGCCTGATCCACATGAGCCCGATCCACCTTTTTGACGCCAGCCTGCTTGGGGGGCGTTTCGACATCCGCCGCGTCTTTGCATCCGACACCTGTCACCAAGAAACCAAGCAAACCGAAGGCGGCAATGCGAAGAATTGAATACATGGATTGCAACAAAGATGACATGAATGGGGCGAATGAAGTTAATAGGAAGTTTAGCATGAACCGTAAAAATCAGCATCACCTGCGAATCGGCCTGCCGCTCCACAGCCGGCTTCCGCATTTTGAAGTTGCGTTATTTTCACAACCCGACGCGTAAGTTTTGAAGTTGCGAGTTTCAATGTTCTCTCAGCCAAAGGTCCAGCAATTCATTGGCTTTCTTGGCCCCAGCCCGTTGGGCTCGGCTAGGTAAACTTCCGGGGCTTTGCCGCTCAATACAAAAGCGCAACTTCAAAACTCACGCAGTTGGGGGTCAACATTGTGAGCCCCAGGGCGACTCGTTAGAATCAAACCGCTAAGCTTGGCTATCCAGTCGTCTCGGCTATCGAGTCGTCTTGTCGATCAACAGAACTTTGAAATAGGGTGGGACCGTCGCTTCCGGCGGTGGATTTGAGGCGTGTATGCTGTTGTCGATCATCTTTTGCCCCACGACTCGTTCCCGATTGGGGGCACAGACGGGTCCGCGGTGGCTTTTCTTGGCCATGGTTCTCGGTTGCTTGACCCTAGGCTGCAGCGATTCGAGCAACCGTTGGCCTGATCCCAAGACGGACGAGGCTCCGCTGCGGACCATGAAACGCGCGATCGACGCGGGTGATTGGCAGCGGGCTTACGAGTACACCGATGCCGTCCTGCTTCGTTATCCCGACGACATCGATGTGTTGATCGATCTTGCCAAAGTCGCGCATGTCAACGAACAGCCTTCGCGAGCAGCAGACATTCTGATCCAAGCATGTCGCGTCGAATCGTTCGAGCAAGAACCGCGGGTACACCAAGCGATGGTGGCGTTGATTTCCGCAGGACGACTGTTTGACGCGATGGAATTTTTAGCAGAAGCCATCCGCGCCCAACCCGATCACCATGAAATGCGGCGGACGCTGTTCGATTTGTATGTGGGGACCGAGAATCGTCGAGCGAGTTTGCCGCACGGGCGATTTCTGGTGCGTAAGCGGCAATTTGATCTCGAACTACTGAAGTCCTTGGGGAACACCGTCCGCCGTACGCTCGACCCAAAACCTTTGGAAGAGGTGGCGTCGAGAAACCCAAGTGATCGCCGTCCGATGATTGGACGAGCACGGATCCAATTCGACGAAGGCGATTTTGGCGGGGCCATCGATCTGCTGCGAGAAATCATCGAGGCTCATCCCACCTTTGTCCCCGCGCACGCGTTATTGGCGCGATCCCTGGCGTCGGCCGGGCGTTTCGATGATCTCAAACAATGGGCCGAGAAACCCGTTGTGGGAATCGAACGCGAATCAAACTACTGGCTCGCTCTTGGCGACTGGGCAAGAGCGAAGCAGCAACTCCCACAGGCTGCTCGAGCGTATTGGCAAGCAACCCAGGCCGATGCTGATGTGGCCGAGTCGTGGACCAAGCTGGGCGTTTCACTAAAACAGCTCGTGCAATCCGGCAGTGAATTTCCTAAACAAGCGATCGAATCGGTCGAGCGCCGATCCACGCTGCTGAGCAAGTTCAATCAACAGAAGAGTCGTTTTGAGCGGACCGGTGAAATCTCACGCGAAATTGCCACCGAGATTGCCGTGACGCTGCGGGATCTGGGGCGATTATGGGAGGCCGAGGCGTGGGCGGCCACTGCGACGACGTTGCCGGCCGACGATGCGGTGCAGGTCGAAAAAACGCGAAATCAGATCATATCGCTGTTGCGAAAAGACACGCCTTGGCAAACCACGCAGCAACATCCCGAGTTTGCAATCGACTTGTCCTACCTGCCCTTGCCTGGGATTGCCGCGTCCTCCGCAACCGGCGATGCCGCCATCCTCGATTCACAGCAGAGGGTAGCGTCCCCCGACGCTGCGGATGCGACGACGCCCAAACTGCATTTGGTGAATGAAGCCTCGCTTCGCAACCTGAATTTTCTCGGCGCCACCGCCGACGACCTGGACCAACCCGGCATCATGCTGCATGAAACGCTTGGCTGCGGTGGCGGGACACTCGACTTTGACCTCGACGGATGGAGTGACTTGTATTTGGCGGCGGCCGGTGGAAGACCGCCAAAGCGCGACTCGGATCCCAACGCATTGTTTCGCAATCTAGACGGCACGTTCGCCGAAGTCACGATTGCTTCGGAAACGGGCGACACCGGCTTTGGCCAAGGGGTTGCCGTGGGCGACGTCAACGAAGACGGCTTTCCCGATCTGCTGGTACTTAATTACGGCCCCAACTCGCTGTTGATCAACAACGGTGACGGGACTTTTTCAAACGCGACCGAACGATTGCCCGATGAAGCGAGTTCGCAGTCGTGGTCCACCAGCGCCGCGATCGCGGATTTGGACAACGACGGTATTTCTGACCTCGTGATCCTCCATTACTGCGCCGGACTTGAACCCTCAACCCAAGCCTGTGGGAACGAGAACGAAGAAACTCCTCGCTCGTGTTCGCCGATGAAGTTTCCCGCCGACCGAGACCGCTTTTACCGAGGCGTTGGCGATGGTTCCTTTATCGACGCCACTGACCTATGGGCCGCAGAACCGTCGGTTCGGGGCCGCGGACTCGGAGTTGTTGTGGGGGCGTTTGACGACGTTGCCGGCTGTGACATTCTGGTTGCAAACGACATGACTCACAACCATTACTGGCGTGGGAGTGGTGAAGCCACAAAATTCAAACTTTCCGAGTCGGCGATCGCACTCGGTTTAGCGGGCGATGATCGCTCGACCGCTCAAGGTTCGATGGGGATTGCCGCCAGCGACTTGGACCGCGATGGCGACATCGATTTCTACGTGACCAATTTTGATCGTGAATACAACACGCTGTACGAGCAAGTGAGTCCGGGCCAGTGGCAAGACCGCACGGCGCTCCACGACCTGATTCAACCCACGCTTCCTTTGGTTGGTTTTGGAACTGCCGCGATCGATTTGGACCACGACGCCCAGATGGAACTGATTCTCACCAACGGTCACGTGGACATGTTCTCGCGTGAAGGGAAAAAGTCGGTCTACGCGCATCCGATGCAGATATTCCAACGGGGAAACGACAATCGCTTCGCATCAATGGAGAATGCCTTTGCCAGCGAATATTTGGCAACCCCGCATGTGGGCCGCGCATTATGGACACTCGATGCAAACCGCGACCATCAAACCGACATCGCGGTGACGCACCAAGCCGAACCGGTTGCGTTATTGATCAATCGGAACAGAGCACCGGACAACAAAACACCGGGAAACTGGATCGAGCTTGAATTGACGGGCGCTGTCAGTGCTCGCGACGCTATCGGATCCAAGATTTTGATTCAGTGTGATGGCAAAAACTGGACGACTGCTTTGACCTCTGGCGATGGCTATCTGTGTAGCAACGAGCGTCGGTTGCGAATCGGTCTCGGCGACACCGATGGCGATTGCGAGATCACCGTGACCTGGCCCAACCAAACTCAACAGACTTGGTCGTCCTTGGGACGGGGACAATGCTGGTTGCTGGTCCAGGATGCCGCCGAGGCTTTCAAAAAGTCTTGAGACGGTCAAGACCACTAGGTGACGCGATGGCTTGTCGCGGAAGTCATGCGGGCCCCTTCGTGAATCGCTGAACCTGCGGGAACTCTCACACAAGCTTTTCTACGTCCGACATTCTCTTCTCTACGTCCATTACTGCTCCCGCCGTCCTGAACGGCCCATCACCATCAGCCCCGCCAGAAAACATCGCACGCGGCGCGCGTTAACGCATACCACTTCACCCGAGACCCGCCTTTGGCGTTGCCGCCACCCCCGACTGCGGGGCAAAAAGCAAGTGATTGCTAATTGCAACCCCAACAGAGGTACTCTATAGAGGAAAATCCACCGCCTTTCCGCAGGGGACATGGTGCACCGACGTGCCGCTATGTTACACTCGATTGAGTACACAACGGGTGAACGGGCGTATCGTCAAAATAGGGCAACGGATTTCGTTGCACCGATTCGCCCGAGAACCGAAGTTTTCAATAGTTTTCATGGAGATTGTTAATGAAGCGTGATCGACTTTCCCAGGGTTTTACCCTGGTGGAATTATTGGTGGTTATTGCCATCATCGGCGTACTGGTTGGACTGCTGCTACCCGCCGTGCAAGCGGCTCGCGAAGCGGCACGGCGAATGAGTTGCAGCAACAACGTCAAGCAATTGGGATTGGGGCTGCACAACTATCACAGTGCCTACAACCAGATGCCGATTCACGGTGTCGGCACCGATGACGGCAACGACAACAACCAAAACTGGTGGACGGAGTACAATACGCACAACCACTGGCGTCTGAGTGCGTTGGTGGGGATGACCCCGTTTGTCGAGCAACAGGCATTGTGGGAGAAGATCAGCAACCCAAGTTCCGAACGCACCGACAAAAACAATGGCGCCGCGATTGGAACGACGACAAACCCTTGGCCCGCGATGGGCCCCACTCCTCAAGATATTCAGTACACCCCTTGGGCCACTGAGCTCCCCACACTTCGCTGCCCAAGCGATCCTGGCACAGGCCTTCCTGCGCTCGGACGGACGAACTATGCCTCGTGCATGGGAGATTCCCACTGGCGTGCCCAGCACGGCGATTTTGATCCCGACGTTGGTCCCACCGACAGTGGATGGGCGCAAGAATCACGTGCGGCCAATCGTGGCATGTTTGTTCGTCACAAATCGATGAAGTTTCGCGACGTCCTCGATGGACTTTCCAACACCATCGCGATGATGGAGATTGCGACTGATCTAGGCGACAGAGATGCGAGAACGTTTGCAAAAAAACATGCTAATGGCCAATCTGCGCAAACAGCCATTCGTGATAACCCAAGCATCTGCATCGAAGCGGGCATGATCGATCCAGAGCGTCCTCAGTTTTGGCTTCCAGGTGCCCCGACGGAATTTGAATCGATCAGCAAAGGCCGCGGCTATCGCTGGGCTGATTCCCAGAACATGCACACGATGTCCTTTACCATCTTGCCGCCCAACAGTCCCGTGTGCATTCCGCACGATTCCAATGGTCCCTCGCTGACGACTGGGTCAAGTCGTCACCAAGGCGGGATCCACGTGCTGATGGGCGATGGAGCCGTCAAGTTTGTGACCGATTCGATCGAAGCGGGCAACCAACGGAACCCCGTGGTGCACAATGGCGGGACCGTTGCTAACAAAAACGTCGCTGGTGCGCAGAGTCCCTTTGGATTGTGGGGAGCGCTTGGAACGCGTGCTTCGAAAGAGACCATCAACGCGGAATTCTAAGCTTGCGACGAACTCACTTCGACGCAATCTGAATCGACGAAAAACCCCGGGCTCTCATCAGCTCGGGGTTTTTCTGTTTGCAAGGTCCGCGCGTGCAAGGTCCGCACGTTCTACCGCTTGGGCGATTTCATTCCTGAAGGCTCTCATTCATCGCCGCACAATCAGCCGCGATGGCAGCGATAGAACAGTTCGTGCGTCGCGATCTTAGCAATGATCCGGTGGTTTGAACGTCACGAACACCACCGGAAAACCTAAACCCATTTCCAAATTGACCGTGACGAGGTCACGGGCAAACGGGTTTGGCAATGCCTTCATGCGGCAATCCGCATTATCAACGAGCTCTTACTCAACGCCTCGACGATGCGAGGCTTTCTCTTTGGCGAAACCCCAAAAGCGGCAATCTTCCCCGGCACGCAATTCTTGCCTGTGCCCGTTTGCACACCGTTTCCGTGCCTGCCCCTCTCAGCACACTTCCGTGTCCCGCCACTCCTCACGTTTTCTAATTAACGAAACTAGAGACGTAGACCGCTTCGCAAACCGGCATTTACTGCCTGCCCCCTTGCCAACCCTCCCCCAGGGTTATGGCTTTCTCATCCGCCGCTAACATACAATTAGTGGCTGGTCCTATTCCCGACGATAGTCTCGTCACCACCGCGGCGGCAGATGCTCAGCCATCTCCGTGGCGGGATTCCCTTTTCTTTTTTCATTGGAGTTTATCAATGAAACGTCACGAACTTTCAAAAGGTTTCACCTTGGTGGAACTGCTGGTGGTGATCGCCATCATCGGCGTGCTGGTAGGATTGCTATTACCGGCGGTGCAGGCGGCGCGCGAGGCGGCCCGCCGAATGAGTTGCAGCAACAATGTCAAGCAACTTGGCTTGGGGCTTCACAACTATCACAGTGCGTACGGTCAGATGCCTGTTCATGGAACCGGTACCGACGACGGTAGCGACACGGGGCAAAATTGGTGGACTTCGTACAACACAAACAACCACTGGCGTCTGAGTTCATTGGTGGGCATGACCCCATTTGTTGAGCAGCAAGCGTTGTGGGAAAAGATCACCAACCCGAGTACCGAGCGAACCGACGGCGCGGTTCAGTCGCCTCCTTGGCCTGCGATGGGTCCGACCCCAGACAACATCCAGTACACTCCATGGGCGACCGAGCTCCCTACACTTCGCTGCCCAAGCGATCCGGGGACCGGCCTTCCTGCGCTCGGACGGACGAACTATGCCTCGTGCATGGGCGATTCGCATTGGCGTGCTCAGCACGGCGATTTTGATCCTGACAACGGGCCTACCAACAGTACCTACGCGGAGGAATCACGTGCAGCCAATCGCGGCATGTTTGTTCGTCACAAATCGATGAAGTTTCGCGACGTTCTTGATGGTCTCTCCAATACCATCGCGATGATGGAGATTGCCACTGACTTGGGCGACAACGATGCCCGCACGATTGGCAAACGTCACCCCAATGGTCAACCGGGGCAAAATGATATTCGCGACAACCCCAGCACGTGTCTTGACTCGAGCATGCTCGATCCCCAACGTCCTCAGTTCTGGATCTCGGGCAACACCGAAGGAGTCACCAAAGGACGCGGCTATCGCTGGGCTGATGATCAAAACATGCATTCGATGGCATTCACCATCTTGCCACCGAACAGTCCTGTATGTATTCCCCATGATTCCAACGGGCCATCGATTACGACTGGATCGAGTCGTCACCAAGGCGGTATTCATGTGTTGATGGGTGATGGCGCGGTCAAATTCATCACCGATTCGATTGAAGCCGGCAATCAGCGAAACCCCGTGGTCTACATCAGCGGTAACGCTGCCAACAACAACGCTCCTGGGGCGAAGAGTCCCTACGGTTTGTGGGGCTCATTGGGAACACGCGCATCGAAAGAGACCATCAACTCGGAATTCTAAACTTGAATCGAGTTCGGCACGACGTTTGATGACGCAACAAAAAACCCCAGGCATGAATTTGCCTGGGGTTTCTCTTCTTTAAATCGTGCTCTCTGGCCTGATTGGCTCTTTGCCTTATTTTTGGCTCTCGTTCATCGAGGCACTTTCGGCGGCGACGGCAGCTTCGTATTCAGCGATCGCCGCAGCATCTGCATCTTCGGCGACATTAGAAGGCCCCGAATCACCGCACCCTGGCAGCACGCAGAACGAGAACAAGGCGATACATAGTGTTACAGCAAGTCGACTCATGGGATTTCCTCGGGTAGGAATAGGTGATTGGAATCAGTGCAAGCTTCCAGTATACCGTGATCCACGGCGGTGGCGAGTGTACGCAGCGAGTGCACAGGATCCGGAATCGCGCCCCACAGCAACCGTCCTTGGCAGTCTGATTACGAGGATCTTCGCCGCGCCCGATTCCGGTGCAACCGAAAATTACTGCGGGGTGTCTTGCAGCTGCCTCTTTAGACTCTCTTGACTCCAGTAATCGCCACCCCCGACCAGTTTGTCATCCTTGAACCGGTGCCAAGTGATTCCGCGAATCACAATCGGGCGTCCGGTTGCCTTGATGCCCAATCCATCACCTTGGTGAGTCCCGGTGGCTTTCCAGCGGATCACCACGCTGTCGTCTTCGGTGACCGTGCCTTCCACGTCCACATGCAAATCGGGAAACGCATCAAGCATCGGTGCATGCACTTGTTTCTTAAACTCATCGGGGCCGCGGAGCACGCCATCTTCGGTTTCCGCGATGCTATCTGCGGTCAAGAATTCATCGATGGTTTCGGTCCGCCGTTGATTCCAAACCTCTTCGAACCAGCGTAACGATCGTGCCGTGTATTCGTTGTTCACGTGCTTGCTCCTTTTGGAAATCCAATCGATAGATCGAGAAAGGCAAGTGGCGTCTCGCAGTCGTTCACCACAACGACGCCCACGTCGGTGAATCTATCGCTGCCGCGATCCGTTTGCAACTATTTATCTGTAGGGGGCGCGTTCATCATCATCGAACCATCGCCAATCGGACGCCGCGATATCGAAATCCAAATTGACATTCCCGCTAAACTCGTCGAACTCGCCTTCGTCCCGGTTCAACAGAGTTCGTTCGAGCTGATCTTCTCGCTGCAGCTGCTGAGCGATTTTACGGATTTTGGGGTCGGCGTGCTGCAGAAACCGATTGAACTGTTTACGACGCTTTTTAGGAATAATGCCGTCCCAGGTGACACAGCGGTAAAGGTTACTCCGTTCGCTGCGAAAGTCGCGTTCTTCTTGCGGTAACCGCTGACAGCTCTTGCAAAGATGCAGCCGATGCCCCTTCCCTCCAAACCGTTCGTTAGGCAGGAAGTGATCGCAGCACCAACAGTAGTGCCCGTTTCGCTTTTTACGTTGTTTCGATTTCCGTTTCTTTGCCATCCGAAGCGTTTCAGTGACGGATTAGAGTTCGGGCGGGTTCATTTCTGCATTTCTTTATACGCGCCCGATAGCCGTGTTGTCGTTGGCAATTACAATTCCAAGCGGAGCGTCGCCAAGCAAATGGCAGATCCAGGACGCCGGGGCCTGCAAAACGTTGGTTTTGCAGAGCAAACCTGTACCTCGGATCGCCCTCCGTCGTGATGGTCCGAATGAAAAACGCGGTGCGTCCCTACCGGGTCAAGGGCCCGCGATGGCAATGAGACAGGTACTTAGACGAGCACTACTTAGACGAGCACTGAGATTGATGGTCAAGTCATTGTTACGGTTTGCGGTTGGGGTGGTGATAGCCACGGGGTTTGCGGTGGCAAACGAACCGGTTTTGGCTCAGCGTTTCTCTCCCACCTTGCTTGCCCAAATGGCGGTGGAGGCAGGCAAGGCCAACCAGAATCGGCCCTATCCACGACTCGCGGCCGAGTTCGAATCTCAACGTGCTCTGGTACTTAGCGTAAGCGATTGGCAATCGCATCATGCCGCGACGCTACAACAGATTGTCGAGAAGACATCGGGGCACACCAACGTGTTGGTCCTGTGCAACAATCCAGAACAACTCGTCAACGCGGTTGATTGGATCCAAGGCGGAGGTGTCCCCACCGATCACGTTTACTTTTGCGAAATCGACCTGGACACGATTTGGATGCGTGACTTTGGTCCATTGTTGGCCGAAGGCGAACAGGGTACTGAAGCGATCGATTTTTATTACGAGGGCTCTCGTCCCAAAGACGATGCATTGCCGGTCGTGTGGGCCGAACGCACTGGATCAAGATTGGTTTCGGTGCCTTGGACGATCCAAGGTGGTAATCTGCTCAGCAATGGCCGCCGCATCGCATTAACGACGCATCGCATTTTCGAAGACAATCGGATTCATTTTCCGAAACCATGGCCCGGACTCGATCCCGAAGTGGAACGCCGTAAAATGGTGATCGACGAATTCACCAAGCACTGTAACCTCACCGAGTTGGTCGTGCTAGAACCTCTGCAACACGAGGCGACCGGACATGTCGACATGTTCGCCACCTTCCTAGCAGCGGATCAAGTCGTGGTCGCTGGAGTCGACCCGCGATTGGATCCGATCAACGCCGCGATCCTGGAACGCAACGCCACCCGACTACAGCGTGTGCGAGTCGATGGAAAACCGATGCAAGTGATTCGCGTCGATATCCCGCCGCGAAACGGAACGGCGTGGAGTGCGTACACGAACGTGATTCTCGCAAACAACTTGGTGCTGATTCCGACGTTCGACAGCGATCCGGCAGAGATGGTCGCGGCCGCACGAGCAACCTACGCCCGATTGCTGCCCAACCACGCCGTCAAAACGGTCGACATGAGCAGTTTGAAAGAATTGCAGGGCGAACTGCACTGTTTGTCGATGAACCTACCCGCGTTCGCTCCGATCCCCGACAACGTCATCGATTTTGCCAAAGCGGATGACTATCGGCGACGCGTCCGCGGGTTACAGCAGAATTAAAGATCGGACACGCCTTTCGAAGCTGCTCGTTTGTATTTAGGGGCAAAGCCCCGGACGTTTACCTAGCCCAGCCCAACGGGCTGGGACCAAGAAAACCAATGAATTTTAGGGCCAACGGCTGGACTGATGAAAAAGGTGCTGTTTTGGAGACCTGGGCAAAGTTGGAATTGAAAAAC
>NZ_BAABGA010000023.1:5253-54396 GCF_039541335.1 Novipirellula rosea | reverse complement strand
ATTTGAATCCCATCCGGCAATCAATATCAAATCGATCGATTTGTGTAGACACCAATGCCCTTCGGGGAGGTCAGAGTCGGCGGTAGCCGGCTCTGGGTGGGGCTCGGAGTGTTAGAAATGGATCGTGCCAGCGTGGTTTCACAAGCCCTCCCCACACGGGAGGGTAAATTGAGTTTGCCCCATTCCCGCGATTGGTTACAGCTGGCAATCATGATTTGGCGAACCGTTTCAGTTTGCGGTCCAGCGTGCTGCGTTCGATTCCCAACATCGCGGCGGCGCGACTTTTGTTGCCGTCCGTGTGACGCAACACGCGTTCGATGTGCTGCTGCTCGAGTTCGGCCAACGTCATCTCGACCGCTGTATCACTCGACGCCGTAGCGTCTCCGCCCGCCGCAGAGGCCGGCGACAGGGCTAGATCGTTTTCCTCGATCACGTTCTTTTGATTTAGCACCACGGCGCGTTCGATCACGTTTCGCAATTCACGAATGTTGCCGGGCCAATGGTATTCGAGCAGTCGCTTTTGCGCTGCTTCGCTGATCGTTTCGATCCGGCGACCCATCTCGCGATTGAAACGGTCAAGAAAGAACTGGGCCAGCAACAAGCAATCACGTTGGCGTTGCCGAAGCGGTGGCACAATGATCTCGACCACGTGCAGACGATAGTACAAGTCTTGTCGAAATTTGCCTTCACCGACCATCGCTTGTAGATCCCGGTTGGTGGCGGCGACGACACGAACATCAACTTTGATCGGCTCGTGTCCGCCAACGCGTTCAAACGGATGCCCCTCGAGTACACGAAGTAACTTGGCTTGCAGTTCGGCATTCATTTCGCCAATCTCGTCAAGCATCAATGTGCCACAATCGGCCATTTCGAACTTGCCCCGCTTCCGCTCGGTGGCGCCCGTAAAAGCGCCCTTTTCGTGACCAAACAATTCGCTCTCTAGCAGAGTTTCGCTCAGCGCGGCACAGTTCAAACAGACCATCGGTCCTTCGCGGCGGTTGGATGCGTGATGCAGCGCGGCGGCGACCAATTCCTTGCCCACCCCCGATTCGCCTCGCACCAACACCGTGGCATGCGTCGGTGCTGCCAATTTGATTTTTTCGATGACGGCACGAATCGCTTCGCTTTTACCGACGATGCGAACTTTGTCGCCAAGTTGTTCTTGCAGCAACTCGGCTCTGCGGCGGCTGAGGTGAAGCGACTTGGCCAATCGCCGCTGGTCGGCGAGCCGTGAAACCGATTCGGCAAGGATTTCGGCCACCGCGACGACAACTTGCAAATCGTCACTGCTAAAGGGGCGAATTCCTGCGGCGGTGGTCATGTGAATCATGCCGAGGAAGCGATCGCGATGGTCGCGGATCGGGGCCAGGATGATGCTTTCGACATCGATCTCGCCACGGCTGTTCTTGGTCGCCAATTGGTCATCGCCGACGATATTGCGAGCCAACAAGGCGTGCCCGTTTTCGCCGGCAAGATTCTGCAGTAGCGTTTCGGGCGGCCGGCGGTAACTGCGGTCGCCGCTTTGCCGCGTCGCAACCAACGGGATTTCTGAAATCGAGCTGGGCGATACCGAGGATGGCGGAGTCGATCGTTCGCTGAGATAGACACCAGCGGTATCAAATTTCAAGCTGCCCACCAAATCATCTAGGCACGCCGCGACAGCGGACTCGGAATCCTCGAGGCGAGCGAGTGTGAATGCCAGTTTTAGCAAACGGCTGCGAACGCCCGGCGAATCGTCCCCAGCGGCGTTTCGTTCTGCGGCGGTTTTGGAGTCCGCGGCGTTTGCAGCGGACGCAGCGGTTCGCCCATGCAGATAGTCGCTGTGCCGCCGCCGATCGGTGATCGCATCGGCACTCATTTCCATCGTCAATTGGTCGTCGGTGGCTTGCGAGGCCGCGTCGTCATCATCGCTGGATGTCGTTTCGATGCCGCCGGTATGAATCGTGTGCGTGAACTGGATCGCAAAACCGGCGACCTCGATTTTGTCGCCATCACGAAGCGGGTGTGGCGCGGTGATCTCGATTCCGCCGACAAAGGTGCCATTGCGGCTGCCGAGATCTTCGATGAACCATGATCCGGTGGCGGTGGCGGTGGCGGTGGTGGTGGCGGCAACAGGCTGCGACGAGGCCGAGGCTTCTTGGGGGGCCGGATCGGCCCAGTAGATGCGGGCGTGCTGGCGACTCGCTTGGTGGCTGCGGATCACAATTTGGTTGGACGAAGCTCGTCCCAGGAAGGCTTCGGCCGGGGGGGCGAGGCGGAAGACGTCACTCCAGCGGCCGGCTGATTTCAAGACGAGGTAGGCACCAGGGTGGCGGGTGGCGGAGTTGTGGCCAGCCGGGTTTGTCGAGGATCCAGCCGGGTTTATCGAGGATGTCGTCTGCGAGGCTTTGGTGTTCAAGCGAATCCACTGCGATAGGAGAAGCCAAAAATGGAAAAGACCGTTGGCGTATCGATTATGATGATTGTGAACGCTGTGACGGAGTATGTAGAATGGCGAGCGGCAGGTTCTTAGCGTCTGCCACGTGCCGCACTCGTATTTTAGCGGAGAAACCGACTATTTGTGCGTTCACTGCGACAGGACTTCTGTTGCGATATGGATTTTCCGCAAGTATCCTGTGTATCGGTCACTTGCCGGACCGCGTTGCCATCCGTTGGATTGCATTTGCGGTTTTTAGTCCAAGGCATCTATTCTAAGCCACGAATATTCTAAGCCACGAACCATCCCCCGCCCAAAAACGCGAGCCGTTGTGCGGGATACCTCGGAGATCCACTCGATGGAATTCGGTCCACAACGTCTGTTTCGCTTTACTGCGTCTATCATCGCGGTCCTCTGCATGTCCGCCTCGCTGCAGGCGGGAATCAGTGGTCTCAACAACCGAGCGGTGGGAGGGGTGTTGATTGACGCCGAAGGTATTGTCCGCAACGCGACGATCGCGGAGCAACAAGAACTGTCCAACGCGGCCCGAGCGGCGCTCCGGCAAGCCGAAGGCGAGATGAATCAAGCGACCGAGATGCGGATGATCTCGTTAGCGAAATTGCAAAAACACCTGCAGGCGACTCGCGAAGCGGGCGAGCCGATTTCGAGCGACGTCGAGTTTTTGGCGGGACTGCAACGGATCGAGTACGTTTTCGTCGACCCCGACAACAACGACATCGTGATCGCGGGCCCTGCGGAGCCTTGGGAAATGCTCGATGACGGCAGTGTCGTGGGGACGAAGTCGGGAAAATCGACCATGCGATTGGCCGATTTGATCGTCGCGTTTCGCACCGTCGAAACCGCTCGCCGGGGCGGCATCAGCTGCTCGATCGAGCCGACTGCCGAAGGTCGCCAACGTCTGCAAAACGTGCTTCGCAACGTCAAGCTTCGCCCAGGCCAAAACCCTGCGATTTACGAGTCGGCGATGAAGCAAGCGTTTGGCCCCCAAATGATCCACTTGACCGGAGTGCCGCAAGACAGCCGATACGCTCGGATCCTGGTCGCTGCCGACTTTGAAATGAAGCGAGTGGCGATGGAGTTGGCTCCATCAAATGTCAACGGATTGCCCAGCTATTTGCAAATGTCCAAGAATAGCCGCCACAGCGCGGCTCAGAACCCACGTTGGTGGATGGCGTGCAATTACGACGCGATGACCAAGAGCGAAGACGCGTTGGCTTGGAAATTGTCGGGCCAAGGCGTGAAAACGCTGACCGATCAAGACTTGGTTGCCGCCGATGGCGACGTCAAAGCAGCAGGCCGCGTTGATAAAATCGCGCAAACCTGGGCCGAGACGATGACGCAGAAATATCCTGAATTGGCGAAGCAGATCCATGTTTTCGGTGACTTGCAAAACATCATGGATATGACCATCGCGGCCACATTGATCAGCCAAGAACGGCTCGATCAAAAAGCTGGCATCGATCTGTCGCTGCTAAAGCAAGAGAACGAAGCGGTCGAGCTGACCTCCTACGCGATCCCCAAAGCGTTGAACCCTCAGTGCAGTTTTGTGCGAGGCCGCAGTGGTTGGGTCGTGACGGCATCGGGAGGCGTCGACATCGACGCGTTCTCGGTGGTTGAAAAGCAAACCGTCGACGCCGCCGTGGCAACGAAACGAACGGAATCTTTGGCCTCGGCCAATGATCGTTGGTGGTGGAACCGCTAGACGCACCACGACAAGACTGAAACGTTAGCAACGCCCCCTCCGGCGACGGAAGGGGCGTTTTTTCGTAGGTGTCAGAGCCGCAGATGCCGCGTCGCCAGCGAGCTTTTCTGTTACCTCTCCCAGCTTCGCTGGGAGAGGTAACTTCTAACGCCTCAGGCTTTATGCCACCGCTGCTCTGCAGCTAAGACAAAAACGTCGCGATTACAGCCGCGGACGCGGCGACAGCATAAAGCCTCGGGCGTAAGCCCGAGGTCCGTTAGCGATACCCTCGCAAAAAGCTGGGGAGCAGCGACAGCGATCTCAGCTAAGACTGATTGGCCTTGTCTGCACTATCGAACCTCAACCAATCTGTTCTTCCTCGAATAGATACTTCTCATCAAACGTAATTTCGTGGCGTATCAACAATTGACGGTATTCGTCTCGAAACGACATCCGTTTGTGATGCTGCTCTTGATTCTGGATATAGTTTCGCACTTGTTTGACATTCGACGCGCTGACGCTGAACGCTCCGAACCCCCGTTGCCAAGCGAAGGGAAAATTTGGCTGGAATGTTTCATTGATCCACTTTGACGAATTGGCCTTCGTGATTCGCAGCACATCCGAGATTGCAAGTGTGGGGCTAAGTCTTGCCAAAATGTGGACGTGATCGGAGATGCCGCCAATCTCGATCAATACCCCCTTCTGTTCCCGGATCACACCGCCGATGTACTCGTAGATTCGAGGAGACTTGTCCGCCCGAATGAGATTGCGTCGATATTTCGTGCTGTACACGATATGAAACAGTAAATTTGTATGCGTGTTTGACATGACAATTTTTTTTGCTGTCGCCGCATCCGCGGCTTTGCGTCGGAAGGTTGCTGTTTCACCTGAGGCTGACGCCTCAGGCTTTATGCTACCGCTGCTCCGCAGCTAAGGCAAAAAACGATGTCATCCCAGCCGCGGACGCGGCGACAGCATAAAGCCTCGGGCGCAAGCCCGAGGTCCGTTAGCAAGACGCACGGCCGAAAAGCTGCGGAGCAGCGACAGCGCCCTCAGGCTTTATGCTACCGCTGCTCCGCAGCTAAGGCAAAAAACGGTGTCATCCCAGCCGCGGACGCGGCGACAGCATAAAGCCTCGGGCGCAAGCCCGAGGTCCGTTAGCGAGACGCACGGCCGAAAAGCTGCGGAGCAGCGACAGCGCTCTCAGGCTTCATGCTACCGCTGCTCCGCAGCTAAGACAAAAAACGTCGCGATTACAGCCGCGGACGCGAAAAAACGTGCTAGCTCGACTGGGTGGCACCCCGCCGCGTCACTATCAAAGGCCGCGACGAAACTGTTGGCGAGTTTCGCTACCTGGATCGCGACGGGGTGAAGCCGGGAAAACGACTTACAGAGGGAAGTCGTCTTCGGCGGCGTTGTCGGCGTACAGCGGCATGTGGCGGTAATAGACTTCCAACATCATCGTTGCGAATGATGTGGAAGCCAATCGGCCGCCATCTTTGGGACCGTGGCCCCCTTTGGGGAAATGCCAACTGCCCTTCGCTCCGCCGTCTTGCGATTGAGTTTCGACTAACCAATCACGCATTTCGTTGTTGAACTTGTCCCATTCCGCACCCCCAAATTGACGCAGCACTTGGGCGGCGTAGTAATCGTAGTAGATCTGGTCTTTGCGGAATCCAATCTTGGCGACTTCTTTCACGCCTGCGACGATTCGTGGATCGGTCTTTGACCACCCGGTGTACATTCGGCACAACACACCGACCGCGGTACAGGCCGGTCGAACTTTGGCCGAGGGGCTGGCGTAGCCGTAGGTGGCCCCGTTATTGGATTGGACCTTGTCCAAAAACAAAACCGAACCTTGCACGGTGGTAGGCGGCACGAGCAAGTGCCCCATGTGAGCACTCTTCAGCGCCATCACTTGCCAACCCACCACCGACGTGTCACCGCCATCGGGTTGTTGCGGTCGATAACGCCAACCTCCATCGCGACATTGGGCGTAGACGATGAAATTGATTGACGCTTGGGCTGGCATCGCCAATTCGGGGTCGCCGGTCATCGCGTAAGCTTCACACAACGCAATCGACGCCAAGCCGTGCGAATACATTCCGTTGCCCGCACTCTCGGTCAAATCGAGCACGGGCATGCCGTTTTTCTTACCGAGTTTTCCGTTGCTGATCAGGAACTTGAGTCCGCGATAGACGTTCTCGCGAAAGTCGCCTGATTTGTGGGTTTGGCCAGCGCCCATGAACGGCAATAACGCCATCGCGGTGGCGGCATTGACCGCACCGGCACGTTTCGGTTCGCCGGGATCACCACAGCGGTTGTTACAAGCGACGTTGTGCTGGAACGACCAACCACCGTTGGGAAATTGGTGGCGTGAGAACCATTTCAGCGCTTCCGTGACGGCCGCTTCGCTACTGGCACTGCCTCCGTAATCACGCAGCAGTTTCTTTTTCATATCCGCGCTGCGGCTGCTCATCGGGGCGCCCGAAACGGACGACAACGTTTGCAGCGACGTCGCGGCGGGAGCCATATCCGATGCCATCTCGCCCATGTCGATCGCCACTTCGGCAATTTCGATCGACTCGACCGACGTCGTCGGCTCAGGCATCTCGATTTGTTCGCTGGTGTCGACGGTTGTTTCGGTGATCTCTTCCATTTCAGCCACCTCGCCCGGATCGAGCTGCTCGATCGCAAACTCCTCCATTTCCGGACCCTCTTCGGCGGTGGCTGACGCCGACAATACGTTGACGATCTTGACCGGATCGGCAATCGAAACCAATCCAAGGACCAACAAAATGATGACGTGAACAAACGTGCTGACAGCCCAAGCGGGCATGGCGTTGAAGATCAAAAATCGCCGTCTCGAATTCGGCTCCTCATACACATCGTCCTCGACCATCGCGTTGGGGATGAGCGGGTCAGAAGGATGAAGTTGATTTGGATCGGTGACAGACGCCATGGAAATCGCGTTCCCTACGTTTCAATTAACTGACATGAAAGAGCGGAATCGAGCCGGATGATGAAGATGCCGCGAGAGGTCGGTGTCGCTTACATAAGAGGCTTGTTCCTCTTTTAGTATAAGCGAAACAAGGGGATCCAACCGACCATCACCCTTAGTTTAATTGCAGGATGGCCAACGTCTGCATCTTCCTGCTGCTCTTGATCAAGAATAGCGTTTGGGGGCCCGTTGTACTCACAAATACACCCGATGTGCGGTATGCAAAAGCGAATCAGCGAGCATCCCACGTCATTGCGGGTGGTGAGGGCGTCTCTGTTGGGAGGGGGGAGCGGCGGCCCAATGCCATCTACTTTGGTAGCGGCACGGCGCAAGCCGTCCGGTTGCAGCGAGTAAAACGTTCGAATTAGACCGGGCGTCTTGCGCCGCACCGCTTCAAACGCCACCCGTGACAGCTCGATTTGCGGTGTGGCGAATGCATCCGCTGCATCCGCTGTGGTGCTCGTTTAGGAATTGCGATTTTGCCAAGCCGACTGGGCTGCGGCTCGAACCTGAGCGACGTCGACCGAGTGCTGTTTCGCCATCGCCACGGCGTCGTCGTCTTCGATCGCAAACCGCTCGGCGCCGCCGGGAACGACGACCACTTTGCCACGCAGGGGGCCAAAATCGGTCGAGACGGTTTCGCTACGACGGACCAATTTGCGGCGATTTGACGTGTGCCGGCGGATCCCGATCGAGGAGGTGTGGGTGAACAAGATCGACTCGAGTTGTGCGACATGTTCGGCGTCACACAGGGTCGTCAAAACGACGCCCAAACGTCCTTTCTTCATCACACAGGGCGTTTGGAACACGTCCAGCGCCCCGGCATCAAGCAACCGTTCGGCACAAAAAGCCAACGACTGAGGCGACGCGTCGTCGATGTTGGTTTCCAGCACGACGACTTGATCGGTTTCCAGCGGATAGTCACGTGCGGCCTCCGGTGATGGCTCCGCCCCGCCACAGCGCTCGCCGAGCATGACTTTCAAAATGTTGGCCTGGGTCTCTAGGTCTTTGCTGCCGGCGCCGTAGCCGACGGCAATCGTACTCATCGAGGGGATCGAGCCAAATCGCGATGCGGTCGCTTTCAGGATCGCCGCTCCGGTCGGGGTCGTCAATTCGGCCTGCACATCCGAGCTGGCGATCGGAATTCCCTTCAAAAGTTCGGCGGTCGCGGGAGCGGGAATGGCGACGCGGCCATGGGCGATCGTGATCGTCCCGGACCCGGTGGGGACCGCCGAAGCCTCGATCGATTCAATCCCCAGCGTCGTCACCGCCACGGCGGTGCCCACGATGTCGGCGATCGAATCGATTGCGCCAACCTCGTGAAAATGAACCTTTTCGATCGTCGAACCATGCACTTTTGCTTCGGCTTTGGCCAGTTCCAGGAAAATTTTGTGCGCCAGTTGCTTTGCTGCGGGAGTGATCGCATCGGCGCGATCAATCATTTCGGTGATGTGGTGCAAATGCCGATGGGCATGCTCGGGGGGATGGGCGATGTCGACTTTGATCGCTCGAAAGCCATGTTTTTTGACCGTTTGGGCCTGAATCGTGATTTCGCCAAGTCCCATCGAGCGGACGGCAGTTTCGATCGTGTTTGCGTCAAGTTCGCCGGTTTGGGCACCGATATCGATGAGAGCTCCGAGCGTCATGTCGCCGCTGATTCCGCTGAGACAGTCAAAGTAGGCGATTTTGGACATGGATTTCGAGTTCCCAGGGACTTGGTTGGCAGGACGGAATTTGGAGCTGAAACGCGAGAATGCGGCTGCGAAACGGCGGTGAATTGTCGATTCCAGCGGCAGCAGACAAGAGGATAGTAAAAAGAACCTGGCTTGTCGTCTTGGGATCCGCGCTGTTTGCCGTTGAAGGAAATATAGAAAACGCTATACTCCGCCCTCGCTAATGTAGAAAAATCGCTCCAGCACCCTGCTGTGCAGCGTGAACTGTAAAAAATAAACGAACGTCCGACGAGATCGATCCGATGAAAGTTGTCAGCAGTATCGGCGCCCTGAAGTACCGCCACCCCGATTGCCAAGTGGTCAAACGCCGCGGCCGAATCTATGTGATTTGCAAAAGCAATCCTAAATTCAAGGTCCGCCAAGGCGGTGCCAAGGTCAAAAAGGCTCGTCGCTAAACGCGCTCTGGCGTCCTCGCCATTCATTGCGCTGCCACGATCACCCAAAAGAACGACCGGATCCATTCCGGTCGTTTTTGCATGCGCGTTGCCTGACAGAGCTTGCCTGACAGAGCTTGCCTGACAGAGCTTGCGTGACTGTGATCGGGACGCCGTGATGGTCGTTTTCTAACGCTCCTTCACACCCCCGTTCTCAAAAAAAACACTTCTCAAAACCCCAGTGTAAAAACGATGACGGTCGTCCTGACGGAAGCTCCCGCAGACCTCGGACCCACCGATCCATTGGATATGTTGGTCGTCGCTCCCCATCCCGATGATGCCGAACTAGGCATGGGAGGGACGATTGCGAAGATGATTTCGCTGGGATGGCGTGTCGGTGTCTTGGATTTGACGACGGGCGAGCCGACGCCGCATGGCAGTGAATCGCTGCGTCGAAGCGAAACGAACCGTGCGTCCGAAGCGTTGAAGTTAACGTGGCGAGGCAACGCGGGGCTGGAAAATCGTAGGCTTTTGCACACCCTGGAAACTCGCGAAGTGGTCGCCAGCTACTTTCGTGTACTGCGACCGAAATGGGTGTTTGCTCCCTATTGGCAGGATGCTCACCCCGATCATGTTGCCGCCACCGACTTGATCGAAGCGGCTCGGTTTTGGGCCAAATTGAGCAAAACCGACATGCCAGGCGAGCCGTTTCACCCTGAGCGTGTCTTCTATTACTACTGTATCCACCTGCGATTGGCGATTCAGCCCAGCTGGATTGTCGATATCAGCGACCACTGGGACGCGAAACTCGCTTCGATCTCGGCTTACGAGAGCCAATTTATTACGGGCCGAGACACGCAGCCGCCGACGATCTTGGATCGGCTTCGTGACGAGGCGTCGAATTGGGGCCGACTGATCAATCGCCGCTACGGCGAACCCTTCGCGACCAAAGAACCGCTGGCACTTTCTTCGCTGGAAAGCGTTCTCTAACCGCCCGATTTGGGCAACGTGGTGAAGCAATTTCTCGTAGCGACCTTCGCCTGTAAGGTGGTGAATCCTAGAGGACGCCGACATCTCACGCTCTGGCAAGCGTAGTGACAACACGTGAATGTTGTCATTTGCATCAATTTGGGGGTGCAGGGGATCGACCGGCCGAGTCAAAAATCTTCACGAATTCGCCTTTCGGCACGGTAACACGCCGTGGCATTGCCAAGGTATATTGCGTGTGGATAGGAAGCTCGCGAACGCCATGATATTTTTGGGATGGGGTTCGCATCGGCCGATGGGTTGATGGAAACCCGTGGGCCCCCTTTTCCTTTTCAACTTCGACACTCTTCGTTCCTGTGTGTTTACCCATGCCTGTCAAAATGCAGCTCGCTCGGATTATCATTTCCGAACTCACTGAAAACCAAGTGATCTATCTTCAGGAAGAAGATGGAGATCGCGAGTTCCCGATTCTGATCGGCATCTTCGAGGCGACGAACATCGATCGCCGTGTGAAGGAAGAGTATCATCCGCCACGTCCCTTGACGCATGATTTGATTGTGCGTGTCGCTGATTCGTTGGGCGCGAAGATCGAAAGTGTCGTGATCACCGATTTAAATGATCACACCTATTTTGCCCAGCTAAACCTTCGCAAACAGGATGGCGAAGTGATCACGATCGATTCGCGGCCAAGCGACGCGATCGCGGTGGCGGTGACGTTCACTCCGGCGCTGCCGATTTACGTTAGCGAAAAGGTGCTCGAAGAAGCGACTTCGACGCCGTTCTAATGCATTGTCCAAGTTGAAAATGAGGGGTTGACCGCAGCGGAAGTCGTCAAGACTTTCGGCCGTTCTCCCTTCTCTAACGAAACTCATGCACGAGTTCCGCTACCGCTAAAAACAAATCTGGACAAAGCACTCGCAACATGGATCGACTCTCCACTCCCGAAGCAGCACGCGAATATGTGCTTTCCGCGCGCGGTAAAGGCCAGCGTGTTGGCATCGTTCCCACGATGGGCGCGTTGCATCAGGGACATTTGTCTTTAGTCGCCGAGTCACAGAAACATTGCGACGTCACGATCGCCACGATCTTTGTGAATCCGACTCAGTTCGCACCTCATGAAGATTTGCAAAAGTATCCGCGAACACTCGAACAAGATTGCGAGCTGTTGCAGTCGCAGGGAGCCGCGGCGGTTTTTGTTCCCGAAAGTTCTATGATCTACCCGCCGGGATTCAGCACCTATGTCCAACCGCCCGCTGTGGCTGCGCCGTTAGAAGGCGAGTTTCGTCCCGATCATTTCCGCGGCGTTACCACGATTGTGATGAAGTTGTTCCAAATTTTGCCAGCCACGCATGCGTTCTTTGGACGCAAGGATTATCAACAATTAAAAGTCATCGAGGCGATGGTGCGTGACTTGAATGTCGGCATCGATGTGGTCGCTTGTGACACCGTCCGTGAACCCGATGGGTTGGCGCTTAGCAGTCGCAACCGCTATCTCGATCCCGAGCAGCGGCAAATTGCCTTGCAGATTTCCAGGACATTGCAAAACACGCAGCGGCGGGTGCAAGCGGGCGAGAGGGACGTCGAGACGTTACAGCACCAGATGCACCGGGAATTGCTAGGCGATGGTGACGCGGCAGAATCGGTGGACAAAATTGACTACGCCACGATCGTGGACGCCGATTCGCTGGCTCCGATCCGTCAAATAGACGGTCCCGCAGTCGCTTTGATCGCTGCTTTTGTCGGTCCAACACGGCTGATCGACAATCTGCTGTTGTAGCCGCTTCTTTTAAAACCTGGGCTCGCCCATTGCTCGGCAAATAAGTTAGGCTTGGGCAACGACTACCCGTTCACTTTCAAAGCGTAATTAGCATGATTCAACGAATTCTTGTCACCGGGGGCGCCGGCTTCCTCGGTTCGCACCTCTGCGAACGATTGGTTAACGACGGACACGACGTCATTTGCCTCGATAACTTTTTCACGAGCCAAAAATCAAACGTTTCTCATTTGTTGGGTCGACCCAACTTTGAACTGATTCGACACGACATCACGCTGCCAATCTTTCTGGAGGTCGACCAGATCTACAACATGGCCTGCCCTGCGGCGCCGGGTCACTACCAATACAACCCGATCAAAACCATGAAAACCAGCGTGTTGGGGGCGATCAACATGTTGGGCGTTGCCAAGCGATGTGGCGCACGGATCTTGCAAGCCAGTACCAGCGAGGTCTACGGCGATCCCGAAGTTCATCCGCAAACCGAGAGCTACCGCGGTAGCGTCAATCCGATCGGTATCCGCGCCTGTTACGACGAAGGCAAACGAGCTGCGGAAACGTTGTTTATGGATTATCACCGCAGCAATAATGTCGACGTGCGGATCGTCCGTATTTTCAATACCTACGGACCTCGCATGCATCCCTATGATGGACGCGTGGTTTCCAATTTCATTCGCCAAGCACTCAGCGGCGAAGACATCACGATCTTTGGCGAAGGATCTCAGACGCGATCGTTCTGTTACCGCGATGATCTCGTCGACGTCATCATTGCGATGATGAACAAAGACAATTTCACCGGGCCGGTCAACATCGGAAACCCCGATGAGTTTACGATCCGCGAACTGGCTGAAAATGTGATGTCGTTGGTCGGATCAAAAAGCAAGTTGGTCACGCGTCCACTGCCATCGGATGATCCCACGCGTCGCCGTCCCGATATCAGCTTGGCAAAAGAACAACTGGGTTGGGAACCGAAGGTGCCATTGGCCGAAGGCCTGAAGCATACGATCGATTGGTTCAAAACGATCAAGTTATCCGACTACCGCCCACCAACACCTAACTTCAGTTAGGTTCGGGCGGCAATAAGTGCCGTCGGCAGAGCAAATCACCTCTCCCAAACTTTGTTTGGGAGAGGTCGAGCAGAGCGCAGAGCGATTGCTCGGGTGAGGGCCGTCCGCGCAATCCGCGTCGTACGCTGCATCAAGTGTGCGCGGTCGGCCCTCACCCGAACGAGGCCTAAAGGGCCCGTTCGACCTCTCCCAGCTTCGCTGGGAGAGGTGACTTGCGGTATGTCACCTCTCCCAAACTTGTTTGGGAGAGGTCGAGCAGAGCGCAGGGCGATTGCTCGGGTGAGGGCCGTCCGCGCAATCCGCGCCGTACGCTGCATCAAGTGTGCGCACCACGGCCCTCACCCAGACGAGGCCTAAAGGGCCCGTCCGCCCCCTCCCCAGCTTCGCTCGGGAGAGGTGGCTTGCGTTGTGTCACCTCTCCCAAACAAAGTTTGGGAGAGGTCGAGCAGAGCCTTTAGCGATTGCTCGGGTGAGGGCCGTCCGAGCAATCCACGCCGTACGCTGCATCAAGTGTGCGCACCACGGCCCTCACCCGGACGAGGCCTAAAGGGCCCGTCCGACCTCTCCCTAGCTTCGCTGGGAGAGGTGACTTGCGGTATGTCACCTCTCCCAAACTTGTTTGGGAGAGGTCGAGCAGAGCCTTTAGCGACTGCTCGGGTGAGGGCCGTCCGCGCAATCCGCGTCGTACGCCGCATCAAGTGTGCGCACCACGGCCCTCACCCGGACGAGGCCTTAAGGGCCCGTCCGACCTCTCCCCAGCTGCGCTCGGGCGAGGTGGCTTCTAAGACGCTAAAATCACACAGCCGAATGCATCGGGGTCAAGGTGAAGTCACCACAGAGCAGCGTGCCTAAGCAGGTGTGGGGGTGCAGAAGTCCATGAATTCGACTTGCACTTGCACGATATCTCGCGAGGCGCGAAAGAAGGCGTCCAGCACCGCGGGATCAAAGTGTTTGCCACGCTGTTGCTCTAGAATCTCGAAACAGGTCGCTCGTGGTAACGCCTGTTTGTACGATCGGTCGGATGCCAACGCGTCGTAAGCGTCGGCGACTGCGGTGATCCGTCCTTCCAAGGGAATCGCTTCACCGGCCAATCCCATCGGATAGCCGCTGCCATCAAAATTCTCGTGGTGTGTCATCGCGATGCTGGCGGCCAATCGCATCAGCGAACTGCCGTCCTGCAACATTTTCGAGCCTATTTCAACGTGCTTTCGCATCGTTTGGACATCATCACCGCAGTGCGGCTCGATGCTCGGGCCATCTTTGCGAAGATGGTTTTTGATCAGTTCAAATTCTTCGGGTTCGATCCGTCCCGGTTTAAGCAAAATGGCGTCGGGAACCGCAATCTTACCGACGTCATGTAGCTGGGCCGCGAGCTCGACGTCTTCGACATACCAATTGGGTAAATCGAGTTGGTCTGCGATCAGCCCCGCAAATCGCCCCACCCGAATCACATGGTTTCCAGTATCGTTATCTCGCAGCTCTGCCGCACGCGCCAAACAATAGATCACTTCGCGGCGTGACCGCTCGAGATCTTGGGTACGCTGCTGAACTTTTTCCTCCAACTGCGACGCATGTTTCTGTAACTGGTCTTGGAACGATTTCGTCAGCAGTGCGTTTCGCACACGAGGTGCGAGTTCCATTGGATCCACCGGTTTGACCAGAAAGTCAGTCGCGCCTAGATCTAAACATTTGAGCTTCACTTCGGCTTCACTGTTCGCCGTCAGAATCAATACTGGCAAGTGACGAAACTCGGCCCGTTCTCGAAGCTGGCGAAGGATCGTGATCCCATCAACTTCGGGCATGTTGATGTCAAGCAGCACGACATCGGGACGGTTTGCACAAATCAGATTCAGTGCGACCGAGGAATCGGTTGTCATTTCGAACGAACTGTAACCGGCTTGCTCGAGATGCTTTTTAGCGACCAAGACATTCGCGATCTCGTCGTCAACGATCATGATCTTGCCCGACAAGTGCGCAGCAGACTTTGCAGCCACATGGGATCCGAGCGGGACCGCGGCGCTAGGGAACAGGTTCGAAGGCGTGGGCGAGGAAGCGATTGAGCTAATCATGGCCGGCGTCACAATGCGTTAAGAAGATTTCAGCTCCTATAGCATGGCTCACACCTAAGCACGTCTCGGCAATGCAGCCACGGTCGCATTGGAATCATCGTTGGATCAGGTTAAATGGAACGATCTTTCCGATTATGCCGACCATCGAACTTTGAACGACGCGCTGCGAGTGTTTACAACACGGGAACGACTAAACGCTCGCGAATGGATTGAATCGCATCGACACACTTCTCGCATTCCGGTTGGGAACCTGATCTTACCGCGTCAACCAACGCGGACGCTGGCGCGGTGAATTCACTGTAACCCACGGTTCCACCAGCTCCCTTTAACCAGTGCGCCAAATCAATCAATTCCTGTGTCGCGCCCGAAGCAACCAGACGTCGCATCTCGGCAATTTGGGGATCAAGCCGGCCAACGAAATCGATAATAATTTCGCAGAACTCGCGATCATCCAGTGGTAACGATGAATAGATTGGGTCACCCACGGGTTCGCTGCCGGTGGTGGTCGGAGGTTCGGGAACTGCCATTTTCGGCGGTGCTTGCGGCGGATCGGCACAGTCAACCGCCGGGATCACGATTCGTCGCTGCAGATCGCGAATGTCATCGAGCAATTGCTCCAACTGAGAACGCTCGAATTGCCCCGCTCCCCGCTCTAACATCGCCGCGGATTCTGTGAATACGCCTAATCCGACGGTCCCGCCCGATCCTTTTAGCCAGTGGGCTTCCGCCTTCAGCGTCTCGAAATCGTCGCTGGCAATCGCATTCTCCATCGCCTGCAACCGTTTGTCGAGTCGAGAGACAAAGTCAGTCGTGATGGCTCGATAATCGGGATCGCTCATCGGCAACGTGGGATGGATCGGAGATGCACCGTCGTATCGCAATGATGTATCCTCGGATGCCAAGTTGGGCAGCAGCGGAGTTGCAGCGGATGTTTCTTCGGTGGGAAGTGGATTTGCCGCTTCCGAGCCATCAATCATTGCGGATGTTTCAGGATGCACAGCGTCGTCCTCGCCAAGGTAAGCTTGGGCGTGGCTAAGCAGTTCGTCGATGTTGACCGGTTTGGTCAAGAAGTCGTCACAACCCGCATCGATACATTTTTCGCGGTCTCCCTTCATCGCGTTTCCGGTCAACGCGATGATCGGCGTGGTCACCCCGCATTCACGCAAACGCCGCGTGGCCGTGTAACCGTCGAGCACCGGCATCTGCATGTCCATCAAAACGAGCGAATAATCGGACTCGCTTAGCAAACGGATCGCTTCGAGACCATTTTCGGCGGTCGTCACGATCGCTCCGGCACGTCCGAGCACCAATTCGATCAGTCGTCGGTTGGCTTCGCCATCATCGACCACCAGAACCGGCAAGGCGGGCAAGCGGATCAGCCCATTTTCCGAGACATTGGCATGACTTTGGTTGGCTTGTGACTGGATTTCTTCGGGGGTGATCACGTCTTCCATCGCTTGCGGGTCGACCGGAAGCGTAATCGTGAACGTGCTGCCGACATTGACTTCGCTGGCTACGCTCAGATCACCTCCCATCGCTTCGGTCAAACGGCGGCTAATCGACAATCCTAGACCCGTGCCCCCGTATTTTCGAGTCGTCGAGCTGTCGGCCTGGACAAACGATTGAAAAATCTTGCTTTGTTGGTCGGGGGTCATCCCAATGCCGCTGTCGACCACTGCGATTTTCAACATTGCTGCGGAATCGTTTTCGGTATCCACATCGACGACAATTTTCACTGCACCTTCGTCCGTAAACTTGATCGCGTTGCCTACCAAGTTGGTGATGACTTGACGCAATCGCGTCGGATCGGTTTGCATGATACGAGGCAACGGTGAATTGAATTCAACGTGGACTTCCAAGTTTTTCTCGACCGCACGTTCTTGAAGCACACTCGCCACGGTCGTGATTGTCTCTTGGACGTTTGTGTCGATCATTTCGACCTGCAATCGACCTGCTTCGATTTTGGACAGGTCAAGAATATCGTTGATCAATTCGAGCAGATGTTCACCGCTGTTGTGGATCATGTTCAGATGGCCAATCGCTTCGTCCGAATTCGTAACCAATCCGCGTCGCAACACATCGGTGAATCCGAGCACCGCATTCAGCGGAGTTCGAATCTCGTGACTCATGTTGGCAAGAAACGCACTCTTGGCTTCGTTTGCGTTTTGGGCTTCATCGCGAGCATTCGCCAATTCGACCTTGTTTTCTTCGATCAACGTGATGTCGTCAAACGTCGCAAGAAATCCCTGTCCCGTGATCGGCGTGCAATTCACGCTAAAGGTCAACATACGACCGTTCAATTCGAAATGTAGAATTCGATCGTTCACGGAATCATTGGTTTGTTTGGCATCTTCCCACGGTAAAGTCGCGGCCGTTTTGTCAGGATGAATCCAAGCAAGTTCGGAAGTTCGCTTGCCGACAAGTTCGTCCGCCGTGCAGCCCAGTAGGATCGCCAGTCGTTGATTTGCGAACAGGATTCGGTCGCGTGAATTCAACAGGAACAATCCCACGGTGAACGTGTCAAGCGCCTTTTCGACATGGGTGGGTACCGCCCCAGACGGATCAAGGTTTTCGAGTGTTTTTCGCAGGAAGAACGAAAACTGCAGTAAGCACGCCGGGATCAAAACGATCAACAACCAAGCCGGTGCCCAGTGATCCAACCCCAGTAGTCCGCCGGTCGGTTCGAAGGCCACTTGTAGTTCGCCCCATTGTTTGCCATGACGAAAAATGGGGACCCGCATTTGATTCATGCCGTTTTCCGCATCAGCATCCCATGTCTCTTCGTGCGCCCCCGCGGAAACGACGGTTTGTCCTTCAGTGTTCTGCAGTCCAATCGATAGCACTTGAGGGTCACGCTGAACGATCGATGCTAACGCAACATGCAGCGAATCCACTTGTCCGGACGCAGCCATTGCGGTGCCGCTAATCGCAAGCGATTCACACAATTTGGCGCGTCCACGCAAGATTTCTTCCTGCTCGTTGGGGAAAAATCCCCCGGCGCTGGCGACCAGCAAACTGCCCGTCATCAAGCCCACAAGCCCGAAAGAGATTCGGATGCGGATCGGTATACGTTGTAATAAGTTCATGTTTTTTCCCGTGCTTCTTATTCGTCCATCTCTTGGTTGCGGCGGTCCATCAATTCTTCGAGTGACTCCCCATCGTCACTGCCCCCGACGCCTTGCATAATCAGCAAGGGGTCGACCGCTCGCCATGCCGGCATATGTGCCAATAACCCTGATACAAGGAACCCGCTACGCAGGGCCCATGCCACGATCCCGACGGTGAAACTTGATGCCGCCGCGCCTGCGGTTCCCACGACGATCAAGTCGCCTTGGATCTGGCTATCGAGTTGCCTTTGATAGTTATCTAGCTGGTCCCACATTTCACCCGGTCGGGTCAACAGGGCGTAATCGGCTACCGAGATCGGCTGAAACGCCAGTTCGTCGAATCCCATGTTTGAATTCTGTAGTTGGCTTGTCACCACCGTATCGGACCGATACTGCCCATCGGTCCCTTCCTCTGCCTCGATCGTGATTGGGTTGGTGGATTGAACTTCGAATACGGCAACCTTGTCTGTTTCCTCATTGTCAGTTTGCAAAAATTCAATCACGTTCTTGGTCTCGCCGACAGCACTTAGTTTTTCAACCTGCTCGGACTGCATGCCTACCAAGTTGACGTTGTTGACATTGGCGGTGTCGTTATCAGATTCTTTGTCCGCATCTTTGTCGGTGTCGTTGTTTTCCGCTTCGGGTTCCGGCCGTGTATCTGGTTCGGGCGTGGTGCTCAGCGGCGGTGGCGGTAGAGGAATCGCTGCAGGAAGCACGTTGATCACCACCGTCGCAACGTTGCTGTCGCTGGCGCCATCGTTTGCCTTCCACTGAAAACTAACCGTTCCGGTAAATCCTGAGTCCGACGTGTAGACAAATTGGCCGCTCGGGTCGACGGTCAAACTGCCGCTGGCAGGTGGCGTCACCAACACAGCCGTCAATGGATCGCCATCAATGTCCACTGCATTGCTTCGGAACACGCCGGACCCAAATTCCGATCGTTGACCCGAAACCACGTTGACCTGCGTGTTGGTCATCACCGGAGCGGTGTTGACGCCCACGACGTTTGTGGTCGCGTTGCTGACCAGCGGTCCTTCGGCTGATCCGAGGGCGTCTGTGAAACTAACGGAAACTCGCATCGCACGGCCGACATCCGCAGCCGAGAGCGTATACGTACTCGAGGTGGCACCTGCAATCACGCTGCCGTCACGCGTCCATTGATAGACAAAGCTGCCTAATCCATCCGCATCCGCGATGCCGCTGGTGTTGGCGGACAAGGTCTGTCCCTGCGTCGCGACTCCGGCGATGACAGGTTGTCCTGTGGCGACATCGTTAATGGAAGTGGCGTCCACGACAATGTTTTTTGAATGATCCGTGATCGCATCGGCCACGGTAATGGTGATCGTAGTGGAGGTCGCGGTGCCGACCGCAGCTTGGTTTTCGGTCGGATCAAACACCAATTGGCGAATTGCGATTTGTGCCGCTGCGGCCGTGGAAGCCGTTCGCGAGTACACACCGCCGCCATCGTCGCTGAACCCGCTGGCCACGAGCGAAGCCGTGGTAAAGGATCCGTTGGCATTGCCGCCACTAAGTGAGACGGTAATCGACACATTGTCCCCGTCCACATCAGCGATCGTGACGCTGTCAAACACTGCCTTGGTGGCATTGTCGTTCATCGTTTGGTTGGCCGTTCCGCCGATCGTCGGAGCGTCGTTCTGATTGGTGATCGAAACAGAATAGGCGGCAGAGTCATCGGGATTTCCCGTGATTGACGCGTCATCGACACGCACGGTGACATCAAGCGAGGGGTTGGTTTCAAAGTCGAGCGTCGCGCCCGCTTTCAAGTGCAATTCGTTACCACCGACGATCTCAAACATGGCGGCATCATCACCGGACAGCGAAAGATCATTGGTACCCGTTCCATCATCGGTGATGGCAATGTCCGCGACCTTAATGCTGCCGGAACTGGTGTCAGCGTTTTCGCCCAGTGTCGTGACGACGGGAGTCAGCGTGACCGTGGGGGCTTCGTTGATATTCGTAATCGAGATGGCGTGGGAATCAGAATCTTCAAACGTAACCCCAAGATCCGCGTCATCGACACGGACGGTCACATCAAGTGAGGGATTGGTTTCAAAGTCGAGCGTCGCGCCCGCTTTTAAGTGCAATTCGTTACCGCCGACGATCTCAAACATGGCAGCGTCATCACCGGACAGCGAAAGGTCATTGGTACCCGTTCCATCATCGGTGATGGCAATGTCTGCGACTTTAATGCTGCCGGAACTGGTGTCGGTATTCTCGCCCATCGTCGTGACGACAGGAGTCAGTGTGACCGTGGGTGCTTCGTTGACATTCGTAATCGAAATCGCATGGGAATCGGAATCTTCAAACGTAGCACCAAGATCGGTGTCATCGACACGCACGGTGACATCAAGCGAGGGATTGGTTTCAAAGTCGAGCGTCGCGCCCGCTTTCAAGTGCAATTCGTTACCACCGACGATCTCAAACATGGCGGCGTCATCACCGGACAGCGAAAGATCATTGGTACCCGTTCCATCATCGGTGATGCTAATGTCCGCGACTTTAATACTGCCGGAACTGGTGTCGGTATCCTCGGCGATCGTCGTGACGACGGGAGTCAGCGTGATCGTGGGGGCTTCGTTGACATTTGTAATTGCGATGGCAAGTGAATCGGAATCCTCAAACGTAACGCCAATCTGTGCATCATCCACACGGATGGTCACATCGAGTGAGGGATTGGTTTCAAAGTCGAGCGTCACGCCCGCTTTCAAATGCAATTCGTTGCCACCCACGATCTCAAACATGGCGGCGTCATCACCCACCAACGAAAGCACATTGGTACCGTTGCCATCGTCGGCGATCACGATATCCGAGATCTTGATACTCGAGCCCGTGTCGGCATCTTCCGCCAACGAGGCGAGTTTGTTGGTCAGCGTGACGGTGGGAGCGGTATTTGTACCTGCGGTTCCATATTGGCGAGCGAAGACGCCATTGGTGTCGACTTCACCCGTTTGATCTCCTGCCCCGCTCCAAACGACGACAAAATTATCGACGTCCAGCATCGCAACCGAAGCCTTGCTCTGAATGCCCGAGGTGCTCTCGTTGACTCGGAATTCGTTTCCAATCTGGCTACCATTGGCAAAATACTTCTGGCCAAAAACTCCGGACGAATCGGATTGTCCCGACTGCGACCCATAGCCTTCCCAAACGACGATGAACTTTCCATTTTCGTCCATGGCGATCGATGGATCGACTTGGTCAAAGCTTCCCGTACTGGCGACGCTCTGCGTGCTGCCCAGCGTGGATCCGGTGTTGCTATAGCGTTGCAGGTAGACATCGCTCGGGGTGAGTGCTCCGGATTGTCGCCACACGACGACGAACGAGCCGTCGCTGTGCATCGCCACGGCGGCGTTGCCGGCGAACGTGCTGCCCGACACGGTGACTTGACCACCCTGTTCATTAGCGTCGTCGTCAAAGCGTTGGAAATGAATTCCATTTGAATCGTCCCAAACGACCACGAAATCGCCATTGTTGTTGACTGCGATTGCAGCGTCGTATTGGGTACCGAAGGTCGATGAGTTGACGCGAAATTCAGTTCCCACTGCCGATCCAGAACCATCAAATCGCTGAGCAAAAATTCCGGCCGAATCGCTCTCTCCGCTCTGGGTTCCGTTGCCCTGCCACGCGATCACAAATTCACCGGTGTGGGTGTTCATCCCAATAATCGAATTCTTTTGGGTTCCCGATGTGCTGGTGTTTGCGACTAACTCGCCGGTCAGTGCCGTGCCATCGGCAGCGAACCGCCGGTAATAAATGTCGTCCCCGGTTGCTCCTTGGTTGCTCGTCCAAGTCACGACAAACGTGCCGTCGAACGCGGATGAGACGCTGGCCCATTGTTGATCGTTGGTGATCGTCTCGTTGACGCGAAACTCAGTCGTGATCGCCGCTCCGCTTGCGTCAAATCTTTGGGCGTAAACGCCTTTGCCCGATCCGTCTTGATTCAAACTGGTCCACACAACGACGTAGCTGCCATCGGCGGCCATCGACACCGCCCGTTGATTGCCACGGTCCTCGGCGCTGGTGACTTGTTGATCGCCAGTTTCGTCATTGACCAAAAATTCGCTGGATGCGGTTAATTTTTCGCTCGCATCGGTTACGGTCACGGCGAGCGTCTGGGTGTCGGTGAATGTTCCGTCGCTGACTTCAACGGTGACGTTGTAGATGTTGTCGCCGCCGGTGTCGGTCGGAGCCTCGAAATTGGGCGGCGCGATAAAGCTCAACTCACCACTTGAACTGTTGATGGTGAATGTGGCTGCGTCGGAGCCACTGATTGAGTAGGTAAGCGTTTGGCCGGGCAAATCGGCGTCCGTCGCTGTTACCGTCGTCACCCCGGTGGTGTTTTCAGTCACATTGATCGCGGCACTCGCACCGCCACCATTGGAGGTGATTGCCGGAGCGTTGTCGTTCACCGCCGTGACAGTCACCGCGATCGCTTGTGTGTCGGTTAGCGATCCGTCGCTGACTTGGACAATCACGTCATAGACGTTGTTGCCACCGGTGTCGGTCGGAGACTCAAAATCGGGAACCGCGATGAAGCTAAGCACTCCCGTCGCACTATTGATCGTAAACTTGGCCGCATCATCACCCCCGCTAATCGAATAGCTGAGCGTTTGGGTCGGCAAGTCCGCGTCGGATGCCGCAACCGTGGTCACGGTCGATGTGTTTTCATCCACATTTACTGCTGCATTGACACCTCCGCCGTCACTGGTGATCACCGGGGCTTGGTTTGGAGGTAAGGTTGGCGAAGTCAACGAAAAACCAAAGATTTCCTCTGGGAGCGAATCCAATCCGACATCCGATCCGTCCAGCACCAACGTGGCGATGAAGTTGGATGCGGGAGATCCCAGATCGGTCGTCGTTACCGAGATGGAAAAGATGTCATTTCCGGTCACGACGAGATTATTGCTGCCTACCGTCCCGCCGCCTTTTACCGAAACAAGAATCTCGCCCACGTTCAATGTATGACCACCAAGGGTGACACTGTTTTCAATCAGGTCCAATCCCTGCAATTGACCACTCAAAATCGAGGTTTCGTCGATCAAGGTCTGCAGCGTCCCAGTCGTGCTAATCGCCCCGACATTGTCGGGCGTGTAGTACTGGATCTTGTGATGTTGAAGCGAGTCGGTATGAGCAAGCAAGAAACTGCCTTTAGACAACGTGACGTCGCCGACGACGGTGTCTTGCGTTATCAAGGTCACAGCATGAAATCCAAGACTGACGGGATCTTTCAGCAAAATCGTGAAGGTTCCCGAACTGTAATCGCCCGTGGCATCGGGCCGAAAGACGACCAAGTCGTTGCGAGTGACCGCCAATGTGTTGGTGCTGATCAGCGTTTCGATATCACGTGTGGCGAATAGCACGTCCCCGGCTTGCAGATCATACGTGGTGGTGTTTCCGATCGTGATGTCTTCGGTGACATAGTGCAGCGACTCGATATCGGCTGCGCCGTCTTGAGCAAACGAAGTCAGATTAAACAGGCTCGCAAAACTACCACTGGTTGTTCCCGCAACGGGATCCAGGCTGGCGATGCTACCAAACTCGATCACTTCTCCTGCATCCCATGCCGATAATCCCGGAGCCCCACTGGAGGTTACGTTTTGGTCGGTACTGATCAGAATGCTGTCGGATGGCAATCCGGTTTCGACTGCGTCATTGACCGTCACTGCAATTGCTTGGCTGTCGGTCAACGAGCCATCGGTTACTTCGACAATGACGTCATACACATTGTCGCCACCGACATCGGTGGGGGTTTCGAAGTCAGGTGCGGCGATGAAACTCAGCACGCCGGTTGAGCCATTGATGGTGAATTTCGCCGCGTCGGCACCGCCGCTAATTGAATAGGTCAGTGTTTGAGCCGGGGCATCGGCATCCGTAGCAACCACGGTTGTCACCGCAGTATGATTTTCGGCGACATTGACGCTCGCCGTCGCTCCGCCACCGTTGGATGTGATCTCGGGACTGCTTTCATTGACCGCCAAAACGTTGATCGTGAACGTTTCTGTGGTGGTCGATGTGTCGCTGCTGGTGGCACGAATGGTGATATCATGAGACGTCGCGGCCTCATAATTTAATAGCGATCCATTGGAAACGGTCACCACTCCGGTCGTGCTGTTGATCTCGAAACGTCCGCCGGCATCGTCATCGAGCGAATAGGACACGGTGTCACTAGGGTCGATGGCGAAAGCGGTCACGCCGACCGTGGTTCCATTGGCCACATCTTCATCGACTTCGTTCGCCCCCAGGTCGGTGTCGGCGACTGCGCCCACCGGACCGACCACGCTGTATTGGATTTGCACGTTATCGACGAACAGCGATTCCGTGGCATTCATGCCATTGGTGACAAAACGAATCTGCGTGTTACTCGCAATGAAGCTGCTGATGTCGTAGCTCGTCGACTGCAGTGCACCATCATTCGTTGGGCCTGCAAAGCGATCGAGTTCGCTCCATGATCCGCCACCGTTTGAAGAGGCTTCGATAACAATAAAATCGGCGGCATCATCCAGTCCAGTACGAGCATAGTCAAAGCTGAGTGTGGCCGTCGTGGCACCAGTCAAATTCGCTTGTCGCATCGCTCCTTTGCTGCTCTGCCAAAATTCAATTCCCTGGGCTCCGAATTTCGTGACAATCTGCACATTCCCAGCACTTACTCCGTTGCTCTCGCCGATCTCTTGCCAACTGTTGCTCCAATCCACGGCGCCGTCGTTGCCGCTAAAGGTATTGCTGTTGAATTGATCCAGAACGGTAAGGAATGGATTGATGTTGATGGCGACGGTATCGTCATCACTTTTTGCACCGTCAATCCCGGTGTTGCCCAAGTCGTTGGTCACGATTTGCAAGCTGCCGGCCCCATTGGCTGTGCCGGTGAAACTCAGTCCATCAAGCGCCGCGTTGATCTCCGCTATCGTTCCGCTAAACGTCATTGTGATGTCGGCGGTTCCATCGCCCTCCGTAAACGACAAGCCCGTGACGCCGCTCAACGAGACAACACCCTTGGTCGCGTTAAGCGTCACCTGTAGCGATCCCGAATTCGCATCGATATCGCTAATCGAGATCAAATTTCCATTAGCGGCATTAAATGTCTTGGCGAGCCCGACCATGACGATCTGAGTGGCGGGCAGACTGTTTTCAGGAGCATCATTGATTGCAGAGATGACCAACGATGCGGTGTCGGTCGCCGCAGAAAATGCCGTAGCACCCCCGTTTACCGACGTGTCTGCCAAGCTGTCGACAGTGTACTGCGTTTGATCCCAAGCACGGAACGTGATTGCGTTGGCAATGCTGCCGTTCCAATTGGCGTTGGGCTGGAAATACAACCGCGTTGCTGCGTCTGCCGCAAGCAATCTGGCGCTGACGCCCGAGACGGCACCAAGTGTTGTCCAGGTCGAACCATTGTCGGTCGAATACCACCAAGTTCCGTTGGTAGAATCGGCGGCCGTGATGGCAATGCCCAACGAAGGACTGACATCCACGTCGGTCACGTTGTCCAATTGTCCCGATGGCGACGAGAGGTCCACGAGTTGTGAGACAAGCGTGCCGACCGCTCCAGACGGAGCACCCGCATCCTCATTGATTGCCGTTAACGCTGGGCTCTTGGTGCTGTCCAACACAGGTGCGTTGTTGGCAAGCATGGAGTATTCGAAGGCTCCGATATCAATCGATCCATCGCGTGCGACTCCACGCTGATCAACCGAGGGGGCGCCGGTTGCCGTCCCGGCGTTGTATGCCGCACTGCTGGTGGTGATGGCATGCGTGTCGGTTTGACCGCCATTATTGGTCAACGCCCCGAGATTCGGATTCGTCCCCGTGATGTCGCCACCAAATCCCGTTGCCGTACCGACCGTTTGAATCAAGTTGGATCCATCACTGGAAAAATCACCCATGACATCGGGATCGGCGCTGATCCCGGTGTTATTCGCGATGATCGTATTACTGATCGTCACGACGGCACCGTTATTAACGATCCCACCGCCCTTGTCACCGGTGTTCATCGTGATCGTCGAATTGATGATCGTGATGTTCGTGTCGGTATACAGGCCACCGCCATCGTTGTTAGCAGTATTGCCGCTGATTGTCACATTCGTTAGCGTTCCGCCGTCGGCGCCATGGAAATTGATGGCTCCGCCCTTGCCGGACGCGTTGTTATCGAACAGCAGTACCCGTTGCAAGTTTGCGGTTCCGTGGACGTGAATCGCCCCTCCATCGTCGCTGGTGTTATTTCGCAGTAACGCGTCGGATAGGTTCAACACGCTTGAATCATTGACGTAGATACCGCCACCACTACCCTCGTTGCCACCTTGAATCGTCATCGACGACATCGTGACAACGCTGGTTCCTTGTAATTCAAAGACGCGTTTGCCGAGGGCGCTTCCGTCGATAATCGTCGATCGAGCATCCGTTCCGGTGATGGTTAGATTCTTGCTGATTTCGAGAGTGTCGATGGTCAGATTGTAAGTCCCTGCCCCCAAAACAATCGTGTCCCCGGCTGTAGCCAGAGCAATCGCTTCGCGAAACGAGGTGAAACCGTTTGCAGAGACTTCGTCCGTAAACGTATTGACCGTGATTGTGGAGAGCTTGCCAATCCAATTCTGCTGCAGTTCGGAACTAAACGCGACCTCCGACTCGATTGCTCCGGTGCGGTATTCCAAGTCCCAATCGGCAGCAAAATTGGCATACCCTGTGTCGTCATCGCTGGCCGCGACATCGGCCCCCGTCAGCGTGCTGACCGAATCGATGAGCGTGCGGCCGCTCTCACCCGATGCCAAGTCACATCCGTAAAACAGAATGTCGGCATCGACGTTAAGCGATGAATTCCATCCTGCAATTTGCCCAGCGTACCCTTCGAGGTTCTCGCTGCCGAGCCAAACATTGCCCAAACGAACGGCAAAATCTTCGGCGTGCGAGACAATGTGAAGCGACGAAACGTTGGAACGCCCGGAAAGGATCTCGCTAATCTGGTCCACGCCGTCCCGCTGTGCGTCCAGCACGAAAACTTCGAAGTTTCGCTCTGACTGGCCAAGGTCTTCCAGTAATTGCTGGAGATCCTGGACGCGTGAATCGACCACGACTATCTCGACCGCGGCTTGAGTCGCCTGGTTTTGCGAGGTCGTATCGAGTGACGAGGATTCACTTTCGGTTGGGGCAACCTCTGCCACCATCACTGCGGAATCGTCCGCCGCATCCATGGCAGCAGCGTCGATCGGCGAGGCACTAAATAGAATTCGCGGCTCGAGCGGCGAAAGTTCCAGTCCTCGCTGCCACGAGCGACGTGAAACCGGTCCTCGCACGATATTGCGTGTGCAAACCGTCAACTGGTCCAGCGTCAACAGAGATTGCTGCCACCAATTGCGAGTTCGGAAGGACATCGGGTGTTACTCGTGAGGTTACGTGTAGAGTCGAGACTTTTTGATTTGTAACGCTTACTGACCATTAAAAAGCTACCCGACGACTAACGGTTAGGACGGGATTGCTCGGCAAGATAAACATGGGTGGATAGTTAAGGTGTGACGATTATTCCGTCATCGCAGGTATTAACGTCGTACACGGTAAGTCCTTCGTTTTTCGGTGCATCCGTCTGTTTCCAATCTGCTAGTTGTGCCGATCTAGAGGGATGGTGGGATCATTCCGTCGATTTCCACTGGACATCACACAGGACGGCCGAAGCGATCATCGACGAGAAAAAATTTCATTTCCGGGCAACTCGAGTGCACCAGACTCGTATGAAAATGTTCAACGAAACGACTGGAAAACAGAGCATCCAAGCAATTGGGTGTCGCTCGTTAACCCCGATTGCATTGCGATCGTGGGTGTTGCTTGTCGCTGCAATCACATGCACCTCGGTCGATGCCCAATATCCGATCGATTTTCGTGTCGATACGCTGCAAAGTGCTACCGAAAACCATGCCGTTAGCTCGCTGGATCCCTATCGAGCCCGAGCCACGTTGTTGCCGGATACTGTGCCCAACCAGTTTGCTAGCGATTTCGCGGGACAGCCGGTACATCCGGTTGCACCGATGTGGTGGGAAACTCCGCTTAGCCATTCGATCGGATTGGCGGAAGACACGATGGCGGTGGATATCCATTCGCTGATCGAGATGGCATTGGCGTCCTCACCGTACATCCAAGCGATTTTGACCGAGCCTCAGATTCAACGTACGGAAATCACGATTGCCGATGCCGAATTCGACTCACTCAGTTTCGTCGAATCCAAATTTGTCGACACCAGCGACCCGGTGGGCAGCAAATTAACCACCGGCGACAACTCGGATCGATTCCGCGACGAAACGCTCAGCGGTGCTGCGGGCGTTCGCCGAAAAACGAGGTCGGGTGGTCAATTCGAAATGTCGCAGCGGGCGGGATACCAAGCCAATAACTCGACATTTTTGACGCCGAATCCTCAAGGCACCACCCGGCTCGAATTCAGCTTTACTCAGCCGTTGATGAAAGACCGCGGAACGACCTTCAATCAAACTCGCATTTTGCTGGCTCGTTTGGAAGTCGGCGAGGTCAATGCCGAGGTTCGAGCCAATCTGGAAAACCATCTCGTCGACGTGGCCCGCGCTTATTGGGATCTGTTTCAAGCACGTGCTGAATGGTTGCAACGCAGTCGTTTGCTCGAATCGGCAAACCATCTGCACCAAATTCTGCTGTCGCGAAAGGGAGTCGATTCTCAACAACGGCAAATTTTGCGAGCAAGCGTGGCCGTCGCAAGTCGTCGTTCGGATCTGATCCGCGCCGAAGCTCGCATTCGTAATGCCCAATCGCGGCTGCGTATGTTGACCGGAAGCGAACAGCTGCGATTCGCACATCACCAAGAACTGACACCCCAAGATCAACCGTTCACGATCCCGGTGGAATTGTCGTTGCGCGAGTCGGTCTTTACCGCGCTCGAACATCGAGCGGATATCAATCAATCGATTCGTAAAATCCAATCCACCTCGGCGCGTGTCGGCGCAGCGCGTAATCAAGTGCTGCCGCGATTGGATTTGATTCTCAGCAGCTACGTCGCGGGGCTCGACGGCAACCGCAGCTCGCTGAGGGCGTTTGAAAATCAATTTAGTGATGGACGCCCCAGCTACGCGGCTGGATTCTTGTTCGAACTGCCCGCGGGTAACCGTGCTAGCCGTGCGCGGCTGAATCGCAATCGTCTGGAGATGACGCGTGCGATGTTCGAGTTCCAGCAAACCACCGAGGTGGCGTTTGCCGAAGTCGAGATTGCTGCCCGCGAAACGCAAACGGCGTTTGCCGAAATGATGGTCAAACAACAATCGATCGTGGCACAGCAGCGTGAGGTTAATTATCTGCAACAGCGGTGGGAACTATTGCCTGATCCTAACGAATCCGCCGTCTTGTTGATCGACGACTTGTTGGATGCCCAAGAACGACTGGCCGACGAAGAACGTGCCTACGTTAACGCCCAGGTCGCTTATGTCATGTCGTGGGTGAATCTGCGAAAGGCGATGGGGATGTTGCTTCGATTCGATCATTTCTCGACGCAAGATGTATCGGGAGAGGCAAACGACGCTGCCCCCAAACCTCATGTCGACCGCGATTCCCCCGATCAAATGTATGGCGGCGATTCGTTTGACGAAGATACGCTGATGGGCAGTTGGTTCGGAATGCATGGGGACTCGGAGGCAGGCCCATGATCGCTTCGTTTTGGAATCCTACCAGCCGAGCGAAGCAGGCCGAAGTGACCGCACGACGGATTCGCTCGGAGGATTGGGTGCGCCAGCAGATTACGGCAGCACGACAGCGTTCGCTCGCGCTAAAGAACACGCCGGTAGACGCATTGGTATCACATACCAATCGGTTGCGGTTGGCTGCCCGGGAACTGTCTCGCCAAGCCCAACAACAACCCGCCGCTCGCCAAGCATCCGCCAGCGAAGAACTGTTTACGTCCGCTGCCGCTGCGGTGATCGAATCGATTCGGCAAACGTTCGGGATCGAACTGTTTGACGTCCAACTGCATGCCGGATTTGTGATTGCATCGGATGCGGTCGCGGAAATGCAGACCGGCGAAGGCAAAACGCTGTCCGGAGTGCTGCCGGCGTATCTGAAATCGCTGACCGGGCGTGGCGTCCACGTGATCACTCCGAATGCGTATTTGGCCCAGCGAGATCAAGAAAAACTCGATTCCGTCTTTTCGCGACTCGGGGTGACGACCGCGATTTTGAAGGAACAGGCCGATCCATCGGTGAACCGCCAAGCTTACCAGGCGGATATCACCTATGGTCCCGCTCATGCATTTGGATTTGACTACTTACGTGATCAAATTTCACTCGGAGATGGTTCGTACTCGCTGTATAACCGAATTCGCAACCGGTTGCACACAAGCGAAAGAATTCAGCGACCGCTGCATGCCGCAATCATCGACGAGATCGACAACGTGTTGATCGACGATGCCGTTTCCCCGTTGATTCTCAGCAGCGGTAGTGGCCAACAGGCGACCGATGCGGAGCTGCACCGGATCGCCTGCGTCGTTGCGAAACGGCTTGAACTCGATTGTCATTACGTTGTCGATGCATCTCAGCGAGTGGTGCATTTAACCGAGTCTGGCTTTCAGACGGTCTACAAGAATCGTGAAATGGCGGTGCATCCGCAACTCGTTCGTCCTTGGCATGAATACGTAACGCTAGCGATTCGGATCAAAGAATTTTATCGGCGGGATGTCGACTACGTCGTCAGCGACCGAAGGATCAAAATCGTGGATGCATCGACCGGGCGAATTTTTGATGATCGTACCTGGTCCGGTGGGCTACACCAGGCGGCCGAAGCAACCGAGCGACTGCCAATCACCGCGGAAACTCGGTCATTGGCCCGCATCACACGGCAACGCTTTTTTCGTTACTACGAATCGATTGCCGGGATGACCGGTACCGCTCGCGGTTGCGAGCATGAATTTGCATCGGTGTATGGTTTGGCCGTCCAGCCGATTCCGCTGCGGATCGCCACTCGCCGTGTCATGCACCCCGACTGTATTACCCGAACAATGGCCGAAAAATGGCAGGCCATTGCCGAGGAGACACATCAGCTGCATGAACTCGGACGCCCTGTGTTGATTGGCACGTCGGCGATTAGCGAAAGTATGTCCGTCGCCGACGCACTGGAACAGCGAGGTTTGACCTTCGCACTTCTAAACGGAGTTCAAGACGCAGACGAAGCCAGCGTGATTCGAGAGGCCGGGAAAACGCGGGCGATCACTGTTGCTACGAATTTGGCGGGACGCGGGACTGACATCTCGCTGGACCGCATTTCGCGTGAACTCGGCGGGTTGCACGTGATCGTGACGCAGCGAAGTGGACTCGCTCGCGTCGATCGACAACTGATCGGACGAGGCGCCCGTTGTGGGGATCCCGGATCGGCCCGGATTTATCTTTCGGCCGAAGATGATTTGATTCGGCTGCATGCGCCGTGGATCGCGAGGTTGCTGGTGCGATCCAAGCCGAGCGACCTGCACTCGATACCCAAGATCCAGCGGCAATTGAAAACCGCCCAATCCAATCAACAACGCCGCGAGGCCGGACTGCGATTGCGACTACTGAAACAAGATAACGAAACCGCAACCCTGTTGCGGCGACAAACTCACCGTAGTGGATCTTGTTAAAGATCCTGAGACAGCGGATCTGTAACAAGATCCACTATGGGAAAAACTTGAATAATATATTCGGTGCTGCGAGCGGTTGACCATCGTTGGCTGCCCGTCTTTGTCGAAAATGGAACTTAGACAATGAACAATATTCACCACTACATCTCATTGGCGGTGCTGGCAACGTGCACCCTATCGTCAACGATTTCACGGGCGGCAGAAGCGGAAAGTTTCACCGAACCCTATAAACGCGTTGACGTACCGGCGGCCGAGATAGGCATTCTCGCCGAAATTCGAGTCACCGAAGGGGACGAGGTTTATCCGACTCAATTGCTGGCTCAACTCGACGACTCGGTGCTGAAAGCGTCGCTCGAGGTGGCGAAGTCGGCTAAAGACGCAACCGGCTCACGTCTGGGGGCCACCTTGGAACTGGAAAGTCGCCAAAAACAACTGGCCAGTTACAAGGAACTGCGAGAACGAGGCAACGCATCGGTACGAGAACTTGATCGTAGTGAAACCGAGTACCAGCAAGCCAAATCTCGTTTGCAATCGATCAACGAAGAACTCGAGGTGCGACGTCTCGAATACGAACGTGTGAAAGCCCAGATCAAACAGCGCCGCATCGAATCGCCGATTTCCGGCGTGGTGGTCGAGATCCGAAAGGATCAGGGCGAATTCGTTTCGCCTACCGATCCTGTGGTCATGCAGATCGTTCAACTTGACAATCTGAAAGCCGTTTTTTCGGTTCCACTCGATGCAGCAGCCCAAATGGCGGTCGATCAACAAGTCACTCTGTTGGTCGGGCACAACGCGGTGCCGACGGCGGCGGTGATCGAATATGTTTCGCCCGTTGCCGACGCGGAGAGCGGTTCGGTGCGAATCAAAATCCGCATCCCCAACCGTGAACGCCAGCTGCAAAGCGGCGTCGTTGCTCGCTGGCAATACACCGATACCCCCGCCGATAACAATGGCTTGGTCGGCGACCGTACGCCTCGCGTAGGTCACGCTGCCGCGTCGCCATCGATTCATTTTTCTGCTCACTAGTTTTTCGCTGGACTTGTCTTGATGTCGGGTAAACCGCCGAACCAGCCGTACGTTTCGTCGTCGCCATTGGGCGATCCGGGACTGCTGCGCCCTGGCGATTCCACAACGCGACAGCGCGAACGTCGCTCGGTGATCGATTCCGACGATGCTAACGCGATGGATTTGATCGATGACCGATTGCGTGTGTTGTCCGTTGCCATTGAGTTGCAGTTGCTGTTGGATTCGCGATCCAATTTGAATGATGCCGCTGGAGATGTCGCGAAGCAGGTCAGCGAGACACTTTCGGCATCACGTGTGTATGTGGCTTGGCGGCCGCTTGGTTCGGACAACGCCAAGTTAGGCCCGCTGCAGATTGTCGGACATCACCCTGCGTCGGAATCGTCACGGCCAGCGGATTCCGGCCGACTGCTCAACGCCGCGATTGACGAAATTGCGGTGCGAGGTGACTGGACTTATTGGCCGATCACCGATCACACAAATCGTCACGCGCTGATGGCGGTATCGCAATTCGTTAGCGAAACCGAGATCGATCGGCTGACGGGCGTCTGTTTGACTGACGACGAGGGGGATGTTCGCGGCGTGTTGCTTGTGGTGGATGATGATGTTGATCCCGCAATGTCCACACGCCTGCTCGACGTCCTGCGTTTTCCCGTGCTCAGTAAACTGCAATCGATCGAGCGCTGTACGCCTAGTCGGGCTGAACGTGTCACGCGACGCCTCGCTGATCTTGGCAATGGCCTGCGGGGGCGGATGGCATTGTACGCATCGATCGTGATCGGCGGGTTGCTATGTTTTCCCGTTCATTACCATGTTCGATGCGATTGTGAATTGCAGCCGATTTCACGACGCTACGTTGCCTCGCCGATCGATGGTCCACTCGAAAAGTCGTACGTTCGCCCCGGGGATCGAGTGAGCGAAGGGGAATTGGTTGCCAGTATCGATGCGCGAGAAATTGAATACAAACTTGCGGGGCTGCGTGCCGAATTAAGCGGCGCCAAACAACAGCGGAATCGGCATGTGGTGCAGCACGATTTCGCAGCCAGTAAAATCGCGGAACTCGAGTCCGAGCGTTTGACTCTTGAGATGGACCTTTTGCAGTATCATCGAGGCAACTTGGAAATCCGCAGCCCGATCGATGGGGTGATCGTTAGCGGCGATCATCACGAAAGTGTCGGGGCGCCGCTGCAACAAGGGGACGCGTTATTCGAGATTGCACCGCTGGGCGAGATGATGGTCGAAGTCGCGGTCGACGAACGCGAATTTCCTTATGTCGATTCTGGAATGCCGGTTCAGGTAACGTTGCTCGCGCTGCCGGGGCACCATGTTGATGGCCAAATCGAGCGAGTGCATCCGCAAGCGGAACTGAAGAACCACCAAAACGTCTTCATCGCCGAGTCCAAAATCCAAGATCCCGACCACGTGATGCGTCCCGGGATGCGTGGTCATGCCTGGGTTAAAAGTGATCGCCATCCGCTAGGATGGGTTTTGTTCCATCGGCTGTACGCTTCACTACGTTCGATGGTCGGGTGGTAACTGATGTCACGACGTGACCCGAACACGATTGACTTGACCGAGCAACCGATCCGGCTGGCCGACGATTTGCGTTTCTGGCCGATCCAACAGCATGGACAAACGGCCTATCGCATCGAGATTCCTTCGCTACATCGCTTCTTTCATGTGGGCTACGAAGAGTACGTCTTTTTGTCGTTGTTAGACGGAAAGACCACGGTCCCGCAAGCGTGCGGGCTCGCCGCTGCAACGCTGGGCAGCCAAGCACCGACCACCGAACAAGCTCAATCGATCGTGTACTGGTTGCTCGAAAACGAACTGGGGTACGTTGCCGAGGGCGATTCGCCGCTGCAAAAAGGGGATGCGGAATCGCGGGCAACCGATGCGGGATTCTCGCTTTCATCGCTGAATCCATTTTGGATGAAAGTGCCGTTGCTGAAATCGCAGCGCTGGATCGCGGCGATCGCTGAATCGCTGCGTGCAATTTTTTCTCCGGCCGCGATGGTGTTGGGGATCTTGCTTATCCTCGGCGGCGGCGTTTGCGTGGCGTTTCAGTGGGACCGTTTTTGGACTCAGTCGGCTCAGGTTTGGAGTCGATCGAATTGGATCTGGTTATTTTCGTTTTGGGTTGCGCTGAAGATCATTCATGAACTTGCTCACGCAGTCGCCTGCCATCGGCAAGGTGCCAATGCACGCGAGGTAGGAGTGGTCTTCGTTCTATTCGCTCCTTTGGCCTACGTGGATGTCACAAGTTGTTGGCGATTGAACAGCAAGTGGGCGCGGATCGCGGTTTCCGCAGCGGGAATGTATGTCGAACTTGTGATCGCATCGGCCGCCATGATCGCATGGTCCTTGGTCGATTCTCCGTCGCTCGCCTTCTTGCTGCATCGGCTGATCTTTGCTGCGGGAATTTCGACGGTGCTGTTTAACGCGAATGCATTAATGCGTTTCGATGGCTACTATATTTTGTCGGATTGGTTAGAAATCCCCAACCTATATTCCGCGTCGTCGCAGGCTGTCGAGCAGTGGTTTCGCCGAGTTTTGGTGGGGACGCCACCGCCGAGCAGTTCGCTGCATGGATGGCGTCGTCATTTTGTGTTGGTCTATGGAATTGCCGCACTGCTTTGGCGGATCGCGATCTGTACGACCTTGATGCTTGCCGCTTCGACGATGTTCTCGGGTGCCGGAATTGTGTTGGTGGCGTCTGGCATTTGGATGTGGTTTCTGCGTCCGGCAAAACGTCATGCTCAGAACGCCGCAAAATTGCTGCAAGCCGATTTCTTTTCGTTCTGCCGAGCCGCTGTCGTTGGCACTGGATTGGTGGCCGGGGCTGTAGCGGTGGTTGGCTGGATACCGATCCCGACATCGTCTCGAGCGGCGGCGGTCGTCCGGTATGCACCCGAAACGCGAGTTCGCAGCCGTGTCGATGGTTTTGTTCGACACGTTCACGTTCGTGATCAAGACCATGTGCTCCGAGGCGATTTGCTGATCGAGATTGAGAATCGCGAGTTGACGAACCATCGTGATCGACTGCAGATCGAACAACAGCAGATCGAAATCAAAATACGGCAAGCGATTGACAAGAAGGAAACGAGCGAACGGATTGTATTGCAAGAACATTTGAAATCGATCCAACAACAACACGATCAGATCGCCAAGCAATGTGAGGGACTTCGCATCACCGCATCGCGTGACGGACAAGTCATGACTCGAGGACTCGAGCAGAGTGTTGGCAAGTTTGTCCGTCAGGGCGACTTGTTGATAACCGTCGCACTGCCGAAGGACAAAGAGGTCATGGCAGTGGTCAGCCAATCGCAGATCGAACAGGCGCGTCCTGCCGTGGGCAACGATGTCTTGGTGCGGTACGACGATCATCGTCATGCGAAAGCCTATTTCGAGAAGCTCGAACCTCGAGCGACCGACCGGCTTGGGGTCGCATCGCTGTCATCACTCGAAGGCGGACCGCTGAGTGTGCAATCGCCCATCGCCGCGACGAACTCCGATTCCGATCATGACCTCCGATTGTTGGAACCCCATTTCGTCGGGCGAATCCGGCTGGACGAACATGCGGCAAAGGTGCTGCCCGCCGGATTGCGAGTCGAGCTGGAATTGAACCGCAAGACCGATCCACTGCTGCGTCGTGCGTCGGACAAAATCACTCGGTTGTGGCACACGCTGCAGCAAGAATCGCTGCGTTAGTTTGCAAGAACCATCGACTGCGTTAACGCTCGCGGCGCGGGGCCCAGTGCCATCTACTTTGGCACGAAACGATTGGTTTTCGTAGCGGTGCGGCGCAAGCCGCCCGGTCAATTTCGAACGTTTTATTCGCTGCAACCGGACGGCGTGTGCCGCGAGCGCTACCCAAAGTAGACGGCATTGGGCGTAAGGCACGGGGTAGTGCGTGCTACCCGGCCGCTCACTCGCGAGCGGCTCACAAAATCAATAGCCCGGCCGCGACGCTCCGCTAACAGAACGCGGCACGACACCGCGAAGTAACGCTGGCGATTCTTCGCATCCTTGATGCCTACCGGCCAGTCTGCAACGAGCGTGATCGCGGAAGGATCTGCAACAATTCTTTCGCCCGTTTTGGCATCAAGGTTGCACGTTTGCTCGGTTTCGATGACAGTTTGTATTCGCGACTATTCTTCAACACGCCAACCCTCGTTCTTTCTCTATGCTATTTCCAGTCAATGGTGGGGACCACCGCAGCCATTATCTCATCGGTGTGGCGGATCGATTGCCCCTTAGACCTATCGGCTTGTGTATCTTTGCAATCGTCATCCCCCTTGTTTTGCCGTCCGCTGTATTTTCGCAGGCCCCCGAAACGAGTGCCCCCGTTGCCACGGTGATCGATAACCCGGTGGACAACGGTGACAAGGTGGATGCGGCCGCAATCGAGGCGGGGCAGGCTTCGCTCGCTGGCAATGAAACTCTCGATCCGGCGCTAAAAACTTCGCTCGAAGAGCTGTACCAGCAAGCGAAACAAAATCTCAGTGCGGCCGACGCGAGTGCTAGCAACATTCAGCAGTTTGAATCGTTGGCGACCGATGCTCCCGCACGCATGAAACAGATCAAGTCCGAGTTGGATTCGAAGGAGGTGGTTAAATGGACGCTTGATCCCGATTCCACCGTCGAATCAATCAAGCAACAGATCGCTGAAAACCAACTCGCACTCAGCAATGCGACCAGCGACGATGGCAAACTCACCGCCGAACCGGCTCGTCGGCAAAAGCGGATTGCGGAAATTCCGGCTGAAATCAGCACGGCCGAGAAAGAGCTTGAGCAGGTCGAAAAACAAATCGCCGCTCCCGCCTTGGCTGGCGAGCCCGCTCCGCAAACGCGAGCCAGGATGACGCAATTACGTTCCAAACGCCAAGCCTTGCAAAAGAAGATCGAGGAACTGAAAAAGGAACAGGCTGCGTATCTTGCCACCAGCGACCTGTTGCCGCTGCAACGTCAGTTGTCCGAACGGAAAATTGCGCAACTTCGCAGTGACCTCGATGCATTGCAGTCCGCGCTGACGCAGCGTCAACGCAGTGAGGTTGCTGACACAATGCAGGGATTACGCGATGACTTGCAGCAAGTTCCCGAAGAACTCAAACCGCTGGCCCAAAGTAATATCGAAGTCACCGAGCGACACCAAAAATTGGTGGGTGAGTCCGCGCGAGCGCTGACACGCTTGAACGACGTACAACAAGCTTATGACGAGGTCAAAAATTCCCTGAAAGTTTCACAAGATCGGCTGGAGGCCGTCGGGCTGACCGACGCGCTGGGGCTGATGCTGCGAAACAAACGGCGAGATTTTGAAGAGCTGAGTGCCAAGTATCGTCCGCGAGCGGATTTGCAAGAAAAGATCCAAGAACACCAAATCAGCGTATTTGAACTGGAGGACGAAGCGGCCAAGGTCGAACAGCAAATCGCGGCGATGCCCGCCGATACACCCGAGAGCGATACCGAACTGGCCCTGCTGAAGAAACGCAAGGAGTTATTGGCGTCAACCATCCAAGCTCAAAACTCAATCCTCGATACGATGTTGACTGCCGATACGCAGCGACGGCAATTGCGGTCGGTCATCGACGAGTACATCGACTTCGTTGATCAAAACGTATTTTGGATTCGTAGCTCTCCCATTTTCTCGGTTTCCGAACTGCGTTATATCGCTCCTGCTGCCGCTTGGTTAGCCGATGCTGATCACTGGAAAAATGTGTTTGATCAATTGCTGCGTAGCTTCCTTACTCGGCCGCTTCGTTCGTTGATTGGCGTGCTCGTCGTTCTGACGTTGGTGTTCTACCGGTCTCGTTTGCGGCGTTGGGTACGCGAGTTTGGGGACGAAGCGTTGCGGACCGACACCACGTTTAGCTGTACCGCGTCTGCGCTGCTGTTTTCGATCGTCTTGGCGTGTATTTGGCCAGCGTTTTTTGGCTTTATCGGCTGGGCACTGCTCGGAAATCTCGGAGTCGATCCGTTTGTCACCGGCGTTGGTAATGCGTTTGCCGTGACCGCGATCTTTGTTGCATCCCGCGAACTGATCAAAGAGGTGTGTCGCGACAAAGGTTTAGCACAAGCCCATTTCGGCTGGGACGACTCGATTCGCAAAATGCTTCGTTTCCATCTGCGTTGGTACACCGTACTGGGCGGTACGCTGATTTTCTTGATGATGGCGCTCTACGAACATCCCGATGAACAAATTCGGGCGACGGCATCAAGATTGACCACGATCGCATTATTTCTGGTGACGGCTGCATTCAATAACGTCATCTTTTCGGTCAAGAGTCCAATCTTTACTCAGGTTCGCCGCGATAATCCTGATTCCAAAGCCTATCGTTGGCGCCGTTTGATCTGGCTCGTCCTGGCCGGATTCCCCATCGTCTTTGCTGGCCTAGCACTGGCTGGTTTTCTCGATACGGCGTTCAACTTGGGCCGATTGATGCAAACGTCATTCCTAATGCTCGTGATGTTGCTGCTCGTCATGGCACTCGCGTTCCGTTGGCTAAGTCTCCGCTACCGTGACGTGGCAAGACGGCAAGCACGCGAGTTGCGAGAGAAAAAGCTGGCAGCAATGCAAGCTACTGCTGCCGAAGGGCTGCCCGCTGACATCGGCATCGAATTGCAAGAGGAAGACAAAGCCGATTTGCCCAAGCTGGATCGGCAAACGCGGCAATTGGTCTATGTGATGGCCACGGTGATCGCATTGTCCGGGCTTGCGTTGATTTGGAGCAACGTTTTGCCAGCGTTCGAAATTTTTGATCGCATCGAACTTTGGCGAGTCTCGGTTGGCGACAATATGGAGATTGAAACCGTCACGCTTCGTGACGTGCTGTATTCGATCATGGTGATTGTGGTGCTGGTCTATTCGGCTCGGAACTTACCAGGCTTACTTGAACTCTTTGTGCTACGGAAAACCTCGCTCGACAGCGGTGCTCGGTACGCACTCACCACCATTCTGCGTTACACGTTGACCGTGGTTGGCGCTCTTGTCGTGCTGAATATTCTAAGCGTGCCATGGACACAGCTTGGTTGGTTGCTGGCCGCCGCGTCGGTCGGTCTCGGTTTTGGTCTGCAAGAAATTGTGGCGAATTTTGTCTCAGGCATCATCCTCTTGCTCGAACGGCCCGTTCGCGTCGGAGACATCGTCACGATCGACGGAACCACGGGGGTTGTGTCACGCATCCAAATGCGAGCGACGACCGTGACCAGTTGGGAACGCAAGGAATTAGTGGTCCCCAATAAGGATCTGATTACGGGCAAGATTCTCAATTGGTCACTCTCGAACGTGATCAATCGTTTGTCGATCGAAGTCGGAGTCGAATACGATGCGGATCCCAATCAAGTCCGCGAGATTTTGGAACGCGTCGTTCGCGAGCATCCTGACGTGATGGATGACCCCGCTCCGCTAATCAATTTTGAGTCGTTTGGCGACAGTTCGTTGAATTTTGCGGTGCGTTTTTATCTCGCGACGCTCGATCGCCGAGTCGGAGTCACACATGAAGTCAACACCGCGATCATCAAGGCATTCCGCGAGGCAAACATCTCGATCCCATTCCCACAACGCGATGTCAACTTCAGCGTCAAAACGGAAACGATGCCGCTTGGGATTCAGTTGGACCGAAGTCGCGGAAGCAAATAGCCGCATGCCACCTCTCCCAAACATCGTTTGGGAGTGGTCGAGCAGAGCGCAGAGCGATTGCTCGGGTGAGGGCTGTCCGAGCAATCCAAGTCGAACGCCGCATCACGTGTGCGCGGTCGGCCCTCACCCGGACGAGGCCTGAAGGGCCCGTCCGACCTCTCCCCAGCTGCGCTCGGGCGAGGTGGCTAGCGTCGTGTCAGCTCGTCGTAAAAACTAGCGCAGGCGAGGGGATTTGCTACATGTCACCTCTCCCAAACTTGTTTGGGAGAGGTCGAGCAGAGCCTTCAGCGACTGCTCGGGTGAGGGCCGTCCGAGCAATCCAAGGCGAACGCCGCGTCACGTGTGCGCGGTCGGCCCTCACCCGGACGAGGCCTGAAGGGCCCGTCCGACCTCTCCCGAGCTGCGCTCGGGCGAGGTGGTTCGCATTGTGTCAGCTCGTCGTAAAAACTAGCGCAGGCGAGGCGATTTGCAGCATGTCACCTCTCCCAAACTTGTTTGGGAGAGGTCGAGCGGAGCGCAGAGCGATTGCTCGGGTGAGGGCCGTCCGAGCAATCCGCGTCGAACGCCGCATCGCGTGTGCGCGGTCGGCCCTCACCCGGACGAGGCCTAAAGGGCCCGTCCGACCTCTCCCGAGCTGCGCTCGGGCGAGGTGGCTCGCGTCGTGTCACCTCGCCGTCAAAACTAGCGCAGGCGAGGCGATTTGCGTTATGTCACCTCTCCCAAACTTGTTTGGAAGAGGTCGAGCAGAGCCTTCAGCGACTGCTCGGGTGAGGGCCGTCCGAGCAATCCACGTCGAACGCCGCATCACGTGTGCGCGGTCGGCCCTCACCCGGACGAAAGCATCACTTGCCACCTGACCTCTCCGGCTTCGCACATGCGAAGGAGCTTCCGTTGTTTCGCTTTACCGGCAACAATTTGATGTGCATTCGCATTGAAGGCTCGGTATGATCTGGGATGGAGTTACGAACCGGCGAGTAGGGGCAATAGTGATGGCGATTCGAGAAAACCCGAACACAACCGTCAAAGCTCGCGAACTTCGCGCGAGACAAACAAAAGCGGAGTCACTGTTGTGGCGAGTGCTTCGAGCCAGGAGACTTTGCGGGCTGAAATTCCGGCGGCAACATCCGATCGAACCCTACATCACGGATTTCGCATGTATTCAGCGAAAGCAAATTGTCGAAAACGACGGAGGCTACCATGACGCTGTCTACGAAGCGGACGAATCACGCCAGCGGTATATCGAGAGAAAAGGCTGGGATGTGCTGCGTTTTTCAAACGAAGACGTGCTCGCCGATGTCGAAGCCGTAGCAATCGGAATCGCCAAACACTTGCAACTCGAACCAGAGTTTGGTGGAAGAAAGCCACGATGACCTTGAGCTACGGAGACTTTGAGCTGCAAGTAAAAGGTGGTTTGCCTCCGAATTGTCTCGGGAGAGGCGAGTTGCATCATGTCACCTCTCCCAAACTTGTTTGGGAGAGGTCGAGCAGAGCCTTCAGCGATTGCTCGGGTGAGGGCCGTCCGAGCAATCCACGTCGAACATCGGATCGCGTGTGCGCGGTCAGCCCTCACCCGGACGAGGCCTGGAGGGCCCGTCCGACCTCTCCCGAGCTGCGCTCGGGAGAGGTGGCTCGCGGGATGTCACCTCGCCGTAAAAACTAGCGCAGGCGAGGCGATTTGTATCATGTCACCTCTCCCAAACTCGTTTGGGAGAGGTCGAGCAGAGCCTTCAGCGATTGCTCGGGTGAGGGCCGTCCGAGCAATCCAAGTCGAACGCCGCGTCGCGTGTGCGCGGTCGGCCCTCACCCGGACGAGGCCTAAAGGGCCCGTCCGACCTCTCCCGAGCTGCGCTCGGGAGAGGTGGCTCGCGAAATGTTACCTCGCCGTCAAAACTAGCGCAGGCGAGGGGATTTGCAGCATGTCACCTCTCCCAAACTTGTTTGGAAGAGGTCGAGCAGAGCGCAGAGCGATTGCTCGGGTGAGGGCCGTCCGAGCAATTCACGTCGAACATCGCATCGCGTGTGCGCGGTCGGCCCTCACCCGGACGAGGCCTAAAGGGCCCGTCCGACCTCTCCCTAGCTTCGCTCGGGAGAGGTGGCTCGCGTTGTGTCACCTCGCCGTAAACACTAGCGCAGGCGAGGCGATTTGCAGCATGTCACCTCTCCCAAACTTGTTTGGGAGAGGTCGAGCAGAGCGCAGAGCGATTGCTCGGGTGAGGGCCGTCCGAGCAATCCGCGTCGAACATCGCGTCATGTGTGCGCGGTCGGCCCTCACCCGGACGAGGCCTAAAGGGCCCGTCCGACCTCTCCCGAGCTGCGCTCGGGAGAGGTGGCATGCAGCATGTCACCTCTCCCAAACATCGTTTGGGAGAGGTCGAGCAGAGCCTTCAGCGATTGCTCGGGTGAGGGCTGTCCGAGCAATCCAAGTCGCACGCAGCATCATGTGTGCGCGGTCGGCCCTCATCCGGACGAGGCCTAAAGGGCCCATCCGACCTCTCCCGAGCTGCGCTCGGGCGAGGTGGTTCGCGTCGTGTCACCTCGCCGTCAAAACTAGCGCAGGCGAGGCGATTTGCTACATGTCACCTCTCCCAAACATCGTTTGGGAGAGGTCGAGCAGAGCCTTTAGCGATTGCTCGGGTGAGGGCTGTCCGAGCAATCCACGCCGAACGCCGCGTCGCGTGTGCGCGGTCGACCCTCACCCGGACGAGGCCTAAAGGGCCCGTCCGACCTCTCCCCAGCTGCGCTCGGGAGAGGTGGCTCGCGTTGTGTCACCTCGCCGTAAAAACTAACGCAGGCGAGACGATTTGCATCGTGTCACCTCTCCCAAACTTGTTTGGGAGAGGTCGAGCAGAGCCTTTAGCGATTGCTCGGGTGAGGGCCGTCCGAGCAATCCACGCCGAACGCTGCGTCGCGTGTTCACGTTCGATCGTTCATCGGGCTCACCCCACGACTTTCTTGTACACGTGCCCTTCGTTCTCATCGATCCGTTCCGGGCGGCCTTTGTTGACGTAAATCAATTTGCGATGGTCGATTCCCATTAAGTACAAAATCGTACTGTGCAGGTCGTGAACATGCACTCGGTCCTCGACCGCGTGCAAGCCGACTTCATCCGTTGCACCGAAGGCTTGTCCTGCTTTCACGCCCCCTCCGGCCATCACCATCGTGAATCCGGTCGGGTTGTGATCGCGGCCATTGCCTTGCTCGCTCATCGGCGTGCGTCCAAATTCGCCGCCCCACACGACTAAGGTCTCGTCGAGTAGCCCGCGACGCGCTAGATCGGTCAATAAACCGGCTACTGGTTTGTCCATCTGACGGCACATTTTGGTGTGGTTCGATTCGATGTTGCTGTGTGCATCCCATTTGCTGCCCGCGCCATGGTACAGCTGGATGAATCGAACACCACGTTCAACCATTCGCCGCGCCAGTAAACAGTTGCGACCAAATTCGGACGTTTCTTTTTCGTCCATCCCATACAGCGATTTGGTTTCGGCTGTCTCTTGCGACAAATCGACCGCCTCGGGAGCGTGGCTTTGCATCTGAAATCCCAGCTCGTAACTGCGAATGCGTGCTTCCAGTTCGCTATTGTCACGCCGCGTCTGCATATGCCGACTGTTGATTGCGGCAAGGTAATCGAGTTCGATTCGCTGTTGTCGCGGATTGACGTGTTTGGGTACATCCAAATTGGCGAATGGAGTGCCTTCGATCTGCATCTGAGTTCCCTGGTAGATCGCCGGCATGAAGCCAGTGCCCCAGTTTCGCGGACCGTTCACCACGGTTCCCTTGTCTTGCATGACGACAAAGGCGGGTAGATTCTGGTTCTGTGTCCCCAGTCCATAGGTGACCCAGCTGCCCAGCGACGGGCGGCCAGCAAATTGAGTTCCTGTGTTCATCTGGCAGACGCCACCGGAATGGTTGATCCCGTTGGTCCAGCACGACCGGATCACCGCCAAGTCATCCGCTCGCGTTGCCATGTGCGGCAACCAATCCGAAATCCACAGCCCACTATCGCCATGCTGTTTCCATTTCCGTTTTGACTCGAGCACCGGTGAATCGAACTCGCCCATTGCCGTGATCACGCGGCCAAACGAATCGGGCAGCGGTTTGCCCGCCAACTTTTGGATCGCGGGCTTCGGATCAAACGTGTCGATGTGACTTGGACCACCCTCCATGAACAAAAAGATCACGCTCTTGGCCCGCGCCGGGTGATGCGTCAACTTGGACATCAGCGGCGATGGCGCGGCGGTGGATTCGGATGCCGAGCCGACACCCTGCAGCATTCCCGCCAACGCGAGTGCTCCGAATCCCGTCCCGCTGTTTAGCAGCATTTCGCGTCGCGAAAAGGTGGATGTCATTGGTAGTTTCCTTTTTGGTTTTTCATTGTCGTTGATCGCCCCGCGATCTTAACGCGAAGGCATCAAACGCCAAGTTTCTCTGCGGATGGCCGTGACGTTGAATGAATCTCTCTCGTATTCCCCGTAGTGGATCTTGCTAAAGATCCTGCTCTCTCGTCATCTTTCATCGCATAGGATCTTTAGCAAGATCCACTACGTCACTTGTTAGTCGACATAAATAAATTCGTTGGAATTCAGCAGCGCGTGCACCAGTGCCACGCGAGCTCGTTGATTCGGCGGAGTGACGGTCGAATTTTTGATACTCGCCCAAGCATGATGTTTGTTACCCGACGAATCGAAACCGATGCTGTCTTTGTTCTCGAACTGCCAATCAATCACATAGCTTGGCAACCCTTCGGCCGAATCCGCCTGCGCGATTTTCGTCAGATCACGAGCCTTGGCTTCGATGCGGATGTTGTCGATCAATCCATCCCATTGATGTTGGCCAAAACGATCGCCGATCGTCAGATCATTGTCGGGACGAATCTGTCGAGTGACCGTGTGTTTCGCATGTGCCACTTGTAACTTGGCATCCTTGTCCGACAGATCTCGCATATAGAACGTGATCCCGTTTTCCGAGGTGTCACCGAGTTTGACGCTGGCGGCGACGTAATACGGTTTATTGAGTTCTGGACGCAAGTTCGACGCGACCACTTCATAATGAAGCTCGTCGCCCGCCGCCGTTTTGCCCACCAATTGCAGGATCAAATTGCGTGGCTTGTAGGCACTCTTGGCGGATGTCACTCCTAGCGACCAGCCCGCACGCTTGGGGCTGCCGTTCCAGTGACCGACGATCGTGCGGACGTTGGCGTCTTTGTAGAGCGATCGCAACAGCACAGTGGCTTCGACTGTAAAATCACCATCAGGAAGCTCTTTCGACGTCGCCAAACTCATGCGGATCGGGCCTCCTGGTTTTAGATCCACCGCGGTGCCAGACGTCGTCGGCATCGACACCAAGGTTTCGATTTTTGGCCCCTGTTCATCCGGAGTGGCGGCGGCGTAGTGCTCCAGAAACTCTAGCGCCATCTGGACTTCGTCGAGGCTTGGTTGGCGGCTCAATAGCGTTTGGTAGACATTGGCGATCAGCATTTCTTCGTCACCGCTATTGGCAAAGCGCTTTGCGATCGCCGCCGCCCGATCGTGCGACCAACTGCCATTGCTCAAAAGCAACGCCTGAGGCGACGTCGTAGTGCGGTGCCGTTTGCCGACGCTGCGAATTCGATCCGGCGCGTCAAAGGCCGCCAATAGCGGATCGAGCGAATTGCGGCGGACCGTTTTGTAGATTGCTCGTTTTTTCGACTTCAATTCCCCGCTGGCGGTCAACACCGCATCGTTGATCTCTTCGCCCGACAAACGCCGCGGGTTCATCCGCCACAGCAATTGATTGGTGGGGTCGGTGACGGCGAGCTTCTCGTCGAGTGGCCGTAGCGATGTTTGCCGATAGGTTGCCGACAACAGGATGCGTCGGTGCAGTTTCTTTAGACTCCATCCGTCTTCGATAAACCGCGATGCGAGCCAGTCCAAGAGCTGCGGATGCGTTGGCGGGACGCCCAATTGTCCAAAATCGCTGGACGTTTCCACCAGTCCCACACCAAAGTGTTGTTGCCAAATGCGGTTGACGATCACGCGAGCGGTGAGCGGGTTCTCGGGACTGGCGATCCAATCAGCAAGCGCCGTGCGGCGGCCGGTCGAACGAAGCGATGCAGGCGGCGGCGTAATCTCGGCGTCGCTGTCGTCCAGCAAGGTGATAAAGCCAGGCGCGATCGGCGTTTTGTCTTTGTCGTCGATGATATAAGTCACCGGCGCGACCGGGCCGACATCGCTGCCAACAAAGTCGATCGTGGGTAGGGGGGCCGGTTTGATCGAGTCAAACTCAGCGAGCTTTTTGTGTAGTTGTTGCCGTTCGGCTTCTTGTTCCTCGCTTAACCACTCAGACAACTTGTCGTACAGCAAGTCGAATTGCCGCTCGGCCAGCGATGCAATCTGGTGTTCGTAAGGCGTTCGTTCGTGCGGCCGTTTGTGGATCATCTCCTGAATTTCGGGGATGAATTTGTCCGCTTTCTCACGCGTCGCATGTTGGATCGCCACGGGGTACTCGATTTCACGCAGTCGTTCGCGAATCTCGGCCGTCGCCGCTTCCCACTTGGCGTATTGCTCTTGATAGATGCGGCGTGTCTCGGCGTCAGCGACTGGATGATCCTCGGCCGGCTGGAACGCAGCAAAGAAGGCCTTCATGCGAAAGAAGTCTTTTTGCAACAGCGGATCAAATTTGTGATCGTGGCAGCGAGCACATTTCAATCCCTGTGCCAAGAAAACATCACTCGTGGTTTCGGTGATGTCATGCAAAATTTCGTGCCACTGCGTCTCCACATCCCGTTGGTTGTGTTCATAGATCCAGTGTCTCATGTACATCGTCGCGACGTGGGCGTCACGGTTACCGGGATCAATTTCGTCGCCCGCCAATTGCTCGCGGATGAAGCGATCGTATGGCTTGTCTTCGTTGAACGATCGAATCACATAGTCGCGGTAGTGATGGGCATCAGGCCGCGCATGATCGGCACGATAGCCGTCCGAATCGGCATAGCGAACAAGGTCCAACCAAAACCGTGCTTGGTTCTCGCCATACGCCTCGCTCTGCAGCAATTGATCGACCATCGCCTCGTAGTCGAAATCGGGCGAGCCGGCTGCTTGGATTGCCGCTGCGTCGGGCGGCAGTCCCGTGATCGCGAAATGGATGCGGCGAACCAATGTCTGAGGATCGGCTTCGAAAGCGGGACCGATGTTCGCGTTTTCAAGTCGTGCCAGAATGAAACGGTCTAGATCGCCACGGCACCACTGATCATCTGTGATGGCGGGAGGCTGAGGATCGGTGATCGGTTGATAACACCACCAAGCACGGTCCTCGTCGCTGATTTTCGGCGGCGGTTGCAAGACGACGTCCGCGGGCCAAGTGGCGCCATCGGCGATCCAATCCACCAGTCCGCTGATCAGCTCGTTTTCGAGTGGTTCTTCGGGCGGCATTTCGAACGACTCGTACCGCAGAGCCTCGATCAGCAAGCTTTCGTCGGGGTTACCGATGACGATGGCTGGCCCCGAATCGCCGCCCTCGAGTAAATCCTCGAGCGACGTCAACCGCAGCCCACCTTCTTGCTTGGACTCGCCGTGACACGCAATGCAGTGCCGCGTCAGTGTCGGACGCACATGGATTTCAAACCGATCAAGTTGTTCGCGAGAGGGCTGTTGGGCAACAGCACTTCCGCAGACAAGCAGGCCAACAAAGAGGGCAAGCGGAATTCGATACACAGGTAGGAACCGTTAGAGGTGGGCATGGACGTTGATCGCTCCGCGATCATCACGTTTTGGCAGCTACATGGTCGTTGCTCGCTCGGTGATCGAAGCGTTTTCAGACGTCACCGCGAATTGATCGCGGAGCGATCAACGACCATCTTTTGCACGAAGGAAAGGCAGGAACGGCCGAGGCCAGCCAAACCCGCCAACTCCGCCGCCCCCCGATTATACACAATCTATAGAGCCAAAGTGCAAGTGTGCTGTGTGGGGCCTTAAGTCGTGCACCCGCAATGACTTGCGTTGTTTTTTTTGGTTCCGTGCGGTGCCGTCCCCGCAGCGTTCTCGTCGCGGGTTTGAGGCGATCGCCTCGTCGTGGTGGACGCATAGCCAACGGATCACATGGCTCGAAGTCGTCGTTGACGCCGTCTGACGCCGACGATCACCATGGTAACGGCCGACATCCATCCAGCCGCAGCCGGTTCAGGAACCGAGGTCGCCTGCGCCGAAAATCCAATATCCCGAAACGAAGCCACCGTCATCTCGCTAATGAACGAACCTGTGTTCAGCCATCCGGTCATCAGCTCGAACGTCAAGTCGCGGCCCATCGCATCGGTGATGCCCGACAATGCTCCGCCACCGTCCGGCTCGTTCCAGTGGCCGTTCGCGGTGCCGGAGCCGCCGCCGAGTTCGACATCCGGAGTCCCTGCTTGTCCAAACTCCGATTGCCAAGCCGCCGTGGCATTAGCGCCAGTGAATTCACCCGATCCGTTGACGTAGACGTTGTTACTTGTCCACAGCGTTCCAAACCCCAGCACGTGAGCCATCTCGTGCAAAATCAGACTATCGATCTGGCTTTCGGAGAGTCCACCGATGTCGGCAGAATCAAACCTCATCAACCCATCGGTAGCGAGTGTAAAGCCGGATGAGTCGACGCCGATAGCGGTTGGGCCAGCGCTT
>NZ_BAABGA010000023.1:0-5191 GCF_039541335.1 Novipirellula rosea | reverse complement strand
TTGGTTGTGGGTGGCAGAACTACCCTGGCTTGTGTTGAGAATAAAGCCATCCTGGTAGCCAACCAGCAGCGACTGCCAGGTCATTGCCGCGCGGTCAAATGCCGCCTGATACTGGGAATCACCGCTGAAATCAACCTCGATCACCAGCCCCGCATCCGCTCGCGACGCAATCGCCGCCAAGCTTAGAACGATCACAGCGATTCGAGGTGCACAACGAAGCAAGGGCATTCAGACAATAGGAGGCGGAGCAGTGAAGGATCTCAAGCTTACTCCGCCACTGTCAAATTACCAGTCTCGTGTTAACAAGTAGCCGGCTCCGCCGCTCCCCGTTTCTTCTTCCGCCACTGCCGCACGCCACCGACAGCGAACACCCCGGCCAAAGCCAGCATGGAGCCTGGTTCTGGGACTGCGGAGGCAGAAACTACTGCAACTGACCCTTGAAAAGCAATAACAGGTTGAGGGCTAGGAGTCGTATTAAAACTAGTATTGTTGGTGGTGTACAGTCCTTGAGCGGTTGTGGTACGAAAAATCACATCATAGACACCGATGGGTGTGTTCCCTACATCGAATGTAAGTTGAAACAGGCCAGTGGGTGCGGCGCCTTCGACGATTGTGGGATCACCTCCGTTTGTGTCACCAACTATGAAATCGAAGTTGGCAGGCGGCGCAAATAAGTTCGCGAAAGCAGCAGTCGTATTATTAAAACTAGCACTGGTGTCCGGACCGTAATTGCCAACGCCGGTTAATGCGACTGCGTTGAAATTCGAAAACGATCCAGGTGTCCCAATATTATCTCCAGTACCAGTTGCTCCACCGAAGTCGACACTAATGTCATATCCGGAAAGGCTGAATGAATCGTCTCCGGCGGTTGAGTCAGAGGCACTAATATAAAAAGATATAGCACCAGAACCATTCTGGGTTACTTGAATCGGATTTGATCGCCCCGTTCCATTCCCGACAGTAACTACTAATGCTCCGTGAGCATGATGTGCAAAGCAAAATATCGTTAAAACCATCGCTGAAAGAATCGTTTTCATAATCACTGCATCTTTGAATAGAAGTTTAATATGGTCGAGGAGGTGTAATGGTGGCACCCTCCTCGGGGATTTTAATTCAAGCTATCTCGCATCTTGTGTCTGTTGACTCAAGAAAGCTGGTCGATCTCTGCAAAAATTGAGTCAATAGCTTCAGAGTAGATTTCAGCACTGTTCTCCGCATCAATATCGGTCGATTCATCTGTCTCTACCTTGCGATAATCAAACTCTTCCAAAGCCGCATCTGAAGATGCGACATTGACTCTTTCTTGCAGAGAATAAGAAGGATCGGCTTGTTCGGATGATCCTAATCTTGGTCGTGCTTGAGAAGTTTGGCTTAGTGAAGGCTGTGGTATCATTAGCATGGTTACGGACCCAGAGGCTAGCAAGAGCGAACCGCTGCTCGCTGGAGACAAAAGGCGAGAATCAGTCCTAACCGACGCAGCCGTAGCATCAAAATTATCGATCTTTCCGGATCCATTTACGTCAGCAAATTCAGTGTACCCTGGTTGAGCAACCCTCATACTTCCGAACTCTGCGAGCTGGAACGAGTTTAACTGTTCGATTCCCGTCTTGTCGTTGATGTCAATCAACTGGCCTGTCGACTTGTCAAAATCAGCGGGTAGTACATTGATGCGGAAGCTGAAGTCACCGCCTGGTGTGAGATCGCCAGAGAAGCCCAAGCTCACGTCATTGGACCATTCTCCATCAAGCTTATTTCCATTTGAATCTGTGACACCGTCAGCTAACACCTTGATTTCGACTAACGCGGGCTGAATCGATTGATTCAAAGTGAGTGTCGCCAACCGGGTCGTGGCATTGTAGCTTACATCCAGAATAGTTGGAATTGTTCCGGTCGTTAAATCCTTGTTGAGACCGGCTTGCCCCACTATCTCGAAATCAGCTTTTGACAATTCAACGACATCCTCATCAAATTCAACAATAATTTGATTGAGGTTAATCCAGGGGAGTGTCACTGCCTGATTAGCCCCCTTCGGAATCTCATATCCAAGCGATTGCATGTCGTTGAAACGATAGCTTAGGAAAGGATCAGACGAAGGGTCAATCGATTCGTCGTAGTCTACAAAGTCACGGAAAAGATCGGACCACGCTGTTGAGTTAACTCTTATAGACTTGACTCTTGGCCCATATTCATCAGTGATGTCACCGACATTGATTGTTACGGTGGCTTCGGTGCTCTTGCTTGGATTGCCATTGTCGGTGACCCGCACCGTTAAGTCATAACGGTGATTGGCCGCAAACGTTGGGTCCGTCTCTTCGTAATCAATCGCGCCGATGGTCGTGATCTGACCCGTCGTTGGATTGATCGCAAAGTCATCCAGCTCGTTGCCCGCGATGATCGAGTACGTCAACGATTGACCAAAGTCTTCGTCGCTGGCGACGACGGTGCCGACCACCGTGTTGAGGGCCACGTTCTCGGTGACCGCGAATGACTGGCCGACCATGATCGGGGTGTCGTTGACGTTCGTCACCACAATCGTCACCACTGCGGTGTCGCTCAGTGCCCCATCGCTTGCCTCTACCGTCAACTCGTAACTGTTGGCAGTCTCAAAGTTCAGAGGATTCAGAACCTTGATCTCACCCGTCCCCGGAATGATCTCAAAACGATTGTCGTCATTGCCGGCGGTGATCGAATACGTCACGCCACCTTCAGGATCGATCGCGGTGACGGTTCCTACCACACTACCAACTACCTTGTCCTCGCGGACGACGAACGTCGCGTCGTTCAATACCGGAGCATCATCTTCCGCGGTAATCGTGATGTTCACCGTTCCCGTCGCATTCCCACCACGTCCGTCAGACAAACGATAGGTGAACGAGTCCGGACCGTTTAGATTTGCAAACGGGGTGTAGGTGAACGCACCGTCGGCCAGCACTGAAACGCTTCCCTTGGTCGGATTGCTTAGCAACACCGCCGTCAACGTATCCAGATCACTGTCCGAATCGTTAAGCAGAAGGCCAGTTGCCGCAGGTACGATCAATTGAGTGTCTTCGTCCGTCGTGTACGAATCATCAACCGCGACTGGTGGAACGTTACCGGCTCCTGGACCGATCACACTGACCTGAACTGTCGCCGTAGATTCGCCACCCACACCATCACTGATGGTGTAGTTGAAATTAGTCGTTCCGACGAAGCCGGAATTTGGAACGAACGAGAATGTACCGTTAGGGTTGTAGTTCACTGTTCCGCCGGTAACTCCAACGTTGCCCGGCATCGAGATCGATGTGCCGCCGATCTTCGTTACGGTCAGCGTATCGCCATCCACGTCGGTATCGTTACCGAGCACATTGAAGTTCGCCGTCGTATCTTGGTTAGTCACAATGTTGTCAGCGACTGCGACGGGATCGTCGTTCTGGGCGATGACCGTGATGCTAACCACCGCCGTATCCGTACCACCATTACCATCACTGACTTGGTACGTGAAGCTATCGCTGCCGTTGTAATTCGCTGAAGGCGTGTAAGTGAATGCACCGTTGCTGCCCAACGTGATTGTCCCATGAGCCGGCCCCATTCCGGGAACCAAAACCGCTGTCAGTGCATCGCCATCAGGATCACTGTCGGCAACGCTTGCCGATCCAGTTCCATCTAAGACGTTGCCCGTCAATGGCGTGTCTTCATTGGTCGTGTAGGAGTCGGCAACAGCGACTGGAGGGGCACTTACATTCGCAACAAGCACTGAAATGGTTTCGTTATCGCTAAGTGAACCAGTGCCGTTGTCTGTCACCACCACGTCGAAACTGTACGATCCTGACTGCGTACTTGACGGCGTCCAAGTGAACACGCCCGTGCTGCCGTCGATCGCCGCACCGGCGGGAACTGTGCCGCTCAGGCTGAACGTCAACGCGTTGGCAGGCAGATCACTGTCGGTCGCACTGGCGGTGAACGTTAACAAGCTGCCTTCGCTGGCCGTCTTGTTACCGATCGGAGCCAAAACCGGGGCACTGTTGAGATCGTTGATCGTGACCACGATCGTTTCACTCGCTGTCGTCGCACCGTCGCTGACCACCACGTCGAACGTGGCTGTCGTGCCGCCAAGGGATTCACCAGGAGTCCAGCTAAACACACCCGTTGCCGGGTTGATAACCGCTCCAGCAGGAACACTGCCGGAGAGACTGTAGGTCAAGCTTTGAGCAGGCAGGTCACTGTCGGTGGCACTGGCGGTGAACGTCAGTGTCGCACCTTCGTCAACACTTTGAGCACCGATCGCTGCCAAGACTGGAGTCTCGTTGGCTTCCGTGACAATCACCTCAATCAATTCGCTGTCGATCACACCTTCACTATCGCTAACGATCACATTGAATTCGTAAACGCCAGGGCCTTGAGCTTCGCTCGGCGTCCAGCTGAACGCGCCGGTCGAGCCGTCGATCGTCGCACCCGCCGGAGCACCGCTGAGGCTGAACGTTAATATGTCACCAGGCAAGTCGCCACCGTGACCGTGATCGTTTCACTATCACTCAGCGTGCCGCTACCGTCATCGGTTACCACCACGTCGAACGTGAAGGCACCGGTCTGGCCTTCGGCAGGCGTCCAAGTGAACACGCCCGTGGTCGGATCGATCGAGGCTCCCGCTGGAACGCTGCCGCCGGTGCCGTTGGCCAAGCTGAACGTCAGCGTGTTGGCAGGCAGATCACTGTCGGTCGCACTGGCGGTGAACGTTAACAAGCTGCCTTCGTTGGCCGTCTTGTTACCGATCGGAGCCAAAACCGGGGCACTGTTGAGATCGTTGATCGTGACCACGATCGTTTCACTCGCTGTCGTCACACCGTCGCTGACCACCACGTCGAACGTGGCTGTCGTGCCGCCAAGGGATTCACCAGGAGTCCAGCTAAACACACCCGTTGCCGGGTTGATAACCGCTCCAGCAGGAACACTGCCGGAGAGACTGTAGGTCAAGCTTTGAGCAGGCAGGTCACTGTCGGTGGCACTGGCGGTGAACGTCAGTGTCGCACCTTCGTCAACACTTTGAGCACCGATCGTTGCCAACACAGGAGCCTGATTGACTTCCGTCACCGTGACTTCGATCAGTTCACTGTCAACCGCACCTTCACCGTCGCTGACGATCACGTTGAACGTGTAAACGCCAGGGCCTTGAGCTTCGCTCGGCGTCCAGCTGAACGCGCCGGTCGAGCCGTCG
>NZ_BAABGA010000022.1:0-177873 GCF_039541335.1 Novipirellula rosea | reverse complement strand
GAAGCTGCTAGGATTAACCTAGCAACATACCCTTACAGCCCTGGGCTGGAAGCCTATCCCACATTGAGGGGACGAAACTCTACGCGACTTCCGCTACCGTTTCTATTCGCTGGGGATCGATTCCGCGATGTTTTGTGAATGATCGCGGACGCGGGCGAACGCGTTCAGTGCCGCAAGGTACGCGACGCTGACCAGTGGCGGAATTTCGCCGCCGGAGAGTTCTTCCAAGTGCGATTTTCGGAGCATTTTGATCTTCGTTCGCACCCGCTTACTCGCCGCATCCGTCTTCAAAATCACGTTGTCGTTACCCTGGCGGAAGGCCTCGTTGACTTCACGCAAATACTCTGCAGCGATCTGATTTAATTGCACCAAATCTTGGATTTGTGCAGCGGAGAATCGCAGCCCATCGCGTCGCAACTTGCGGTCAAATTTGTCCAGGTTGACGATGTAATCGCTAATCGATTCGTATTCGTCGGCCATTCGCAATTGACGACGTGCTTCGTCGGCGACCGAGTGCGGCAGATTGCTGGAGAGCAGATTGGTGACGTAAACCGCGATTTCGTCTTGGATCGAATCGAGTACCTGTTCGCGTTTTCGCAAGCGATCGGCCAGTGTTTTGTCAGGATTTTCCTGCTGGATCAATTCGGCCAACCAATCGAGCATCTTGGAACAGCCATCGGCCATCCGCTCGATCTCGCGACGCGATTGTTCGATTGCCAACAACGGTGTTTCCAGCAGCCGGATGTCCAGATCGGTCAAACGAGGCTTCTCTTTGAAATCCTTTGACGGAACCATCCAATTCAATAAGCGGACGAATTGCGGAACGAACAATAGGAACAGCAGAACATTCGCAACGTTAAATATCGTGTGCGTCGCCGCGATCGCGGCCGTTCGATTCGGAAACGTCGTCTCACCATCCACAATCAGTTCAGTGTCGACGTCGCCAACCATCAGCCATTTGATCAGCACGATGTAGTAGCGGAAAATCGCAGTGATCCATAACACCCCAAACATGTTGAAAATGACGTGAAAATAGGCAGCTCGCCGCGCGTTCGTGGTCGCTCCGAGCGAGGCTAAAAACGCCGTGATCGTGGTTCCGATATTCTCGCCAAGCACGAGAGCCGCAGCGGTTTCGTAAGTGATAATGCCTTGCGAGGCCAACGAGATCGTGATGCCAAGCGTTGCCGACGACGACTGAACCAATGTGGTCAGGACACAGCCGATGAACGCACACTTCAAAACACCGATGTAAGAGTCTGCCTCGAACGATTTGAACCACGCTTCGAAATCAGGCAATTGTTTGATGATTGAACAAGCGTCCTTCATCAATTCCAAGCCGAAAAAGACCATGCCGACCCCCATGATCGCCATCGCCCAGTACCGGGCCCGCTCGCCGCGTGAGAAGAGGTAAACGAATGCGGCGCCACCGAGAACCGGTAAACCGTACTTGCCAATCTTCAACACCAGGATCCAACCGGTGATCGTGGTCCCGATATTGGCCCCCATGATCACGCCAATCGCTTGAGACAACTCCATCACGCCGCTGTTGACAAACCCCACCACCATTACAGTTGTGATCGAGCTGGACTGGACCACACAGGTGACGATGACACCGACGATGGTTGCGAAAATTCGGTTGTTTGTTACCGCCGCGATCATTTTTCGCAGACTGCTGCCGGCAACTGCTTGCATTCCCTCGGACATGTTTTTCATGCCCAGCAGAAAAATCCCGAGTCCGCCAATGAGACCACAAACTAATTCGGTAAGTGCTGAAAATTCCAAGACAATGGTCCGGTAATCGCGAAGTGTTAAGGGAGCGCGAAGCGTTGACGAGTTTTGTGGGAATTCTAATCCCCGGATCACAGAAACAACAACCGCTAGCATTTTTAATTCACAAAAGATTTGCTAGCCCGGGGGGGGAGTAAGGTCGTTGCTCTCTACCTTTACGCTAAGCGGGTGGTTTTCGTCGCCCATCGCCGCAAAACGTCCGCGATATCGACGTAGGGACACAGCCTATTGCCACAGCCTATTGCCAAAGTAGATGGAATTGGGGGAAACGCCCCCGGCAAACATGTATCCCCCCAAGTGAAAACGAGGTGATTCAGGCCATTTTGGCTTTTTTTCAACCTTGCGACCAATTCGACTCAAGTCGTATAGCCAGGGAACAAATACTTGTTTCCTAAATCGGCCAGGAATGGAATCGATGCGACCAATTTTGATTGCTGGGGCGTTTTGCGCCACTCTTGTTGCCTTCAGCCACATGCATGTGGCCCACGCGCAGGCACCACCGCCGCAAGGGATGGGGTTACCCGCAGGCGCGACACCGCCGAGTTTGCAGCAAAACCCTGCCAGTCGCCAACCGGCTGCGGCGCGACCGCAACCCAACGGCCAAGTCACCGGCGGTGGCGAATTGCCGCGAAGTGCAGGACAGGAGCATCGAGTTTACGATTTGACCGCCTATACACGCTATTTGACGCAGCATGACCGGCCCGAGCAGGCCGTGATCGACTGGATTTTGCGGGAAACCGGCACCGACGTCTGGTTCACCGAGCCGTTTGGGTTCATGAGTGCAACGCGGGACGAATTGTCGGTCTATCACACCCCTGAGGTCCATCAAGTCGTGGCGGGGATCGTCGATAGGTTCATTGCCGGGGACATCCAGCCGCAAGTGCTGCATCTGCGTTTGATGACGGTGGGGAATCCCAATTGGCGTGCTCGTGCTCATATGTTGATGACGCACGTTCCGGTTGATTCGCCAGGCGTTCAAGCATGGTTGTTGAGCAAAGAAAACGCGGCAGTCGTTCTGAACATGCTTCGCCAACGCACCGATGCTCGCGAAGTTCAGGGCGTCGATTTGCCGATTTTCAACGGCCAAACCGAAAAATTGTCGCGAACTCGCGGCCGCAACTACGTGCGAAACGTCCGCGAATCACCGCAGGGATGGCCACCCTACGAACCGGAAACCGGCGAAGTCCAGGAGGGCTATCGTTTGTCACTCAGTCCGTTGTTGACGACCAATAACAGCATCATTGACGTGATGATCAAGGCCGAGATCGACCAAGTCGACAAATTTAATTCGGTGGAACTCGAATTACCGCTTCGCAACCAACAAGTACATCGCACAAAAATCGACGTACCTCAGGTCGTCAGCTGGCGATTGCACGAACGATTCCGCTGGGAATCGGACAAGGTCCTGTTGCTGTCGTGTGGTGTCGTGGCCAGCCCCGAGCGTCAGGGTGGATCGTCGATCATGAATCTCGACATTTTGACCGGGAACACGTCGGGACGCGCCGACGCGTTGATGTTCGTCGAATTCCGCGGCCGTGCGTCTGAAAATTTGACGACCAACCCGATCGCCCCGCGAACGGCTACCGCGATCCCGTTTGACGCCCCCCATCGTGGCCGGTACTAGGACCGACGAAAAGACCTATTTTTAAGAAACGAAACTCGCCAAGAGTTTCGGGGTGATTTGTATGGGAAAAGGCTTCCAGCCTGTCATTGGCTCCTCGACAGGACTTCGCGACAGGCTGGAAGCCTATCCCACACTCGGCAATCAAAACGCTCTGTTTTGCCCCTACTGAAACGATTCGCCGAATCTGGCTAGAATGTCGTCTCGCTCTCCCTGTTTTTTGACGCAACTACGCGTTTCTCGACTCTCTCAGTGAACCGACCGGTTTCGGTCGTAGACCTTCCATGGATAGAACTCCCTCTCGTCGCGTTGTCATCACAGGCCGTGGTGTCGTCAGTCCGCTCGGAATTGAATCTTCGGCAATGTTGTCGGCTTTGCGAGCAGGCAAAAGCGGCATTGGGCCATTCACGCAAGTGCCACAAGGCGTGCTCGGCGTCGATCATGGTGCGGAAGCGACCGATTTCACCGGCGACATTTCCAACTATGGTCCGCTGGATAAACCGCTGCAGCGGACGATCCGCAAAGGCAGCAAGGTGATGTGCCGCGAAATCGAGATGGGCGTCGCGGTGGCTCAATTGGCACTGCACGACGCAGGATTAAGCGAAGACAAACGAGATCCCGAACGAGTCGGTGTGGTCTATGGTTGCGATTACATCATGTCGTTGCCCGAAGAATTTTCGGCCGGCATTTTAAAATGCATGGACGACGAGGGCACGTTCGATTTTGATAAGTGGGGTGGCGAAGGTCGTCCGCAAGTCAATCCATTATGGTTGCTGAAGTATTTGCCGAACATGCCGGCCAGCCACATTGCGATCTATAACAATCTGCGTGGCCCCAACAATTCGATCACCGTTCGTGAAGCGAGTGGCGGTGCGGCATTGGGCGAAGCTGTCTCGACGATCGAACGAGGCCACGCCGATGCCTTGATCGTCGGTGCGACTGGTTCTCGCGTCCATCCGCTGCGTACGCTGCACGCTTCGCTGCAAGAAAAACTTGCCGCCGACACCGAAGATCCGTCAAAAATGAGTCGCCCGTTTGACGTTTCGCGTGACGGCAGCGTGGTGGGCGAAGGCGCCGCCGCGATCATGTGCGAATCGCTCGAACACGCCCAAGCACGGGGTGCTACGATTCTCGGCGAAGTCGTCGGGTTCAGCAGCAGTGCGGTCGGATCGGGTGCTGGCGAAGATTTCATTCGCCAAGCGGTGCGAAACGTATTGAAAGGGGCATTGGGCAAGGCCGATCCGAAATCGATCGGCCACATTCACGCTCATGGTTTGGGGACGGTCGAAGGGGATCGTTACGAAGCCGAAGCGATCGCGGACGTCTTTGGACCTCCGGCGGACCAGCCCCCCGTTACCACGGCCAAGGGTCACTTTGGAAATCTCGGTGCTGGCGGATCGATGGTCGAGATTGTCGCCAGTCTCGATGCACTCGGCGGCGAGTTGTTCCCGATTTTGAATTGCGAGAACCTCGATCCAGCGTGCCCGATCAACGCATGTTTGGATGCGGGTGTTCCGGCGGGCGACGAGTTCATCAGCGTGAACGTGACCCCGCAAGGCCAAGCGTCCGCCGTCCGCATCCGCCGATTCGTTGCATAAGTAGCGGAAGTCGTCAAGACTTTCGCCCCCTCAATGTAGGATAGGCTTCCAGCCTGTCATCAGCCCACGTCCCCCCCACTCGCATCGCCGAAAGTCTCTGCGACTTTCGCTACCGCTGACAAATTTCCTGCGGTTCGCGCGCCGCTCGATGGCGAAACGCGTTTAGAATGGGCGGCGACCTTCACCCCGAATCCCACCTTTGCTCTGCGAGTGAATTCCCACCATGAAAAAACAAACGCTGTTTCAACGTCGTCAAGTCTTGCAACTCGGTGCGGCCTCGGTCGCTGGTTTGGCAATGATGCGTCCATCGACCGCCGCAGCTGCGGATGCTGCCGCCGATAAACCATGGCTCCGCAAAACGCTCAAAATTGGCATGATCCGTGTCGACGGCTCGCTGACCGAAAAATTCGCCGCGGCAAAAGAAGCGGGTTTTGAAGGCGTCGAACTGAACGCACCTGGTTTCGATGTCGACGAAGCCAACGCGGCGGCGAAAGAAACGGGATTGATCATCGACGGTACGGTCGGTGCCGATCACTGGGGTGTGCGTCACACCGACGCCAGCCCCGAGACGCGAGCCAAAGCGCTGGCGAGTCTTCGCAAGGGACTCGAGCAAACCGCCGCTGTGGGTGCCGACACAATGCTGTTGGTGCCAGGGCGTGGTTCGGATGGAACCGCGGACGAGTGCTACAAGCGAGCGGTCGATAATATTAGTCAAGCGCTTCCGGACGCCGAGAAGTTGGGCGTTTCGATTTTGATGGAAAACGTGTGGAACGAAATGTTCTACGATCCCAATGGCGGGACGGACCAAACGGCCGACGCCTTTGCCGCGTTCATTGACGAGTTCGATTCGCCGTGGGTTGGCGCTCAATTTGACATCGGCAACCACTGGAAATTTGGCGATCCTGCGGCTTGGATTCGCACGCTCGACAAGCGAATCAAGAAACTCGATATCAAAGGTTTCTCGCGTGAGACGGGCAAGTTCACCAAGATTACCGAAGGCGATATCGATTGGCCAAGCGTGAAGAAAGCTCTGCGCGATATCAAGTTCACCGGATGGTTGGCTGCCGAAGTTGGTGGTGGCGATTTGGATCGCTTGAAGGAAGTGAGCCGCAATTTGGACAAGGCACTGCAGTGCAACGAGTCCGTCGGCTGAGCCGATTGAGCAAGCAACCGGTAATTCAGCCGTTAAGGTTTGATTTAGTGAGCCGTGGGTCGTAAGGCACCGGGTAGTGCGTGGGCCCCGGCCGCTTACGCGTCGCGGCTCACTAAATAAACAAGCCGTTGACGAACTCCGCTACGGCTAGGCCGGCGTCAATACCGTTGGATAGTTCTCGCGATCCTGTAGAATCGTTCGGCTAGATCATGCACCTATAACCGAACGCTAGGAAGAGACGTTGTCCAACGAAGAAGCTGAGCCGAGCGATATCGATACGTGCCACGTCTCGGTGATGCCGGACGAGGTGGTGTATTGGGTCGCCAATCCTGAGGTGGCCCAAACGCCGCCCAAGGTGGTGATCGATGGAACGTACGGTGGCGGCGGTCACTCGCGGTTGTTGCTCGAAGCGATCGAGGACGCCGACACTCGCGTGATCGGTTTGGACCGTGATCCTGCGGTCAGTGCACGCGTGGAGAGCGAAACGCACGACCCTCGGCTGACCGTTTTCTTGGCCAGCTACGAGCAGGCCGCTAAGGCGCTCGACCAATTTGATCTGACGAGCGCCGACGCGATGGTGTTGGATCTCGGGTTGTCGAGTGACCAATTGGCCGATCGCAACCGTGGTTTCAGCTACACCGTCGACGGGCCGCTGGATCTGCGATTCGATCCGGAAAACGGAGTACCCGCGAGTCGCTGGTTGGCTCAGCACGACGAAAAACAGATCGCCGACGCCATCTACCAATACGGCGAAGAGCGTTTCAGTCGCCGAATTGCTCGAGCGATCGTGGCGAAACAACGCGAGCGGCAACCGATCAGCACGGTCAATGAATTGGTCGAAATCTGTCGCCGCTGTGTGCCTCGCAGCCGCAATCACGACATTCACCCAGCAACGCGGACCTTCCAGGCACTGCGAATCGCCGTGAATGACGAGCTCGGGATTCTGGAGCGAACGCTTCGTGACGCTCCGGATTGGATGTCGCCGGGCGGCCGAATGGTGATCATCAGTTTCCATTCGCTCGAAGACCGGATCGTCAAAAACGCGTTCCGGGACGACGATCGCTGGGAAGTGTTGACGAAAAAGCCGCTGCGACCTACCGAATCTGAGGTGGCGCATAACGCCCGCAGCCGCAGTGCCAAACTGCGAGTCGCCCGCCGCCGCTAAAATATGGGATAGGCTTCCAGCCTGTCATCAAGCCCCTTCAAATCCCGTAGCGAAAGTCGCCAAGACTTTCGGTGTGGATTGTGAATTTCTCGAAAGTCTTGACGACTTTCGCTACTAAGGACCGTCACAAGAATAACTGGCGGCGTCTTCCGTAGTGGACGAGGCAACGAGTCCTTTTTGGCTCAGTGGAGCTGCAGGACTCGTAGCCTCGTCCACTACCGCCCGCCATTTATTGCTCCGAACGTCCTAAAAAGCAGGCGTGGTCCGAAAGTCTTGACGACTTCCGCTACGGGATAACTTTTTTTTCTTTTTGAAATCCCTGCCATGGGCTAGCTCGTCTTATCTTTAGACCCATGGAATCAACGCCCGCAAGTTCTGATGACACGCTCGACCCACGGCTCCGATCGCGATTGGAGGCCCAGTTTGCCGATGCGCACGGAGAATTGATCGGGACGCTGTTCTATTTGGTCGGAAATCGTGAAGACGCTCGCGATGCGCTGCAGGAAACGTTCCTGAAGTGTTGGCGGCATCGACAACAGATGGATCAGGTCTCGAATTTGAGGGCTTGGGTGTTTCGGATTGCACTGAACACCGGCCGCGATTGTCGCAAAGCTGCATGGAATCGGCGGCGGCAACCAATCTTGGAGGAAACCGAAATGGTCTCGACCGCCGACTCACCCGACGCCGCACTGCTGAGAGACGAACAGCTCTCGGTGCTGCAGGCCCAAGTCCTCCGGCTTCGCGAAGAAGAACGCGAGGTCTTTCTTCTTCGCCAAAACGGTGACATGACTTACGAGCAGATTGCCGAAGCGATGTCATTGCCGATCGGAACCGTCAAAACGCGAATGCGAATCGCCATCCGCCAGCTGCGTGAATCAGTGGGAGGCCAATCATGAATACGAATCAAAATAATCAATACCAAGACAAAGACGAATTGCGACAGGCGTTGTTGGAGCTGCACTACGATCTGCTGGACGAATCCGAAGCGACCGCGCTTCGTACCGCGATCGTGTCCGATGCCGACGTTGCCGCCGAGTGGGCCAACACGCTGAAGTTGGCGAGCGACATTGCCGACGCGGCAAAATTGCCGATCCAACCTGAACCAACGGCGCTAGCCGCGGTCCTCGTTGACGACGAATTGCAGGGCCCGCGGCTAGCGCCGTCGGCTCAGGTTTCGAAATCATCGGTCTGGGTAGCGCCGACGCTGCTCGCGGGACTCGCCGCACTGCTGGCGTTTTTCGTTGTCGGTTGGTGGCAATTTTCTGAACTGCCTGTGAAACCAATCGCAGCAGTACGTATCGAAGCCAAAGTGCTCGACCGTGCAAACGCGTCCAACGAGTTCCTGGTCAAGACAACCAAACTCGACGGATCTGTATCGAGCGTCAGCGGATTTCAAGTCACTCCGGCGATGTTGTCGTTCTCGGTTCTGGCACGCAACGTGACGTTGTTTTCCGGGGTCGCCGAAACAGACCATCTTGGCGTCGGCAAAATTGTTTTGCCCGATGACTTGGTGATCCCCAGCGAAGCACAACTCCGCGTCGAAGCCACCTCGGCGAACGGCATACGCTCCGAATCGAGTGTCATGGTGCCGCTGGAACCAACACGCTGCCTGACTTACTTGACCGTCGATCGTCCCGTTTATCGCCCCGGCGAAACCGTTTACTTTCGATCCTTGACGCTCCAGCGCACTTCGTTTCGTCCTAAAGTGGACGTGCCGATCCGCTACGAATTGATCGACCCCAGTGGTGCTGCGGTGGCGGGAATGTTTAGCGAAGGATTGACCGAGCGAGCGGTCGGAAACGGGGCATTCACGATCCCGCAATCCGCGCCGGGAGGATCGTACACGTTGGTCGCGAAAAGTTTGGATGGGTTCTTTCCCGAAGAACGTCGCGAGTTCCAAGTGCGTGCGTACCGAGTGCCGCGATTCAAGAAAGAACTGGAATTTAGCCAACGCAGCTACGGACCGGGCGATACCGTGGAAGCCGATTTCAAGGCCGAGCGAGCCGAGGGAGGCATGTTGGCCAACACTTCCGTAGCGATCGTTGCCAAAGTCGACGACGAGGTGATTTTCGAGGAAGTCGCAGAGACGACGGACTCGGGCACCTATTCGATCTCGTTCAAATTGCCGACCGATATTCGCAAAGGTGCTGGGCAATTGGCGGTCGTGATCGATGACGGCGGAACGCAAGAGACCAAAGTCAAGACGATCCCGATTCAATTGGGACGAGTGGACGTCGAGTTTTATCCCGAGGGCGGCTATTTGGTCGATGGGCTACGAAACCGCGTCTACTTCGTCGCTCGTAATTCACTCGGCGAACCGATCGACATCAAGGGCGAAGTGCAAACTCGCGACGGCCACCAAGCGGCGACGCTGGAAACCACTCGCGATGGAATGGGCCGATTTGAATTTGTGCCCAAGCGTGGTGAGCGTTATTCGTTGCGAGTCAGTTCGCCCATCGACGTCCACAATTTGGTCAGGTTGCCTGCGGTGGTGAAGGAGTTGCCTGTGATCGATACGGGTGTCGGCGTCTTTGACGCGGGCGAACCGATCACGATGCAAGTTCGCAGCACGGTGCAGCGGAGCGTGTTGGTGCGAGCGGTATGCCGAGGCCAATTAGTCAACGAACAAACCGTGACCCTGACACCTGGAACCAACTCGATGTCGATTCCGGTGGGCAAACGGACCAGCGGGGTCGTGCGAGTAACCGTGCTGGATACCAACAAAACGCCAGCCTTGCCGTTAGTGGAACGACTTGTGTTTTGTCGTCAGCAGCACCAATTGCAAGTCGAGATCGTCGAATCCGCCGAAGGGCTCGATCGATCGCCTGGCGAATCGACGCGGTTGACTCTGCAAGTGCGTGACGAAACGGGCGAACCGACACCGGCGGTGCTGGGCGTTGCTGTGGTCGATGATGCGGCACTGCGTTTGGATGATACCGAACGGCCGAATTTACGTACTCATTTCTTGTTGACCAGCGAGATTCAAAAGCCCGAGGACCTCGAGCATGCAAATTTCTACTTGAGTGACAGTGACGAGGCGGCCGAATCGGTTGACTTGTTACTGGGGACGCAGGGGTGGCGACGCTTTGTCAGCGGATCGTCGGACCAACCCAACGTTGATTACCGCGAACAGTTAGTGCGACTGCTGGAACTTGACGGCGACCGGTTGTCGGCGACTCAGGCGAGCTTTCAAACCAACGGACATCAAGCTCAACAGTGGACGCGGTACCGCGAGGCGGTGTCGGCAGCGTGGCGATTAGTGCTGTTTCAAATGAGGATTCTGATGGCGATGATTGTGCTGCTTTGGATGATCTCGATTGCGGTGCGAATGCGACGTGCTTCGAGTGCTCGCTTCGCCAGTCTGTTGTTGCTGGCCACGGCAACCTTGTTCATCTATGGGTGTGGTGTGCCAGAATATAGCGAACGTGCATCGGTTTCGGCGGATGCAGCAACCGTCGAAGAGGCCCCCGCAAAAACGTCGGCGCCGAACGAAGGAAAGAACGCGGCCGAAGGGATGTTTATGGATGACTTTGCGATGGACGGCATGGAGATGGAAAGGATGGGAATGGATATGCCAGCGGTCGCACCGGCGGTACAGAGCGGCTTCGTTCAATCGAGACGCGACAATCTCAACAACAATGCAATGGACAACCAAGCGATGTCGATGGGCGGAGGTGGGTTTGGTGGGAAATATCGTCACGAATTCGACCAAAGTCGTGCGATGTTCGAAACCGAATCGTTGACCGCAGACGACTTGAAGCGATTGTTGGCGGCTCGCGGATTGGATGCCGATTCGCTGGCGTCTCAGTTGTTGGACGAACTTCGTTTTCCTGTTCGCCAGTACGCTCATCGCCATGTCGTGGGCGATCCTGAAATCCGCGAAGACTTTGCCGAAACGCTGTACTGGCAACCGCTTCTGATCACCGATTCCGAAGGACGTGCGTCGATCCGATTTGACTTGTCTGATTCGGTGACCACGTTTCGAGTCAGCGTCGATGCGCACGCCACCAGCGGCCGGATTGGATCGTTTGCGGGTGCCGTGACATCACGGTTGCCGTTCCAAATGGAACCCAAGATGCCGCTGGAAGTGACCACCGGAGACCGCATCGATTTGCCGGTTGCAGTGATCAATGCGACCAAGGCAGAGATGAATGTGGGGATGTCGATCGAAACCGATTCGGCACTCCAGCCGCTTGGCGAAACGAGCCGCACTTTGTCGTTGGCTGCCGGCGAGCGACGTCGCGAATTGATGTCGATCAACGTGTTGGCAGGTTCGGCCGAACAGGACGCGATGGTCGAAATTCGCGGCAGCACTGAATCGCTGCAAGATTCCATCCGGCGGAAACTGCACATCGCACCGGCGGGATATCCGGTGAACGTCTCGATCGCAGGCCGGTTGAGTGATCAAGCAGCGGTGCCGCTGTCGATCCCCGCTGATTTTGTCGACGGTTCGCTGGCGGTTGCCGTGCGAGCTTATCCGTCGCCGGTCGCGGACGTGATGTCCGGAATCGACAGTATTTTGCGAGAACCCCATGGTTGTTTCGAGCAAACCTCAGCAACGAACTATCCCAACACGATGGCGCTGTTGTATCTGCAGAAATCAGAATCCGCCAATCCCGAATTCGCGCAGCGAGCGATGGGTATGCTTGAACGAGGCTACGGGAAACTGACAAGCTTTGAGTGCGAAAAACGGGGTTACGAATGGTTCGGTAACGATCCAGGGCACGAGGCGTTGTCCGCATTCGGATTGATGCAGTTCAACGACATGACCAAGGTGATGGTTGTCAGCGAAGAAATGATCACGCGAACGCGAGTCTGGTTGATGAGCCGTCGCGACGGCAAAGGTGGTTTTAAACGGAATCCACGCCACTTGCATGTCTGGTCCGTCGAGCAGCAAATCGTCAACGCGTATGTGTTGTGGGCTCTTTCGGAGGCTGATGTTGCGGCGGGACAGTCGCGACGAACGGCGAACGAGTTGAAAGCCGAGCTTGACCAACTTGCTCGGGTGGCCGAGTCGTCGAATGATCCGTATTTGATCTCGCTGTCCGCTGCGACGCTGATGAACGTCAACCGGACTAAGGAAGGGCGTAAACTGCTTGATCGATTGACACAGTTGCAACAGGAAGACGGTCATTTGGAAGGAGCAACGACGGTTGTGTCCAGTGGCGGATTGTCGAAAAAGATGGAAACGACCGCCTTGGCATTGTTGGCATGGAGCAAGGCAGCGAAATACGAATCCAACGCCGATGGGGCTGCGAAATGGATTCGTGCCAACCGAACGGGTAATGGCGGGTTCGGGTCAACGCAAGCGACTGTGTTGGCACTGAAGGCGTTAATCACGCATTCCAATCAACAAGACGTCAGCGCCGCCGGTGCGGTGTTGAGCGTGTTGCTCGATGGCAAGGTGATTGGCCAAACTCAGATTCCGCAGGACATCCGCAGCGGCTCGGCGGTCGAGATAGCCGGACTCGGTCAATCGATCGCAGCGAAGCTCAGCGAATCCGATTCGGTCGAACTGACGTTGCAAGCCGACGGGGTGAAAAATCTGTCGTACACCGTGGACGTTTCTTACAATGCGACCACGCCGGAATCCGACGATGCGTGTCCCGTGAAAGTGACCACGAAATTGGCGGGTCAGTCTGACAAGGATGGCAACGTCGCGGCAGGCGATTCGTTGACGGTCAAAGCGTCTTTGGTCAACACGACCAACGAAGGGCAACCGATGACGGTCGCGATCGTCGGGCTGCCTGGCGGTTTGGAACCGCAAATCGAGCGGTTGGACGAGCTGAAAAAGGCAGGGCGGTTTGACTACTACGAACTCAACGGACGCGAGGTAATCTTCTACTGGCGGACCATCGAGCCTGATGCGGTCAAGGAAATCGAGTTTGGTGTGACCGCTGCGATCCCAGGCAAATACACCGGACCGGCGTCGCGAGCGTACCTGTACTACACCGCCGAGCAAAAACAGTGGACCGAACCGATGGTGATCGAAATCCGCTGAGTTTTACTGGAATGAACGTAGGTCCACTGCCACCTTGGACCGTAGTGGACGAGGCAACGAGTCCCAGCAATTTTGGTGACACGACGGGACTTGGCCGCACGACGGACTCGTCGCCTCGTCCACTACACAGACAACACTTCGCTCCGCGTGATCATGATTCGAGTAGGGCCGGTTCGCACCGCATGTCCTTACCGGCTCGGCGGCGTCGGCCGGTAGGAACCGGCCCTGCTCACTGCGTTGCATTTGCATTGCTTGCATTCGCGTGGCGATCGAACTTGCTCTTGCGTGAAACTGAACGATTTTGCTAACCCGGTATCGTGTGAGGCTCGTCGTATACATTGCCAAAAACTCGGCTCTTTCGGCGGACCTTCGTACGTTTGACCGTCAAAGCGATCGCTGCAGAGGGAGGGCAGGGGAATGAGTGCAAATATCGATTGGGCCACTGGATTGGCCAGCAATAGCGTTGACCAGCGTGTTGCGACGCTACGAAAAATCTCGCATCAAGAGGACGCGGTGACGGGCGTTACCGTGCAATGCGTCCAGCTCGCAGGCGACTCGGATGACGACGTCCGCATGTGGGCCGCCGAAGCGCTCAGCCAGGCTGTCACGCCGACGCCTGCGGATGTGGATTCGCTCGCCGAATTGCTGCTTCACAGCGAAGATGGCGAAATCGGTTATTGGGCGGCAACGATGCTGGGGCGATTGAAAATGGAAGCGGCCACAGCCGTGGATGCGCTGCAGTCGTGCGTGCTGAATTCGATGTACCTGCCCGCGAGAGAACGCGCGGTGTGGGCGTTGGCAGAGATTGGGCCAGCGGCTGCCAATGCGATCGAGTCACTTGAAAAAGCGGCTGAGGCCGCGCCGCCTCGATTGAAACGGTTAGCCAAGGAAGCGATCAAGACGATCGGCAAGGCCGCGTAGTCAGCGGGGAAGACCGTTTGATTTTAGCGTCGCGGAACCGGCGTGAGCGTTTCACAGCGTTAGGGGAAAACCGCATGGGGAAGTCCGACGAAAGTCGTTGACGACTTCCGCTACGACAACCCGATTTTTGGTCCTGAAAAAGCACTTGTGAACAAGACACTCGCAAACAACGACGAATTGAAGCAGCGTTAGGATCGCGGAGCGATCAACGACGTACCGAAAGCAACCATCGGCAAGGAGGCCGGGATGGGCTTACTATCGAATTTATTACAGAGCAGTCGCTCGCGTTCTCGCAAACAATCGAGTTCCCGCGCGCGTTCGGTTCTTAGCTACATTCCTTTTGTCCGTTGGATCGGACCTTCGGTCAGTTTCGCGGGGATCGCCGCTGCGTTGGTGATGGTTGTCACCGGACGCATCGACCTATCTGCACTCGATGCGGGTGCTGAAAGCGCCACGACGAGTGAATCGGTTAGTGGGACTGCGTTTCAGTCGGTTACGCTCAGCCCGTTGGGCCAGCGGTCAGCTGCAACGATCCGCTTGGCCACCTTCAATATCCAAATGTTCGGCGACAAAAAATCCTCGACGCGAGTCGTCGAAGGGGTCGACGTGATGGGAACGTTGGCTCAAATTGTCAGCCAATTTGATTTGGTGGCGATCCAAGAGGTTCGCGGCGGAAATAGCGTCCCCGTGGAACGACTCGTCGCTTTGATCAATTCATCGGGAGCACGCTACACTGCCACCGTCAGCCCTCCCATCGGTCGCACTTCGCAAACCGAGTGCTACGCATATGTCTGGGATCAAACACGAATTCAGATGATCCGCGACAGCGACTATGTCGTCCAAGACAACGCCGATCGGATGCACCGCGAACCGATGGTGGCGTCATTCCAAGCGATCACGGCCCCTCGTGATGGACGCAAACCATTCAGCTTTACCATGATCAACGCACACACCGACCCTGACGAAGTCACGCCGAATGCGACTAGCAACGAAATCAATGTGCTAGATGATGTGTTTGTCCGTGTTCGCCAATTCGAGTACGACAGGATGGGCGAAGAGGACTGCATCCTGCTGGGCGATTTGAACGTCGATGCCGACCATTTGCAGGAATTGGCAATGATCCCCAATGTCTTTTCGATTGCAGGCAACACGCTGACCAACACGCGGCACAGCAAAACCTATGATCATATCTTGATCGACCGTGAAATGACTCGCGAATATACGGGACGATTTGGGGTAATCGATTTTCAAAAAGACCTGGGACTTACCGAGGAACAGGCGTTGTTGGTCAGCGACCACATGCCCCTGTGGGCCGAGTTCAGTGCCTATGAAGTTCCACTGGGTGAATCGGTTGCAACACGTAACGAGTCGACTCAAATGATTCGCTAGTTTAGAAGTAAGCCCTGGGAATTACGCCCAGGCTATAGGCTAACGTGCCTCTGGCAATTCAAAACTTGAATCACTCTGCATTTTCCACTTTGTTCCTTCGGATTCACTCGCTGTGAAACAGAAATTGCTTCGCTTCAAAACCACCGTGATCGACTTTGCCGCCTACTGCGTGGTTCGGTTGTTGGTTGCCGTGATCCAGACGTTGCCGTTGGACATGGGACAATCGTTTGCCAATGCAGTGGCGTGGTTGGCTGCGGGACCGCTGAAGATTCGCCACCGCGCGACGGAAGAAAACCTGACTCGCGTTTTCCCCAACGCCGATCCGCGTGAACGATCCGCCTTGTCGCGGGCGATGTGGCAGCACTTGATCTTGATGGTTTGCGAAATCGCATGGGCACAGCGTCGACTGCATCTGACGAACTGGAGCGAGTACATGACGTTTCGCGACAATCGCACCATTTTGAAATCGCTGCTAAACGATCGCCCCACCGTTGGCGTGACGGGACATTTTGGCAACTTTGAAATTGGCGGCTATGTGCTTGGGTTGATGGGATTCAGCACCACCACGATCGCACGTAAATTGGACAATCCGTTCTTGCATCGTTGGGTCCAGCGGTTTCGCGGTGCCAAAGGCCAAGTGATGGTCGACAAAGAAGGGTGTGCGCCGTTAATTGATCAACACCTAAAGCAAGGTGGGGTGTTATCGTTGTTAGCCGATCAACATGCCGGTGACAAAGGTTGCTGGTTGCCGTTTATGGGCGTTCCCGCATCGAGCCACAAAGCGTTAGCTCTGTTCTCGCTCAGCTCCAATGCGCCGATGTTGGTCAGTTATACCATTCGCAAAAATGGCGAACCGATGCAGTTCGAATCGGGCTGTGTCGGTATCGCCGATCCGCTTGATGACACCGCCGAAGTCTGCCAATCGGTGACGACGTTGACTCAGTGGTACAACGAACGACTCGCCGTTGCGATCAAATTGGCGCCCGAACAATATTGGTGGTTACACCGCAGGTGGCGTCAACCACCGGAGCGTGTTGCAAAGCGATTGGCCAAAGAAGCTGCTAAGCTCGCTGCTTAATTCATTACTGCAACGAGGCTATCGATTTACGGTTAACATGGGCAGCCAATGTATTTGGTTGAGCAACGTTCTTGATTTCGGAAATTTCTGATGCGTATTGTCGTTATCGGACTTTACAACTCTGGATCCACCTGTGTCGCTGGAGTGTTGGATCGTCTGGGGGTTGATATGGGCGCCCCGTATTGGCACGAAAATGAATGCTTCTACGAGCCCTACGACTTATCTTGTATCCTTCGCCATTTTTGGCCTGAGCCCGAATGTCACTCGCAGGCGAGCGAACGAATTCGTGTAGAGGTACTACGCAACTGGATCTTAGGTCGTGAGTCGTTTGGTACATCACCGTGCGGGGCAAAACATCCGTTGTTCTGTCTGTCGCTTGCCGACCTACGCAAGGCGTGGGGCGAGGAGACGGTTTTCGTCTGGAGCCAGCGAGAACGAGAAGCGTCGATCGCGGGTCTACGCAAACGCAATTGGTTTGGCGAGATGACGGTGCCAATCCAGAACAAATTGTGGAATGCAATTCATGACTTTGATTTTGCGAACGCCAACGTCTTCAAGCTCCAATACGATGCAATCCTGCAAAATCCGTCCCAGGAAATCGACCGAATCATTTCCACGCTGAAACTTGATGTGAATGCGGATTCCAGACGCGCGGCAATCGATTGGGTACAGCCCCCAAGTGGTGGCGGATGAGCGGCATATGACAAGCCTCGCTGCGGCAACCCTCGACGCGTTGCGGGAAATCTCTGGATGCGATTGGGAAAATCACAGCAACGTTCGCTGCCTAACGTCGCCTGGAATCGGGGTTCCGGTCGGCTCGCGAGCAGCGATCACACCATCAAGACGTTGTCGGCGGGATTCCAGTTGATCGAAGGCATCTTGGAGGGCGGAATCCGCATCTGTTCGATCTTCGGCGAGGCGATCGGTCGAATGATCCGGTTTTCGGCGTTGTCTTCCTGTACCCGTTCCCCGTCTTCTCGCATCAGCATCGGGCACGCATAGCTATGCGGCGAACGGCGGATGACCATCGCGGTGCTGCCGGATCGCAATTCAACATGGCTGCCTAGCGGGTAGAGCGACTCGGTGTTCAAGAACGCTCGTACCACCTCGGGATCAAAGGTGCCGCGAGTCGCTTGATGCAGGATCAAGCCGACGGCGTTGTGCGGAAGGATGCCACAGCGATTGGTCGAGGGTGAGATCAGTTGAATGTAGGCATCGACCACATTCAAGATGCGGGCGTATTGATGAATCCGGGCTCCACGCAAACCACGGGGAAACCCCGATCCATCGTATTGCTCGTGAACTTGTTGCACTGCGATCCGAACGGACGACGGGGTTTCCGGAATCGCTGCGACACAATCAAACGCAATCACCGGATGCTTTTCATATTCCCATCGCTCGGAATGCGAGAGTTTTTGGGTGGGGTCACGGAATTTCGGATCCAGCACGTACAAACCGATGTCGTGCAGCAAACCTGTCAAGCCAATCTCCAGTGCGGTGGGACCATCCAGCCCCATTTCGACGGCGACCGCCATCCCCATCACCGCCATCTGTACCGAGCGACGCTCAAGAGCAACATCGTTACTCGCCGCCCCGATCTCGCCGACAGTTTGGTCATGATCGTCGATCATCGAACGTGCGAACGAGTCCGAGGTGGCAGTCAGTGGCGAAATGGAATCAAAGTCGCGAGTCTGCAAGGCGTGGTTGATTTGTTCGAAACGTGCTTTCGCAGTGCTCATGCACTTGTTTAATTCCTCCGTCCGTTCGCTGCTCAAGGGTTCGTCATGGCGATCAACGAGCAAATCCTTCAGCGGCAACGCCTCCTCCCAGACGCCTGAGAATTTTGACTCGCCTTGCGCCGATTCTGCGGGGGTGCCCCTTCGCAGGTGTTTACCGGTTAATTCCGCGATATCGTTGGGGTGGACCGCAATGACGTCGACGTTTTGTTCTTGCAGATGAGTAACGATCGCCGGGGTGATGTGCGTTCCCGAACCGAGCAACAATACCCCTTCTTTGCTGAGAATGGGATATCCACACGTCGCCCCAGCGCACAATTTTTCCAGAGGTAGTTCGACCGTTTCTGATCGTGACATTTGCCGCCAATTCCCGATGAATCAATAGAGTTGCCATCACTGCTCAAAAGCGGACCTTGAGAGTACGCTAATGGCGTTTCGCTGACGCAGACCGCCAAACGAGGTAGAATTTGCCCCGTTTACACAATGGCTCAATCGAAACCTATGTTACAAATTCGGCAACGACAAACCCGGACTGGGTCTGTAACGTCGGATTGCGGATTCCCGCACCTTTGTGGCGTGGGGTCGTTCGCATTTCCGATTCATTGGGTAATGATTTTGCGGGCCAGCCGTGTTCGGGGGACATGCGAACGTGAATTGCGGGCCAATTTCGAATCTGGGTAAATGTCACGTCCTTAGCCTCCAAAATGGCGTTTCCCTCAATACAGCCCTACTCCCATATAGCCCTACTCCCATATAGCCCCACTCCCATACAGATCGCTCAATGAATTCCAACGCTTCGATCCCCGCTACCTGCGACGTGGTCATTATCGGTGGCGGGATCGTGGGGCTAGCGACGGCGACGACGTTGATTCAGCGACACCCATCGCTTGCGGTCTGCGTTGTCGAAGCGGAATCGCATGTTGCAGCGCATCAAAGCGGCCACAACTCGGGCGTGTTACATTCGGGCATTTATTACAAGCCGGGATCGGCGAAAGCGATCACGTGCCGCAGCGGTAAAGCATTGATGGAAGCGTTTTGCGACGAGCACCAAATTGCTTGGGACCGTTGTGGCAAGGTGGTCGTGGCCACCGATGAAATCGAGGCCGAACGGTTGGATGCGATTGCGAAGCGTGCAACGGAAAACGGAGTGGAATATCGCCGCATCGATACCGACGAACTTCGCGAGATCGAGCCATCGGTCGCGGGAGTCGCGGCGCTGCATGTGCCTGAGACGGGGATCGTGAACTATGCCAAAGTGTGCGAGGCGATGCGGCAGCAAATTTTACGAGGCGGCGGGCATGTCGTCTTGTCGTTCAAGGTGAAACGAATTGAATCGGTTTCGTCGTCGGTGGCGATCACGGACTGTAAAAATCGAACCATCCACTGTGGGCGGATGATCAATTGTGCGGGACTGCAGAGCGACCGCATCTTGCGAATGGCCGGGGGTCACCCCACTGTCAAAATTGTCCCATTTCGCGGCGAGTATTACGACCTTGTGCCCGAACGCGAGCATCTGTGTCGCCATTTGATCTATCCGGTTCCCGATCCGTCGTTTCCGTTTTTGGGGGTCCATTTCACGCGGATGATCGACGGCGGTGTCGAGTGCGGGCCCAATGCGGTGTTAGCGTTGTCGCGGCACGGTTACGATTGGCGGACGTTTAATCCCGCCGACTTGCTCGAAACGCTTCGCTACGGCGGATTCCTGAAATTAGCCCGCAAGTATTGGCGGACCGGGGCGGGCGAGATCCACCGTTCGCTGCGAAAAGCGGCCTTCGTTTCGGCACTGCAGAAACTGATTCCCTCGATCCGTGCATCCGACTTGCGCCCCGGCCGTGCAGGTGTGCGGGCGCAAGCGGTCACGCCTGAGGGTGAGTTGGTGGATGATTTTTTAATCGAGACGACCGCGCATGCGATCCACGTACTCAATGCCCCCTCGCCAGCGGCAACCGCGTCGCTAGCGATCGGTGGCAAAATCGTGGACCGTTTTGACGCGGACGAAACGAAGTAAGAGAGCATTTGACACCGCGTTTACCGCGTTGCGAGCGCCCAGAGTCACCGTGAATCGAGGGCGGGACGCTTGACGAATCAGGGGGCGAAACACTAGGTTTTCAGCTGAACCAAAGCCGGTGACACGTGTCATTGGCTCTGACGCACCTCCAATTCCAAGAACGCGATTCTAATATGACTTTTGAGACCCGCCCACGAAAGGGATCTGATTTTGCTGGCCTTTCGGTCGCGATTGTCACGCCATTCACCGATGGTGAGGTGAATTACCCGCGTCTGAAAGAACAAGTCGAATTCCAACTCGAAGCTGGCACCCGCTGTATTGTTCCCGTCGGAACGACTGGGGAATCACCGACGCTTTCGCACGACGAACACGAAAAAGTCATTGCCGAAGTGATTCAGTGTGTGGCCGGACGTGCCAAAGTGATGGCCGGCACCGGCAGCAACAGCACCGCCGAAGCATTGCGATTGACCAAGCGAGCGGCAGCCGAAGGGGCCGATGCGACGCTGCAGGTTGCACCGTACTACAACAAGCCGACGCAAGAAGGTTTTTACCAACACTTCAAAGCGGTCGCCGAAGCGGTCGACATCCCGGTTTGCGTTTACAACATCCCCGGCCGTTGTGGCAAAGAAATTGACGTGGAAACCATCCAGCGTTTGGCGGAGGTCGACGGGATTACGATGGTCAAGGAAGCGACTGGAAAACTCGATCAATGCTCGGCGATCGTCGGTACCACCGATTTGACCGTTTTGAGTGGAGACGATTCGTTGACGTTGCCGATGATGAGCGTCGGTGCGGAGGGGATTGTGTCGGTTGTAGGGAATTTGGTGCCGCGGGATATGATCGAATTGGTCAATGCAGCTGCCAGTGGCGATTTTGCTAAAGCGATGGCGATGCATCACAAATTGTTCGCTCTGTGCCAGAACATGCTCGGGTTGTCGACCAACCCGATCCCGCTAAAGGCGGCCATGATGATGGTCGGCCGCGACTCGGGCGAATTGCGATTGCCAATGACCACGCTGGACGATGCGTCGATGGAAAAACTCAAGGAAACCTTGTTCGCCTACGGCATGAATTCCGCGCTGGTGAATTAGCAGCGACCGTGGTTTGGGGGCGTTAAGTTATCAACCGCCTTGTTAGCGGTGCGGCGCAAGCCGCCCGGTCTAATTCGAACGTTTCTTTACGCCGCGACCGGGCGGCTCGTGCCGCACCGCTACCAAAGTAGATGGCGTTGGGCTGCAAAACTTTGGGCTTGTTGTGATTTTTGGTTGCGCCGGTTTCTGCCACCTCTCCACCAACTTCGTTGGGGGAGAGGTAACTGCTATACAAGCCGGAAGATAATGTCACCGCCATTATCCGATAACAACAGCGAAGATTTAGCAGTCCAAGCGTGCCCCGTCCCGCTACGGAATGCTGCGATGCTGGTTCACGGCCGTACGTTCAGTCGCGGTTGCCGACTGCGGATCAATTCGCTTTCGTAAGCACGACGTACGGTCACTCGCTTGGCCGGACTGTCGCTCGGGAATAGATGAAGCTCGACGGTCACTCCGGCCGACGCTTCACTGCGGAGATACTCGGCCAACGATGCTCGATCACTGCCGCTGAAATGATCGCTCAGCCGGAGACGCATATTCTTGGCTTCACCGATATACAAATAGCCGCTGGCCGTGCGAAACAGATAGACCCCCGGTCCGTCGCCGATCTCCTCCGACGCGATAGCCTGTCGCAACGAATCAAGCGAATGCGTTTCGATCTTGCGTTGCCAATCGGCGACGCGGAGCACCAATTCGGGTTTGAGTGCTCGGCGTTTTCGCAGTGACAAGACTGCTTTGCGGACCGCGACGGAGTCCGTTCCCGGCGAGATCTTTTGGGCTTCGCGATCGAGTTCCTCACGAAACGCTGGATCCGCGAGCAGCGTGTCGCTGGAAACCCGATGGCGGTCCATCACCACGCGAGCGGCGATTTCGGCGATCGGAACGATCGATTCGTCGACGGGTTTGCCGCGGCGGGTCGCCTTGGATGTCAACTTTCCTGATTTGCGTAATTGCAAAAGCGACAGCATCGCCTCTCGTTCAAATCCATCGGGACGCGGATCGGCTCTTGAAAGCTCCGATAGAAAGCGGCTCCTCAGCTCATCCTGGATCATCACCTCGTCCGCACTGTAGCCGGAGGAGGCGACGGTGAACGCGGCATCGATCTCCGCCTTGGAAAAATCGTGCCCCGTCGCTGGCGTCGCGACCAGAACGAACGCGACTGGAATGAGGGCGAACCAAGCCACCTTTGTGAGTGGGCGGGTTGACGGTAAGTTCTTGGTGGACATTTTTGTTCGGTGCGGGGGGGTGATCGTGAACTTCCCAATGGCCAACTTTCATTTCCTTCCAGCCTATCACAGCCATGCGAATCGTTCTCTGTTTTCCGGTGACTGAAAAACATATCCAGCAGATCCAAGCGGCGGCGCCCGACGCCGAAGTGGTCAATGCGGGACAGGAACGGATCGACGAGTTATTGCCCACCGCCGACATCTTTATCGGACATGCCAAGGTGCCGGTCGATTGGGACCGGGTGCTCAAAGCGAACCGGTTACAGTGGATTCAATCGTCTGCGGCGGGATTGGATCATTGCTTGGTTCCCGGTGTGATCGATTCCGATATCCCGGTCAGCAGCGCGTCGGGACTATTCGCACCCCAAGTAGCCGAGCAAACTTTCTCGTTGCTGTTTGGTCTGCTGCGGTCGCTGCCGTTGTTTTTTCGAGCCGAGGCGAAACGCGATTTCACGCGGTTGCCTACGGACGATCTGCGAGGCAAGACAGTTGGAATTGTCGGCTTGGGCGGCAACGGCCGGATGATTTCGCGAGTGCTCGCTCCGTGGGATGTCCGCATCGTCGCCACCGATTTCTACCCGGTCGACAAACCTGACGAGGTGGACGAGCTGTTGCCGGCTGATCAATTGGACGCACTGTTGGCGGTCAGTGATATCGTGATCTTGACGCTGCCGCTGAACGCGGGCACCCAAGGGCTGTTCGACAAAGAGCGAATCAGCAAGATGCGACCGGGCAGCTATCTGATCAACGTCGCGCGAGGTAGCGTGGTGGTCGAATCAGCGCTCGTGGACGCGTTAGCGAGCGGCCACCTTGCCGGTGCGGGATTGGATGTGACCGAGGTCGAACCGCTGGCCGAATCGAGTTTGTTGTGGGACGATCCCAAAGTCATCATCACACCCCATGTTGGGGCGCAGTCCTATCGACGTGTCGATGACACGGTCGATCTGGCATGCGTCAATCTGAAACGTTTTCAAGAAGGCAAACCGCCATACAATCGAGTCGACAAACGACTTGGGTTCCCGCATCCGTCGGTGGTGTGGCGCGGAGAAACCGAGTGAGCAGTCCACGCGAAGGCAAAGAATGCCAAGCGGTGATTCACAACGAGAACGCCAAGGAAACAGGTCGGTATGTGAGTGGGCCGATCGCGCTGCCGGACGAGAGCGCCGAGGATTTTGTGGCCGAATTCAACCGCGTCTACGCCTCGATCGGTTGGACAATCGAAAGGTTGAAAGGCAAACAGGCTGAGACGCACGACGACGCAAAAGAGAGTGCGTCGTAGTGCTTCATCTAACGAAGTGGACGAGGCTACGAGTCCTTTCAATTAGCTGGGCATAGGGGACTCGTCGCCTCGCCCACTGCCCTAAAATAAAACCGAGTCAAAGGACGATTGGTTTCTCAGCGCTCAGTATTAGGGTCGCTCGTTGCGAAAGTCGTCATCATTTTCGTTGAATGTGCCAGCTGATCCGAAATACTGACGCGAGTTCCACGACCTTGAAATGACGCTGTTGTGCAGCATTCGGACGGAAGGTTGCTTCCGAACCGACACAAAAAAAATCCTCGACGGCTTTCGTGGCAGCCGCCGAGGATTTCGTTTTTCTTTTAGCATGACTAGGGGGGACGTTGCGTTATCGGATGGGATGCAACGGCTAGTCGATCATTCTATCTTGTCGACTCGGTTGGACTACCAACCAGCGCCACAGCTAGGCTCTGCACATCCGCAAGGAGCAGGTGCAACTTCGCAACCGCAAGTTGGACCAGCGTCACAGCAGTTGTGGTGCTTGTGGAACAGACCCTTCAAGAATCCTTTGACCTTTTCGCCACAGGTTGGGCCACATTGTTGTGGGCAAGCTGGCTCGCAACCGCAAGCTGGCTCGATGACTTCGCAACCGCAAGCTGGCTCGACGCACGAGTCACAACCGTGGTGCTTGTGGAACAAGCGTGACAGAAGACCTGGCTTAGCGATTCCGCAACCGCTGTCGCAGCAAGGCTCGGCTCCGCAAGTTGGCTCAACAGCACAACCGCAAGCAACGGGGGCTTCGCATCCGCATGCAGGCTCTACGTCACAACAGCTGTCACAGCCCTTGTTACAAAGTTTGTCGAACAGGCCGAATGCACTTGCATTGACCGAGGAGCTAGCGACGAAGGCAACGGCTAGCAAAGCGGGAATGAATACACGACGCATCGTGGTTATCTCCAAAAGTTTTTTTTAGGTATGGGAAGGTTGAGCTAGCACTGCCGCGTTAGGGCCAAGCCGATCAAAGCGAGCGACTTGTAGTAGTGCGTAACCCTGATCAACGGAAGTCAGACACAGCGAACCACGTTGACTTGTGATACGACAGAGCTAGCGAGAGTGAAGCGGCTTAGCGTTTCCCTCTCACACAATGAAGTATCGGCGCGAATAGCGAATCAGCAGACAAGTTCCCCTCAGAATCTCAATCCTGCTAGCATTTTGGTTGGGGACGTATTGGTGGTAGCAGTTGACGGGGAAAAAGGGCCGCAGGATCGGCATGAATTCCCGTAAAACGCTTCGCAGATGGGGCTATGCATCCCCCGAAAAACGCTGCAGTAGCGAACGTCGCCAAGCCTTTCGTCCGCCAAGGGGCGACGTAGCGAAAGCCAGCAAGACTTTCGGCCGCTATGGGGCGAAGCGGTAACCGAACGAAACTCTCGACGAGTTCCGCTACCCTCGAAACGACGCTCGACAAAACATTAAACGGTTTGCCATGGCAAACGGCAAACACCCCATTGGCCGTGGTTCTCGTCCACCGCGACTTCGATCCAGCTGAGCGCGGTGCCGAATTTTTCGCGAGTCGCTTCCCTCACACGCTCGGCGATCACGCGAGCGATCTCTTCGGCCGTCGTGTTCACCACAGGCAAGATCACGCAGTCTTCGTTGGGAAACACCCAGCGGCGATCGCGAAACCGGGCAGTGGTTTCCTTCGCATCGCTGGTGACTTTGATCTCCGCATGATGTTCGGGAAGAATAATGTGATGATCCAACAAAGTTGTCTGAGCCAGCACGGCATCTCGCAGCGCGATAAAGTCGACAACGTAGCGGTTCTCGTCGAGCGGCCCTTCGACGCTGGCGCGGACCGCATAGTTATGGCCGTGGATCCGTTCGCAAATGTCACCGGCAAAGGTAATAAAGTGAGCCGCCGAAAAAACGAACTGCTCTTTGGTCACGTCAACGCGGAAAGTGGCTTGGGTCATGATGGGATCTAATGTTGTGTAACGGAGAAGTAGGCGAGTTTTATGGCATTGGGCTAGTGCTCGACTGCTAAAGCTTTGATGTTGTCATCGGATATTGGGAGCGAAATTTTCTTCGGCTATATGCTGCAGTTACCTCTCCACCGACGAAGTCGGGGGAGAGGTGACAGAAAACCAGCGCAAACAAAAGTCACAACACCCCCAAAGTTTTAGCAGTCCACCTAAGCTCTCACTAATAATACGAATAGGGCGGCGGCAATCAGATCGGCCGTGGTTCCTGGGTTCAACCGATTGCCATCACTTCTAAGATAGGCGTCCAATTCTTCAACCGCGACGCTGTCGCGTTTGTCCAATTTGCTTGCCCGCTGCTGGACCGCGTTGGCAATCTCGTCGCCGCACTTTCGGGCGATCAAGGAATCGGGGTGATCTGCAAGGAGGTCAATGTGGGCGTCGCTAATGCCCCCCAAAATGCCTCCGCTCTCTATGATCGCTTTTTCGACAAGCGGTACGACCCGATCGAACAAGTCTTTGAATCCGTTGGCATATTGATAAGCCACTAAGTCTCGCTCGGCGGCCAATCGCATCGCGGCGATCAAGTCGGTTCCCGAGCTGGCAGCATCGCGAACATCCATCTCGTCAACTTCGCCGAGCCCGCCAGCGGTGGCAACCCGTATCGCTTCGAAGATACAGGCCGCGTCGTCTTGATTCTGGCCATCGAGTAATGACGCTACCGCAGGTTGCAGCTCGGCATCGACATCGCGATGAGCCACCTCGGCGATGGGACCGATCAGCAGCAAAATGCCCAGATTAACATTCGAGCTCGTGGCAAGTTTTGTCTGGCGGACGGCACCGAGTACCATCTCGCTGAAATGCCGGCCGGGCATCGCAAAGGATTCGGCCGCGATCTCTGCCGCGACGATGAAGTCACCGTAACTTAAGTTGCTGAACGAACGGCCGGGATAAACATTCCCTGCTTTGGGGGCGGTCGACTCGAGGACGCAGGCCCAGCGAACCGCGTCGCCAATCGAGCGGACTTTCGATCGCACTGCGTCCAAAGGCTTACGAGCCATGCGATTCACTTTGCTGTTCGCTCGCTGCCGGTTCCGCTGAAGGACGCTCGCCCATTTCCGTTTGCAGGAATTTCGAAATTGCCTCGATGACTTCGGCGTTCGCATCTTCGATCACGTAATGACCGGCGTCGGCAATTTCGACCGCTTCGGCGTTCGGCCAAACCTGTTGAAAGCGACGCAGACATTCCGGACGGAAGCACCAATCTTTCATCCCCCACACCAACAGCGAGGGGACCGACGCCAGCGATGGCAGATCCGATTCGAGCTGGCGAAGCGTTGCCATCGTGGGATGTTTGCTGGTCAGCGGAATGTCGCGGACGAAGGCATCGTTGGCAACACGGTTGGTCCACGAGTTGTAGGGGGCCAACAGCCCACGCACCGCGTCTTTGGGCAGCGAGTTGCGGGACATCGCCATCGTGATCGCGGCACCGGCGAACGCGTTCAGCCCACGCACCGCCGCGGATCCCAATACAGGAATACGACACGCGGCAATCCGCCATGGGACGTAGGGAGGCGGAAAAGCGGCCGTGTTTAAAAGAACGATCCGTTCGAGTCGGTCACGGCGTTTCAGCATCGACGTCAATCCGATCGCGCCGCCCCAGTCGTGGGCGATCAGCGTGACCCGTTTCAGATCGAGCGCGTCGATCAAGTGGACTAGATTGTCGCGGTGGTCGGCCAACCGGTAGGGGAATTGCCCCTTTTCGGCATTGCGTCCGCGAACCGGTTTGTCGCTGCGTCCGCAACCGAGGTGATCGACCGCAACGACGCGGTGGGTCGGACTGAACCGCTCGACAATGGAACGCCAGTAGAAACTCCAGGTCGGATTGCCATGCACGCACAGCAGCGTCTGCTCGCCCGCGCCTTCATCAAGAAAACGCAGGGTGTGCGATCCAATGGTCAATTCGCCTGATTGGTAAGGCAACAAGTCTTCAGCAATCGATTTCATTGCCGAAATATCGCTCAGTTTGCCGACTTAGGGAACCACCCGTGAAACAATCGGGAAACTGTGGGAGAGTGGGAGAGTGGGAGAGTGGGAGAGTGGGAGAGTGGGAGAGTGGGAGAGTGGGAGTCTTCCCCACACTCCGTGTCTCCGTGTCTCCGTGTCTCCGTGTCTCCGTGTCTCCGTGTCTCCGTGTCTCCGTGTCTCCGTGTCTCCGTGTCTCCGTGTCTCCGTGTCTCCGTGTCTCCGTGTCTCCGTGTCTCCGTGCCTCCCACACTTCGTGTCTCGCCTTTTACCCGGCGACCTTCAATCGCGGCGGTTGGCCGGCATCGGCCAGGATGGCGCGAAGACGTTCGAACTCGTCGGGATCCGAGAAGTGCAGTGTGATTTTGCCCCGACCGCGAGCAGAGCTTTTGATCTCGACCTTGGTACCAAAGATCATCCGCATCTCTTGCTGCATCGATTCAATCTGTGGCGAAACCGATTTGCGTTTTTGGCGGGTCGCGTTAACGATCTTTTTGCCCGTTTCGGCATCCTCTTCGGCCTTCAGCAATTCAGCGACATGCGTCTCGGTCGCACGCACACTCCAGCTGTCTTCCATGATTTTGCCGGCGGTGCGAATTTGAACTTCCTCGTCACCGATCGGCAGCAGGGCACGTGCATGGCCGGCACTGATCTCGCCCGCCTGCAGCAGGTCCAAAATCGCCTCGGGAAGCTCCAGCAGACGCATCAGGTTCGCGATCGTGCTGCGGTCGATGCTCAAGCGACGAGCCAGGTCGTCCTGTTTGCATTTGTGTTCGTCGATGTAGCGTTTGAAGGACAACGCCTTTTCGATCGGGTTCAGGTCTTTGCGTTGCAAGTTTTCGATGATCGCCAATTCGGCGACCAACCGATCGTCGGCCTCGCGGACTTCCGCCCGGATCGTTTTCAATCCCGCGTGAATGGTCGCGCGGAGACGGCGTTCACCACTGATCAGCTGGTATTTGCCATCGACGATGCGAACCAGCACGGGTTGCAATTGCTGATGGTTCTTGAGGCTTTCGGCAAGCGACGCGATCTCATCAGGATTGAATTCCCGGCGAGGCTGGAACGGGTTGTTCTGGATCTCGTCGACTTTGAGTTCAAGCGATTGGACCTTCGCCCCACCACTCTCTTTCTCGCTGCCACCGCCGCCGCCCAAATCGGTCGATTCATGGACGGGATTACCATCTTCGTCTAGTGGCGTGCCCAATAGCGCGGCGAGCCCTTTACCTAAACGTCGATCCTTCGTTGTTGCACTAGTCACGCTCGAGCACCTCCATGCACAGCTGGGTATAAGCAAACGCGCCGCGGGATCGCGGTGCATACTCAAACACGGTTTGGCCGTGGCTCGGGGCTTCGCTCAGCGAAACGTCTCGAGGCACGACACTGTCAAACACGATGTCGCCAAAGAAGTCTCGTACTTCCTCGTCGACCTCGCGGGTCAGTTCTAGGTAGGGATCATACATAGTTAAGAGGATCCCACCAAAGGTCAGTCTGCCGTCCGTGGCAACGATGACCTTCTTTATTGTCTGGATTAATTGAGTCAGACCTTCCATTGCGAAGTATTCGCATTGGATTGGCATCAACACCTCGGTGCTGGCCGTCAACGCGGTCTGAGTCAGTGGGCCCACGCTGGGCGGACAGTCGACCAAGATAAAGTCGTATTGATCGATGATCGAATCGAGATGTTTGCGAACCTGCGATGTTTCGGTCTCGCCGGCATCCGCCAAACGATCCACATCTTGCAAAGTCCGGCTGCCGCGTAAGATCGAGAGGTTCGAGACCTCGGTTTCGACGATTTTACTGCCGATCGGTTCCGGGTTGATGATGGCGTGTCCATCGGACGGCTCTAACCCAAGTGAACCGGTGGCATTACATTGAGGATCCAAGTCGACTAACAACGCTCGTTGTCCGGACATTGCTAATGCAGCCGAAAGGTTGACGGCCGTGGTTGTCTTACCCACGCCTCCCTTTTGATTGACCACGCAAAGAATCCTTCCCACGGTGTCCACATTCCTATTCGAGACTGGCCGCGTTTCATTAGCGGCAAGAACGAACAGTACGCGAAATGTTTCCGGTGAAACAAGTCTGGTTTCACAAGAAACTGGCGTTGACTCCGCTAGGCAATTCTGTATTCAGGGTGAGGTAGTGGATCTTGCTAAAGATCCTGCTGCATGGGGATCTTTAGCAAGATCCACTACCACGCAGTAATGAGAGCCGGGTCCTCCGCAACCAAACGAAAAAAAGCCCAGGACGTTTAATCCTGGGCTTCGTTAGTATTCATGCGTTGCTGCGAGCGAGCGACTTACTTGATTTGGCCGCCATTGGGGTTTGCAGCTTGCTGTGCTTCGGGTTCCGCGTTCGGGTTGAACGTATCGCGGAAGATCGTCCAGTCCGCTGGTGGGCGTTCTTGGATGAAGTTGTCCATGAAGTTGGCGATCGCATTGCCAACACCGTTTCGCTTCATATCAACAAATTCATAGTGATCCCACTTCGGTGCGTTCTGAGCGTGGAAGTTTGGAGCGTACATGATCAAGGCCTGAGGAAGGAAGGTTTCCTTCTCTAATGCGATTTGCACCATCTTGTACTGGGCACGATCGTCTTGTCGCTTGGGCCAAGCTTCGATCAGGACAATTTTGTCGTTTGGGGCGGCGACTTGGCGAACCCAGTAGCGACGTTGGATTTCAGCGGCGTCGAGGTTGAAGACGAAGGGCAGCGGGCTGTTGAAGATCTGTTGCCCTTGCATGTCTGCGGGCAGGTCTTGGATCTTGCATTGCTTCTGGCTGCGATCCATTTCGATCAACTGCTTGCCATTGCACACCCAATGTTCGCCAAACAGGCCGGCTTGAGGTTCGTAGATAGGCTTGCCTTCCTTCTCACCTTTGTAGAAGACCAGCGAATCGACCCGAAAGACGCCCTTGTCGGGTGCTGCGTACTTGATCACGCCATCGGCGCGAGTCGCATGTCGGCCAACCGGGGCAGCGAGGTTGTCGTAGTGCCAACGCTGGAACTTGCAGTCAAGCGTGCGCGTCCCCTGGCTCTGCTGTTGCCATGCAAGCAGCAATTGTTGCAGTTGAGCTTGCTGAGCGGCGTTCAGCGGAGCAAAAGGTTGAGCTGATTGCGCGGGGGCCGCTGCATTGGCTTGCGTTTGCTGGCGAGCGACTTGAGCTTGAGCCGCTCTGCCACCGTCCTGCGCGTAAGAGGGCGCGGTTTGCTGAGCCAATGCGGAATGGAAATTGGTAGCCAAAGTGACGGCCAGTGCCGCAGCAAGCAGCTTTGTCAAGTGTGGTCGCATCATCCGTGACGCCTGTTTGATAAAAGTCGTGATACTCGGGCCTCGACCATTTCCATATGGTCCGATTCGCCGAGTCGACTCTAACAAGCATCCCGCCAGTGGCGAAAGAGAGAATCACAAAAGTTTTCGGCAAACGCCCTGTCTCGCCACAGCCATAGCGTGAGCAAAGGGGGCAATCGCCATCCTCGACTCACGGGCTTCGCGTTTGCTTGGGCCAGTGTCCTCGATCGCTCTCGCGATCAAGACGCGAGGCGGATTGGTATCCCCGATTCACTGGACGCCGCCCGATGCTAGACAACCGCGTCGCCCGTTGCTGCGAATCCACTCGTCGAGCTCATGAGCACCGACACACGCATTTACTCAGCCGTCGCACGCCACCACGGATTGTTCTTGTCCCAGACCTCTTCGGGCATTGCCTCGTCGGGATCAGCTTCGCCCGATTCGGTCCACTCGCTACGAGCGACCGAAGCGAGCTTTTCCTCGGAAGAGACAAGTTGACGCGATGGCTCGCGTTCGAACCATGCCCATTGGATCGACGGTTCGGGGTCCGAGTAGTCGATTTCATCGTCGATGTATTCAGGTTCGATGACGATCGACTTGACGCGTTTGGGTTCGGGGCGTCGTGGTTGTGGCTTGGGTTCCGGTTTCGGAGGCTCGGGCCTTACCGGTTCGGGCTTCACTGGTTCGGGGCGAACGGCTTCAACGACCGGCTCGGGCTTGGGAGCCTCGGCCACGGGTTCAGGCTTGGCCTGGACTTTGGGGATGTCTTTGCGGACGTACAGGATTTTCGGAACGGGCTTGGGTTCCTCTTTGACCACCACGACCACGGGCGCCGGTGCGGGCTCCTCTTCGGCCTCGTCCTGCAAAACCTCTTGTTGGGCCGCTTCTTCGGGCTCGTCTTCGTAGACCTCCTCTTCGTACTCTTCTTCGACCGGCTCTTCTTCGATGCGTTCTTGCGGTAGCAAAATCTCGGCGCGGCCCGGCTGCCCCTGCGGCGGCATCATTCGGACCTGGACGTCGATTTCATGGAAGATATCGACGATGTGCTCGTGGCAAGTGAACATCATGACTTGATGCCCTAGCTCGGCAAACGTCTTCAGTGTTCGTGCAGCGTAGATCGCTCGGTCACGGTCAAAATTGACCAGCACGTCGTCTAGCACCAACGGCAACATGACTCCGCGACGAGCGTAGGCCGCAGCCAACGACAATCGCAATGCAATGAAGACTGCTTCTCGGGTTCCGCGGCTCAGCACTTCCAATGGCAACGACTTGCCATCCGTGTCGTCCACCTTCAATCGGTTGGTGCCCAGCGGCGTCCAAATCCGGTTGTACTTTCCGTCTGTCAATTGGTTGAGGAACGACGACGCTTCTCGTAACGTCTCGGGTTGACGCTCGCGTTCGAACGTTCCGCAGACGTCTTCGAGCAGGCAGCTTGCCATTGCAAGCGTTTGCCAGCGACGCGCCGACGCCATGATCTTTCGCTCGATACAAGCCAGTTCTAACTGAACCGTGGTCAATCGCGAGTCTTCACCAAGCTGCTTCATCTCTTGAGCCAACTCGCCCTGCTGCGTTCGCAATTGAGCCACTCGCGCTTCGGTCTCGCTCATCCGTGTCGTCAACGAATCCCAGCGGCGTTCGATGTCGCTTTGCTTGGCACCCTCGATCTCGCGAGCGACGGCATCGTATTCCACATGCGTGCCAATCATCGACCGAACCTGCTTGTCGAGCTCAGTGTGCTCTTTTCGCATCTCAGCCAAGCTCGCTTTGCTATCAACCAGCCCATAGAACTGCTCGGGAGTGGCGACGCCGCATTTTGCCCACAGCGCACGCCGCTGCGTTTCGCCGCGCTGGATCGCCCGAAAATATCCGCTTTGCTGCTTCTTCAGCTTGAGGTCTTGCTCTTTCAGACTGCGGCGTTGTTTGATCCAATGTTGCTGGCGAGACAGCTCTTCATGCAGATGATTCAATTGGTCCAGCGGGTTCGACCGCACGCGACTTCTCTTGGCGGCCTGTTCGCTGTCGTCTTCTTCCTCGTCATCACGAGGATTCTTTGCGGTGATGTTCTCTTGCAGATCGAGCGCTTCCATGTACAGCGACTCGATCCGGCGAGCCAAGGTTTGCCGTTCACGTTTCCGCTGATCCCGTTCGGTCTTCAGCTCTTCCCAGCGGCGTCGACTGCTAAGCAGTGTCTCGTAACCATCGCTCAGGTTCCGAACACTCGATGGGGAAAGTGATTCGCTTAGCCCCAACCGCTTCAGAGTCGCAGACCACTCTCGACGCGAATCTCTTAATCCATCGGCGGCCTCGGTCGCTCGCTCACGCGCCGACTTGTACGATTGCAGCGCCGCTTGGTGGTTGTGGTAGGTCGGTAAGACCGATTCCAATTCTGCCAGCAGCTGCTCGCTTTCGCGAATTCGCAACTCGATCGTTTCGTTGCTGGTCGGCAGCGTCGAGTCGGCTTCGTTTCGCTCGCTTTCCAGTTCACGGATCTGTTTGCGGAGCGTGTCGATTTGACGTTCGCAATCCTCCAGATCGCGAGACGTCGAACGCATCCCGTTTTCTTTGCCGAAGTAATACGTCAACATGCCCATGAATCCGACGGTCAACCAAAACATGCCTTTGGTGGGATCGGGATCCGGCGAGAACCAGGTCAGCCCCAGCATGTTCGACACGCCATAGACCAACGACATACCACCGAAAATAAAGGGGACAGCCAACAATATCAGCCGGTCCATCGGAAGCGCTTCGTCGGTGGTCAAGTCGACCGTTTCTTTTTCCAAATCGCGGTAGTGCCGCTTCAGCTTTTCGATATGTTCGCCGAGTTGGGCACGGTGCCGCAGCGCGGTAATCAGTTCGTTTTCTTCGCGGATGGCCTGCTGCAGATTGGTCGCCCGAGCTCGCGACAGGACGCCCTGCAACTGACTGCCCATCTTCTCGGCGCGTGTCTTATGCTCGGCACCTTCGCTGCGAGCTTGCTTTAGGAGAAACAGCTGCTCCTTGACCCGTTTTGCGGGAGCCGAAAGCGTCGCTAGTGACTGCTTGGACAAATCGGGAAGCTTGGACATATCGCCTTCGGTGATCGCGGCCTTGTCGGCTTCGTCGATTCCCAATCGGTCGGCGTCCGCTTCGAGCTGCTTGCGGGCCTTGTCGATTTGCCCGTCCAGACGCTCGACCTGCTCTTCGAGCGCCTCCACCCAAGTGGCTTGTTCGGAGGCGGCTTCGATTTTGCCCTGCAGGTCAAAAAGGCGTTTACTGACCGGCAACTGCTCGTTCTTGACCCGCAACTCACGGCGTTTTGCCTTGACCTCTTCCATCTTGGCCTTGCTGTCCTCGATCATCGCTTCGATCTGGACCAATTGGCCGGGTGCATCGTCTGGCAACTCGGACTCGAGCTCCGTTTCCGCAATCGATGCCGCCAATGCTTCGCGTTGCTTCCAGGTGTCGAAAACGCTGGTCGCGATTTCAACGCAACGTGCTTCGCGTTCCCAAGCGATCATCCGCTCGGACGACGCTTCGATTTCTTGTTGTTGCGATCGTCGCTGGCTTGCCAGCTCGCTCCAACGTCGGCCGTGCCGGGTGAGTTGCTCGACTTCGTCCCGCAACTTCTCGCGTTTGCGGATCATCGCGGCGACCTTGCCCGCCTCTTCCGAGTCGATGACGCTGTCCTTGCCGATCATGCTCTTGCGGCCTTCGCGCAAACTGCGAAGCACATCGACGAGCGAAACGCGATCCAGACCGCTGGACAATTTGTAAAGCTCATCGGCAGCGTCGGTACCGTCGAGCGTGCTTAGTTCTTGTAGCTCACGGATCCCGATGGCAAACACGTTGGTAAAGATTGGCTCGTCGATTTGGCCGAGCAAACTGCTCAGCCGATGCTGGCCTTGCGACAACCCGTCTTGTCCAGTGACGCTCAGGTTGCCGGTCACGCCGGTGTCGGTCAATTGGCTGGTGCGGCGAATCTGGTAGCCGCCGCCGGGCCCCGTGACACGGATCGCGCCGCCTGGGGTGCCGCCGAAAACCGGTGGGATATAGCGCTCGCGGCGATCTGGGGTGAACCCATACAGCATCGCTCGCAGGAACTGCATCAGCGTTGTTTTGCCAGCCTCGTTGGGGCCATAAAACAGCGTCATGCCATCGGAAAGTGAGTCGACGGACAATCCGGTCCAAACGCCGAAACCATCAATTTGAATGTCTTTGATCTTCATGATTTTTGCACCAAATTTGGCTTGCCGCCACGCAGGAGTTCGACACCCAGTAGCGTCGCTTGGTCAAGAATGTGTTCGCGTGCCGAACCGGGAACGTCCGCCAATAGCGTCGAGGTCGTGCTTTGAATCCCTTCGTGCTCTTCGGTGAACGGCAGCAAGTTCAATTCGCGTCCGTCGTTTTTGCGATGCTTGTCCGCGGCACGTAAAAAGTCACCCAAAATCGTGTCTTCTTCGTTCCACGACTTGGGGTAGTGGCGTGGCGGGCGAACGACCAAGGATGCGGTCCAAGCCGCTGGCGTTCCCGATCCGAATTCGCGTCGCAGCCACTGCAGCAATTCCTCGGCGTCGCCAATTGCATGCAGGTTCTCGCCACTGCTGACCGAAATATCCCAGCCAATCAGCAGATGGCGTCCGCCGTTCTCGTGCTGGAGCCGGACGATGCGTTCGCCCAATAGATTGCGGATGCTGCCGACCGCGGCAATCTCGGATGCATCAATATCCACTTTGCAGTAACGAAATGCATCGCATTCAATTTCGTGCACTCGAGTGGTTTGGTCGGCGTCGACGTCCACAATCGAATAACCGTGCGGGCCGGGTTCGTCGAGCGAGCGGCCTTGCGGAGACCCACAGTAAACCGCGGCTCCTTCGGCACCTCCTTCGATTTCCTGGCGATTGTGTTTGCCGCCGAGAGCCCAATAGTCGAAACGGCCTTCTTTCAGCGCGTCGGCGTCCGACGAACCATAACCGACCGCGACGGTGTATTCGTCGCTCGGGTCGACGCGGAAACTCGGAACATGCAGCGACGAACGACCTTCGCTGCTGCGGCCGACGACAACACAAATCGTGCGTCCGGCGCGTTGGACGGGGACCGCGATCGCTTTGTTCTTGGGAAACAACGTAACGTTGGGAGGCAGCGGGGCAGCTTCGGGCCACTTTTGCGGGTCATCCGCGTTGCCAGCGACCCAGAATACCGGCTTTTTCTTGGCGTTCAGCTTCTCGAAATAATCCAACAGCAACGCCATCCCGTGCGGGCCAGCGGCTTGAGGATTCAGTAGATCGCCGGAAAACACCACGAAATCGATGTTTTCGGCCAAAGCGGCCTCAAAAATCGCCTTTGCCGCGCGTCGTGGCGCATCGGCCATCGCGTCACGAAGGTGACTCGGGATCGCATCGAGGTCCCCGAGTGGAGATTCGAGATGAAAATCGCTAGCGTGAATAAATCGGAACGACTCGCCCGGCATGGGTTCCCTCCCTGGGATAACTCCGTGGCATTACCGTTTTGCGAGTTCAGCGATGTGGGCGTCCCTGCAAAACACGTTACAGCCGCCGTTCTTTCAAATCATTTGAAAAGAATTGCAAAAGGTTCCTCTGCCGCTTGCGTCACCAAAATCGTTTCGTTTGCGTCCAACCTGTGACGGTGTGGGCAGCGTGCCTCGGCTGCGTAGGCCTGGAAGTTTAACGAAACTTGCAAAAAAGGACCAAGTCGTATTTGCAATGTTTCACGAAAAATCGAGCGGTTATCAACGCTAGCATGCCGCAAGGCGGGCATTCTAGGCAGGGCAGGAAAGCTGGGTCGCGAGCGAGGGGTGGGTTGACCACCGTGTTTGCTGTCGAAGAGAATCATAGCGGGGCTACCAACCGCCCCCGATTCCTTGACTCACCTTTTGTTTCGTCGCCCTCGCATCGGTAGCGGAAAGTCCCTGATGAACAAAACTGACTTTGATATCATTCCCGATCGTGATTCGATCGGGTCTCAGCAACGGGAAATTGGCTTTTGCCCTACCCACAACGATTCGCCACAACTGTTAACGCCTGAGCAGATCGATCGCTGGAACGCCGATGGTTACCTCGGACCGCTGGACGTTTACGACTCCGCTGCAATCGCTGAAATCCGCGAATACTTTGACCAGCTGTTAGCAGAGACATTTGCTGCGGGCAAAGACAGCTACTCGATCAGCAGCGCCCATCTAAAGCATGCACCCGTGTGGGACTTATTGACAAACGAGCGAACCGTCCGTTTCGTCGCGGACCTGTTGGGCGAGAACGTGATCGGCTGGGGATCACATTTCTTTTGCAAAATGCCGGGGGATGGCAAGCGTGTCGATTGGCATCAAGATTGTAGTTATTGGCCGTTAACACCTACAAAAGCTGTGACGGTGTGGTTGGCGATCGACGATGCCGATGCTGAAAACGGATGCATGGAGGTGTTCACGGGATCACACAAACACGGGCTGATTGATTTTGAGGCCAGCGATTCAAACGCGGGCAACGTGCTGGACCAAACGGTGGATCGACCCGAGCAATACGGGACTCACCAATTAACTCCGCTGCGTGCGGGACAGATTTCGATTCACAGTGACTTGTTGCTGCACGGATCGTCCCCGAACGTCAGCGACCGCAGACGGTGTGGTTTAACGCTTCGCTATTGCCCGGCGGACGTGCATGCCTATTTGGGCTGGAATCAAAAAGGGGTGGTGGTGCGTGGATCTGCGGATCCGGCGGAGTGGCCGGGCGCCAAACGTCCCACGTAATTCGGCCGGTTTTTGGGGCTCGGGATCGGGTTCCGGGGGCGAATCGAGGATCGACATCCCTCGGTTTGCTAGGGGATTCAACCCGCACGTCATCTGATTACAATGCGTAGGTTGGCACCGGCTGCCGGCCTCGAAAATCCCTCTGTGAACTAAGAAGTAATGTCTTTAGCGTCTCATTTCAACTCATCCGATTGTGCGATCTCGTTCGAGCTTTTCCCACCGAAAACGGAGGCGGGAATCGAGACGTTGATGAAGAATGTCGAGCGTTTAAAGGAATTTAACCCTAGTTTCTTCACGTGCACCTATGGCGCCGGCGGCTCGACTCGGGGCACAACGCTGGACGTCGTGGAAAAGGTCAAGCAGATCACCGGATTACCGGTGGCATCTCATTTGACCTGTGTGGGTTCAACCGTCGCTCAGCTGGAAGACTACTTGTCCGAAGCAAAAAATCGAGGCGTCGATTATATCGTCGCGTTGCGTGGCGATCCGCCCAAGGGGAGCGAGCAATTTGAAGCGGTCGAGGGTGGCCTGCGTTACGCCAACGAATTGGTTGAGCTGATTCGCAGCCGCTTCAGCGACTTCGGCATCCTGGTCGCAGGTTATCCCGAAGTGCACCAGGAAGCCAAGGACGGCAAGACCGACCTGGAAAACCTAAAACGCAAAGTGGATGCGGGTGCGGACATCGTCGTGACCCAATTGTTTTACGACAACGCCGACTTCTATCGTTTCCGTGACGATTGTGTCGCAGCAGGGATCACGGTGCCAATCGTGCCAGGAATTCTGCCGGTCACCAATTTCAAGCAAGCGCTGCGGATCGCATCGATGTGCAAAGCGGCGATCCCGAGCTTGCTGTCCGACGCCATGACGGCGACTGACTGCGAAGAGTCGCAGTTCAGCATCGGTGTCGATCACGCTCGCGAGCAAACGATTGATTTGATCAAAAACGGTGTGCCTGGCATCCATTATTACGTACTGAACAAGAGCGACGCCGCCGAAAAATTGCTTGATGGCTTGGATCTCTGCTGCTCGTAGCTCGCCCGCGTTGAATTGGCTCGCCCGTGTTGAATTGGCGATTGGCATGTAGAACACACAAACGCTCTGACCAATCGGTCGCGTTTCGCGTTGTGCTGCGGCATTGTCGTAATCCCGATAGGGATTAGAGCAATTAGCCGAGGGTCGTGGCACAGCCACGCACCCTCGGGTAGCTAGACAAGACGATACTGACCCTGAAAGGGTCAAAGCGTCTTCGACCCCTCCAGGGTCGGCGCATGCGTTGCGCGACGCGTTTCCGGTGGTGTCGCTGCGCTCAACCACCGGCTAATCGCTTTGATCCCTTCCGGGATCGATGTGTCGGTTTCGGGATAATAACGAAGGTTGCTATTCCAGATACTTTGGATCGTACGCTATGTCCGCAGCATCAAGCATTTCAATCAGTTCTTCTCGGTATGACTTCACACGATGATGCTCTCGCTGATTCTTGATGTATCCCTTCACCGCATTGCGTGCTGTTGCACTGACTGAAAACACTGAATATCCATCTTGCCAAGCGAATTTATCCTCTCCGATCGTCTCGTGCACCCATGTAGATGAAGACTTTTTGAGTTCACGCATAAAATCGGAAATGCAATGCGTTGGCTTGAGCCCGCATAAAAGATGAATGTGATCCTCGACGCCTCCAACGCCTTGCGGAAACCCCTGAAGGTTCTTCACGATTCCGCCAAGGTATTCATGCAGACGCTTCTCCCAGGAACGATGGATGAAGTTCGTGCGTTGCTTCGTGCTGAACACGATGTGGTAATGCAGGCTGGCATAGGTGGACATTGGGCTCGCTCCATTGGTTGGCATGTCCCCGTTGGGGCTTGGTTTGTGCGGGTGGTAGACTGCAAGCCGACCAGTTCTCGCGTCGCGTAGAATTCGATTCTTTTTCCGAGCAACTCACATCGCTCGACTCGAACCAACCGCAGCCTATTGCTCGAGCACCATGATTTCAACTTTGCGGAAATCGCAAGGGTGGCTTTCCGATTGCAATGAAATTGTTCCGCCGCTCAGTTGGATGCCGCCCTGTTGCTCGGACAATTCTTTTGCGTGAGCGTCCTTCGGATCCAATTGTGGCTTGGTGTACTGAAGCACAGTTTTGCCATCGATGATGTGCTTGATGATTTCGTTGCCACGCACCTCGATCTCGACGGTCACCCAGTCGTCGCCATGAAACGTGTCGGACGTTGAACTGGTGCAGTGGGGCGTGAACAATTTGCCGTCCTTGACGACGTTTGTCCCGGGCGTACAGAGGTTTGCGTTGGTGCGAGGGTTCTTTCCGTCGCCGCCGAGCAACTGAACTTCGATCGAGACCGGAAAGTCCTGGTCTCGGCTCATCGTTTCAGGCTTTTCGCCATGGATCATGATGCCGCTATTGCGAAACGCCCATCCAGGGCCGCCACTGCATTGGTCGCCAAGAAAGCGGTACTCGACCCGGAATCGGTAATGCGAGAACGAATCCTTGTAGAACAGATGTCCAAACGTTTCGTTGAACTTGTCGTAGCCGTCGTAGCGAACTTTTAACAAGCCGTCCTCGACTCGAAACGTGTCTTTGAAATTGTCGCCCAGTTCGTGATAGCGGATTTTGGGCGTCCATCCTTCAAGGTTTTTGCCGTTGAACAGCGAGACCCATTTTCCAGTTTCGGAGTTCTCGGTTTTCGTTTCCTCGGCGTGGACGAACGAAAACGAGCATAGGGCAACGGTCGCTGCGAAAAAGATGCGATTAAACCGCGTCGGATGAAACATGTTGGGCACTCATGAGGGAAACGAGTCGGGGAGATTTGATTTCGCCTTCATCATAATCTTAATCACATCGCGGTGAACATTGGATCGCCGAGCGTGATCATCGTCGGCGACAGATTTTTGCCACATCCGCGGAATGAGTGGTCCCCCCCATGACTCGGCAGACCGTTTTGCGATTATGATGATGCCCCACTGCTGCCACCTGTCAAATTGCTTACCGCTTCCATCGCCCCCCCCACTGCACATGTCTGATTCCGATTCTGCACCTCTCTATCTTGGTATCGATGTTGGCGGAACGGACGTCAAACTGGGATTGGTCGACGGAGCGTGCCAGATTGTCGCGACCGAGCGAACCGCCACTTCGCTATTAAAAACGCCGCAAAACGTGTTTCGCCATGCAATGGAATTTGCCTCTGGACGACCGATCGCGGGGGTGGGACTGGCCGTTCCCGGGGTGCTTGATTCGCATGCATTCGAGCTTCGCGAAGTCGTCAATCTCGACGGTTGGCTTGGTGTCCCGCTGCGAGATCAGCTGGCTCAGATCAGCGGCTTGCCATCGATGGTGGTCAATGATGCCAACGCGGCTGCCTATGCCGAACATGCCTCGCGTTTGCTCGGGGTGCAATCGCTAGCCCTGATCACTTTGGGTACGGGCGTGGGGTGTGGGATGGTCGTCGTGGGGAATCCACACGGCGGAGATCATGGTTGTGCCGGCGAGCTAGGGCACATCGCAATCGACTTTTCCGCCGATGCCCTGCCCTGCACTTGCGGAAGTCGCGGCCACTTGGAAACTTATGCAGGCGCGGCGGGCGTGATTGCTCGAATGGTCCAACTTAGCGGTGAAGAGGCCGAGGGGCTGACACCGCGGCGGATCGCCAATCGAGCAGAATCCGGCGACGTGTTGTGCCAAAAAGTGATCTCCGATACCGCAGCTTACGTCGGGCGTGCGATCGGCATGTTAGGCCAAGTTGCCGATCCAGCAGTCGTGCTGCTGGGCGGCGCGATGACCTTCGGCGGAATGGAAACGGAAACCGGGCGACGGTTTCTAGCAGACGTCCAAAATAGTGTGAAACAGACCACGTTGGTCCAAGTCGGCGGAAATATGAAAATCGAATTTGCCACGCTCGGTAACCAGGCGGGCATGATCGGCGCCGCGATGGTGGCGCGGGATCGGTCGTAGGGGCGGCTCCCCAGTTGCCGACTCGATCGAGCCATCAAGCACGCTCGCTGGGGCTCGGCCCCAACTCGAAACTGAATATTTATCTTTCGCTCGCTCCTTGGCACTCGGCTTATTTTTAAGGAAGGATTTTAATCATGACGGAAACATCCACGGACAATACCGCAGATTACACGCTGCGTGAAAAGATCCCGTGCCGCGTCTTTGCCAAGGCGTCGGACGCCAGCATCGCGGCGGCCAATGAAATCGCCACATTGATTCGTTCGCGTGCGGCAGCGGGTCAATCATGCGTTTTAGGATTGGCGACCGGTTCGTCGCCAACGCGGGTCTACGAAGAACTGGTTCGATTACACCGTGACGAAGGGCTGTCATTTGCCAACGTCGTCGTCTTTAGCTTGGACGAATACTATCCAATGCAACCGGACGAACTGCAAAGCAACGCACGGTTTCTACATGAATATTTGACCGACCTTGTGGATATCGATCCAGCCAATATCCACTTTCCCGATGGCTCGATCGAAAAATCAAAGGTCGCTGAGTTTTGTGCGGCTTACGAGGCCAAGATTGCCGAGGCGGGTGGAATCGATCTGCAAATTCTAGGACTCAGCCGAATCGGTCATATCGGCTGCAACGAACCCGGCAGCGAACGCACCACGCGAACTCGCATGATCACCTTGGACCGCGTCACGCGAATCGATGCAGCCAGTAATTTTTTTGGCGCCGAGAACGTTCCACGTCATGCATTGACGATGGGCGTCGGCACGATCCTTGAATCGAAACAAATCTTTTTGCTCGGATTCGGCGAAGGCAAAGCGTCGATCATTTTGCAAACCGTCGAACAAGAAGCGACACCGGCAATCCCCGCTTCCTTTTTGCAAGGACACGCAGGTGCCGAAGTGTTTTTGGACGAGGCGGCCGCGTCGGGATTGACCCGTTTTGACACGCCGTGGTTGGTCGGGCCCATCGAATGGGACAACTCGACGACGCGACGAGCGGTCATTTCGTTGGCCACACGGCTGGGCAAGGCAATATTGAAATTGACCGAAGCCGATTACAACGAAGCTGGGTTCCAGGACCTGTTGGCCAATCACGGCAGCGCGTACGACATCAACCTGAGAGTATTCCGGCATTTGCAGTCCACGATCACCGGATGGCCCGGCGGGAAACCAGCCCACGCGAAACAGGTCGGCGATCGACCGGGGCACCGCGACGATATCTTCCCCAAACGAGTCATCGTTTTTTCGCCTCACCCCGACGACGATGTGATCTCGATGGGCGGAACGCTGATCCGCTTGGTCGATCAGGGACACGATACACATATCGCTTATCAGACCTCGGGCAACATCGCGGTCTTTGACCAAGATGCGATCCGGTTCGCGGAGTTTGCAGGCGATTTTTGTCGCGAGTTTCAGATCCACGCCGAAGGACTCGAGCAGCTCGAAGATCACGTCGACGAGTTCTTGCGAAAGAAACGATCCGGCCAGGTCGACAGCGATGAAATCCAGCGGATCAAAGGGCTGATCCGCCGCGGCGAGGCACGGGAAGGCGCCCGTTGCTGTGGCGTGAAAGACGAGAACCTGCACTTCCTAAACCTGCCCTTCTATCAAACTGGGCGGGTCAAAAAAGCGCCGCTGAGTGACGAGGACATTCGCATCACTGTCGAGTTGCTGCGAAAAATCGAGCCGCATCAAATCTATGCCGCGGGCGATTTGTCCGATCCCCACGGTACCCACCGGGTCTGTTTGAGTGCGATTCTGCAGGCCTGCCAACAATGCAGCAACGATCCGTGGTACGAAGCGTGTGCGGTGTGGCTGTACCGAGGAGCGTGGCAAGAGTGGGCTCCCGAAGATATCGAGATGGCGGTTCCGCTCAGCCCTCAGGAAGTCGAGCGGAAACGCGTTGCGATTTTCAAGCACGAATCACAGAAGGATCGCGCGTTGTTTCCAGGATCGGATATGCGTGAATTTTGGCAACGCGCCGAGGCCCGCAATGCCGACACCGCGCAGCGGTACGACTTGCTGGGGCTGGCCGAATACGCCGCCATCGAAGGCTTCGTTCGCTGGGACGGCAAAACGGGCATCGAACTGTAACCAGCATCGAATCTGCAAAGCAACGGCCGAACACGGCATTCGCCAGGGGCTTACGCGTTTGACCGCGATCAGCGAAAATATTTGTAGAGATCTCGCCGTTGTTCCGGTATCCATCCGCGCTCGTTTCCCAATCATTGATCTTATGACGACTTCTCAAATTCATCTTCTTTCATCGCTTTCGGTTGTCGATATCGACGGGGCCGATGCGGCAGTGATTTTGCATAATTTGACTACCAACGAGGTGAAATCGCTCGAGGCTGGCCAGGGCTGTGAAAGTTTTGTGACCGATGTACGAGGCAAAACGCTCGGGCATTTCCACATTTACCGTCGCGAAAACGGCTTTCGTTTAATCGGAGCCGCGGGCGTCGCTGAGAAACGCCAATCGGAAACCTTCGCCGCTCACGCCGATCGCTATACGATTCGCGAAGACGCCGTCGTGACGATCCGCGATGACGAGTTTGTCGGATTTCTGTTCTCCAGTTTGCCGTCGGCACCGCACGAAGATCCATTGACGTGGTGGGACGGTTCGATCGGCGAGACCGCTGGTGCAACCTACCGCGTCCGCTGGCTCAACGACGCTAGCTGGATGGTGTTGATCGCGCGGAGTGACCTTGATGCGGCGATGGCCAGTGTCAACGAAGGTTTGACCGAGCCGCTTGGTGACGAAGCCTCGTTCCATCATGCACGCACTGTCGCGGGTTTCCCCTGGTATGGGATCGACATTGACGAATCAAACTTGCCACAAGAGATCAATCGCGACGAGTGGACGATCTCGTTCACCAAGGGATGTTATCTTGGCCAGGAAACGGTTGCACGGCTGGACGCACTAGGCCAAGTACAGAAGAAACGCGTGCGATTATCGATCGAAGGCACATTACCGGAACCCGGTACAACGCTCGAGTCGGACGGAAAAACCGTCGTGCGTTTGACGAGTGTGACTAAGCTGGACGACCAACAGGGACTAGCAATCGGATTCGCGCGGCGAACTCACTTTGACCCCGGCGCGACCGCGACCTGCGAAGGCTGCGTCGCGACAGTAATCGAGTGATGGGAGTTAGGCTTCCTAGCCTGTGACCCCGAGTCCACCGCCGCTGTTTTTACTTATCGCTGCAACTGGATCGTGCCCGCGTCGAACACGTCCGTTTCGGGAACGGACCACTCGATCTTGGATTTGTCGTCGAAGGCATATTTGCCTCCGAGTCGATCGCCGACTTGCGTGCGAGTCAGACTATCAAACTCACTCCACACAAACGTGACCACATACTCGCCCACCGGAGCGCCGTCGCCCAGGCTGTAGGTCGAGATTTGAAAGCTGCCGTCTTTGGAGGTGATTCCAGACGAGATTGCCGCGCTGCCGGTTTTGGGATGCAGTCTCAGCACAACGCCTTCGGCGGGTTCGTCATCGACAAGCACAACCCCCATGATTTTCACCATGTCGTCACGCACGTTCGATTCGCTGCACCCTGGGATGCAAAAGATTACAACAAGGCTACAAACAAGCATGCCTGATTGAGGATTACTGAACAGAATCAATGACTTCACCGGCGCGACGAGTAATGTGGGCAGAGAGAATTTTAGGATCGATGGAGGCGGTAAAGAATCGAACCGAGCCATCGGCGAAGACAAAGTAGCAACCCCCGACGTGAAAACTATGGAACCCGAAACCTCGGGCGTTGGTACAGTTGATCGCACAGGGGCCGTCCTGGGGTGGCCAAGAAAGCCCGCCATGCAGTGAACCTTGAAGCCAGTGTTCGCCATTGACCAAATCACCCCATCCGCCCCCTTCGGTTCCGATTAGATTTGCGGTGGCCAGCGGATCTTCGCGACCGCCGCTGAACACGACCGGGCCTCCGGTGCGTTCGCCGATCAGAAACGTGTTGGACAACCCATCGAGGATCCCAGCAAAGCTGCCATCCTGGTGGCCGCCGAACGCCGCGCTAACGACCTGCATCGCGCCTTCGCGGTTGTTTAACAAAGCGTTTCCGTAGGCGTGTTTGGCGTACGTTCCGGTGACGCCGGTGGTCGGGCAGTAATCGGCGGGCGCTATATTCGTGGCGGTGAACGGCAAGCCTGCGGGGACCGCGTTGAAGGTATATTTGCGATCCGCCGGGGTTCCGGGTGTGGAAGGACAAACATAACCGGCAATCGGTGTTTGCACCAAAGCGACGTTGCGCGGGCTCATTTGATCCACGGGCAAAGCTTCGTGGTCATATTCGTCGTAGATGGCTTGCTGCTCGAGATAGGGCAAAAGCGTCACGCCCCAGGGTTTGCCGTTAAACGCATCCGGTGGCGTGTCCAACCACCAAGCTCGCGGCAGCAGGTTGAACGCCGCGTGATAGTTGGCGATCCCCAAACCAATCTGTTTCAAGTGGTTGCTGCAAGACATGCGACGCGATGCTTCTCGAGCCGCTTGAACTGCGGGCAACAATAGACCCACTAGCACCCCGATGATTGCAATCACGACCAGCAGTTCCACGAGAGTGAATCCTCGCGAATGAATTCTCAACGGGCGGTGCCCGTGATGTTTTTGAAACCCAAATCGAGCTTTAACGCGTTGCATACCTGTTGTCCTGTTTCTTGCGATCCGGAGTTGGGATATGCCAGCGATAGATGCGTGATTCATCGTCGTTATTGTACCCCATAATCAATTGAGTTGCATCGTGATTCATACGGATGGCGTCACAGTAACTGTCCCAATAGTTACTCTTCCAGACGGCCATCGTGCCCAGCTGCAATTGCTTGTCCATGTCCCAGAATTGAAGTGTACCACTATCGGTCATCATCAATAGCCGATGGTTCGTGAGAAAGCGAATCGCCGAGGGACGCATGGCAAATTCACCCGTAAAGGTTACCCCATGCAGCATCGCTTGTTGCTTTTTCGATTTGATGTCGATGGCCGACAGCGATCCATCTTCCCATCCCACGACAATTTGTTTGGCGTTGGGTGTGAATTCGACGCAACTGGCACGTTCGAAACTGGTTTGCCACCGCTGCGATCCGCGGCTAGCTAGGTGAATCACCTCGAGTTCATTTCCTCCTATGAACGCAAGCTGTTGGTCATCCGGTGAAAAGGCAATGCAGTGTGTTCCCGAATCGTTGTGACGTGAAAAAATCGGCTTGAGAGTCGATTCGTTTAAGTCAAACACTTGCAGAATGTCGACTCTGCCGCCCACCGCTAGATAACGCCCCGACGGCGAAAAGCTTAGACGATCATAGGAGTCATTGGATTCAAACATCGGAAGCTGAGCTGTTTTCACCGTCGGACTCTCGCTCTGCCAACGCGTCATCGTACGCAACAAGCCGCCATCATTTGTCGTTGCGACCATTCGGTCGTCCGGCGACAACGCAATCGCTTCGATCGGTCGCTCGCTTTTGCAAAGGTCACGATAAACAACCGCAGTGGCAGCCCCCGACGTCGGCTCGGCAACGTCGTCGCGATCGGGCAATTCGCCGTACTGAAGCCGATTGGGGATGTCTTCTGGGCCATAGGTCACGATCAACACGTGCCGAAAATCGGACGTGAACACGGTCCCCGACGAGTGCAGCGGAGACGGAGGCCGCGTGAATACTTCGTGTCCGAGTCGGTCGGGCGAAAATCGCTCGACCGCGCCATCGAGCCCGGTCGTGATCAGCGAATCGGCCGACAAAAACGCCACATCCGTCATCCGGCCGCCAGAACCCGAGACAAACGTGGCGGATGCAAAGGTCGCGGGACTCTGCAGGTCACTATCCGTTTCGGTCTGCTTGAACCATTCGACGCCGGCGCGGAAATCGGCAACCGCCAACGACAATACGTCATCGGAAAACGCGAGCGCCATGGGCTCGGATTGAGTAGGGATCCAGGCCGATGATACCGATTCATCGGATTCGGGGTGGACCGAGGCAATACCGATGCCGTTTTCTTGGCGAACCGTGTAGGCAACCCAGTCACGCTGTTGGCTGCACTCGAGCTGCAAGACACCGCCGCGGGTATCGACTTCGCGCATCAAACGGCCTGATTGTGCGTCGAAAAAACACAATTTGTTAGACCGGTGGTCGCCCGTCACAATGATTTTGCCGTCGGGTGTCAATCCAACGCTCTCGTTGCGAATTCCCGAAGGGATATCGATCGATCGGCCAAGCTCGAACGACCAAGTTTTAATGTCGTTGTAGCGGCATCCTGAAACCAGGGTGTCACCCGCTATCCGGATCGACTCGATTGTAGTGGGATGCAAGTGAAACGCGCGAACCGTTTTGCCGGTATCAGGGTTGATGGCGATGACGCCCCGATGCCCTAGCGGCCACATCGGACCGGGTATCGCTAAATTGCCATCGGGCATCGCCGCGATCGCAGTCCCCTGATTCTCGAACCCCGATAACTGGTGACGAAGCGTTTCGGTTTGAATGTCCCAAAACCTCAAAACACCATCGTCTCCCGTCGTGACGACAGTTTGTTCGTCGGGCATGATCGCCAATTCACGCGCCGATTTCGCGTGACGGCCCCACAACGCATATTTGGCTCGCACCTCGCCATCAAGCAGCGACCATTCAGTACTTCGCAAATCGGCTTCGCCATCGCCGGGTCGGTGCTGATCGAGTAAACGTCTCGCTTCGCCGTATTGCCCCCGGTTGAACATCTGGTAGGCCAACGACAGATCACTATCGTAGTGCAGTGCCCGCAATCGAGACTTGGATTGATCCGCGTAATGCAATGCCGATTGCAATTGGACCGTTTGTTCGCGGCTTTCAATCGCATACCTTCGCTGATTGAGCGCAAACATCGATAAGCTCGCGATACCAAACAACACGCCAATCACCGCGACCGAGGCAAGCGAAGCGATCAAAGGATTCCGCTGAGCCCAACGCATTGTCCGGCCGACGCGACCAATCGGACGTGCCGACGTCGGCCGCCGCTCGGCAACACAAATCAAGTCATCATGCAGTTCGCCCGCGTCGTGGTAGCGACGGTACGGTTTCTTTTCCAAGCACCGCTGAACGACCGCACTCAAATCACGCGAAATCGTGGGACGAATGTCGCGAGGCGCTGGCGGATCGTATTCCATCACTCGCCGAATCGTTTGCATCTGAGTCGGCGCGGCAAACGGAGAGACACCGGTCAAAAGCTCGTACAAGAGCACGCCCAACGAGTAGACGTCCGAGTGCGCCCCGTGCGTATCAACACTGCCACACGCTTGTTCGGGAGACATGTACGGCGCGCTGCCGACCGGGGTTCCGATCATCGTTTCGCGAACATCGGTCATCGACCGGGCCATACCAAAATCAGTCAGATTCGCAAACGGCCGCCCTCGTTCATCCTTGCTGATGATCACATTGGATGGTTTGATGTCGCGGTGCATCAGATCGCGTTGATGAGCGACTTTCAAACCGCTGGCAATCTGGGTCACGATCGAAACCGCCGTATCCACCGATACCAAATGGTTCTGCTCGTGCATCCATTGGTCGAGCGTGGGTCCCGGACAATATTCCGATACGATGTACGCCTTTTTGGGCGTCAACACCGCATCCAAAATCGGGATCAGATTGGGGTGGCTTAAACCTGCGGCAATTTCAGCTTCACGCTGAAACCGACGTGAGCTGAGCCGATTCGCTGCCAAATTGAATTTGGGGAATTTAATGGCAACGTTACGGTTCAAGCTAATGTCATGAGCTAACCAAACGCGTCCGAACGTTCCTTCGCCCAGTGGCTCGATCATGCGAAAATGATCAACGCACTCCCCCGCAGTGGGGAAAAAGTTATCCGCCATCCCTCCCAGATCGCGAGATGCGGTGATTGGCGTTTCTAATTTCGCATCCGGAGCGGAACAAATTGGCAGTTGGGAACGAGTATCAGGAGGCAAGTCATGGTGTTTCCGCATCGAATTTCCTTTCAAGCCGAGAGGAAGTTCAGTTCGCAATCGGGAGCATCGCGGCAATCATTCAAGCAATCATGGGGCAAATCATGCGACGCTGATGCCAGATTATAACGTCTCGATCCCTGACGAGGGAACTGCAAACCCTCTGGGCGGTTGTAATTTGTTGATGCAAAAACCGCAGTGAGTCTCTAAGGGAGCAGCAATCGTGCAACTCGCGGCACGGCTGCGACCCGCGTTGATTGCAGGGGGCCCGCGGAGGGTGTCTGTTTGGCTGACCCCTATTTTGCGGGCGTTCATTTCCGCCTTAGACCGCGTTGTGCCGACCTTGCACTGCGACTTTTCATGGGGTGGCGCTTCCCCGAGAGCCCCGCGACTTCGCGTTGGCGAATTTGCTGGTTCTAACGAAAAGGTCTGGATCAGTGCGAAGTGCTTTCTGGTGGTAGCGATTGTAACGGTCAACAGGATCATTCGTTACTAAACAAAGCGGTGTGAGAACACCCATTTGAGTGAGATGTCGTTACGACCGTTAAAGTCGATACGCATGGAACGTTCGTACCAACAGGTCACCCCAAACGTAATCTTTTACCTTGCCCGTCATCTTTACGTAGGTAACTGTTCACCCGTAGTCGATGAAGTTTGTGTATCAGGATTCGTCTCGCTTGTGCGTTAAGTCTGCTCAATCGAAACAACTTCCATCTTGCGTAGTGCGTTACGCAGTGGAACCGAAACAAATCGGTCATGGGAAGACGGTTGTGACGAACCAAACGAATTTTGATGCCGGGCCAGTTGCTAGTGCGCTGGTCCAGGAAAGCTACGTCCAAAACCCGTATTGTTACCGTGGAGATTAGAAGATGAAAAGGTTATTGTTGCCTACGTTGACGATCCTGTCGATCGTTTTCGGGGTGAACTCAGCGAGCGCTGCTTATTGCGGCGCAGTCAGCTATGAAGGCTGTAGCAGCTGTGGAAGCACAGTTGCCGACGGAAGCGTTGCTGAAGGTGCAGTTGCTGGTGACGGAGCCATCGTTGATGGCGGTGCCGTTGCTGGTGGTTCTTACACCGTCATGCGTAACGTAAGCGAAACGGTTTACGAGCAAGTTCAAGAAACTCGTTACCGCACACGCAACGAAACTTACTACGAAGATCAAGAAGTGACTGGCAGCCGCATGGTGCCTGTCACGACGACTCGTGAAGTTCAGTACACCGTGAACGTTCCTCACGTTGAAAATCGTACCAAAACGATCAACTACACCGTGATGAAGCCTGTTCAGGAAACACGCACTCGAGTGATCAACTACACGGTGCGCAAACCTGTTTACGAAAAGCACACCAAGACGGTTAACTACACCGTCATGAAACCTGTGTACGAGACTCACCAAAAAGTGATCAACTACACCGTTCGCAAGCCTGTGTGGGAAACCCGCACGAAGACTGTGAACTACACCGTCATGAACCCTGTGCGTGAAAACCACAGCAAGACCATCAACTACACCGTGATGGTTCCTGTTCGTGAGCAAAAATCGCGTACGATCAACTACACGGTTTACAACACCGTGCAAGAACAACGCGTTCGCACTGAGAACTACAGCGTTGTCGTTCCTCAGCAGTACACCAAGACCGTTCAGGTCAAAGGTGGCCACTGGGACACCGTTACTGAAACGATCCCAGGCAAAATGATGCGTCGTACGGTTCGTGAGCCCGGAACTTGGACTTACGACCCATGCACTTGCCGCTGCGTGTACTGCCCAGGCGAATGCCGCGTTGAATGTGTTCAAGGTTGCCCAACCACTTGCACCAAGAAGGTTTGGGTTCCTACTTGCGAAACCAAGGAAATCTGCTGCACCAAGTACGTTCGTGAGTGCCGTACTCGCGAAGTACCGTACACCGTGTGCAAGCGAGTTCCTGAGTGCCGCACCAAGGTTGTAAACTACACCGTTTGCAAGATGGTTCCTGAGTGCCGAAGCAAGGTTGTCAACTGGACAACTTGCAAGATGGTTCCAGAATGCCGATCGAAGGAAGTTTGCTACAAAGTCTGCACGATGGTTTGCGAAAACCGTCAAAAGACCTGCAACTACACGACCTGCAAAATGGTTCCTGAGTGCCGCACGAAGGAAGTTTGCTACACCACTTGCAACATCGTTTGCGAAAACCGTCAAAAGACCTGCAACTACACCGTGTGCAAAATGGTACCAGAATGCCGCACAAAGGAAGTTTGCTACAAGGTTTGCACGATGGTTCCTGAGTGCCGCACCAAGACCGTTTGCTGCACCACTTACAAGAAAGAGTGCTTCACCAAGACCGTTAAGGTTGCTAAGTGCCGCAAAGTTTGCGAGCCTTACACCGTAACACGTTGTGTTCCACGAGTTGTTTGCAAGCAAGTTCCAGTCCAAGTATGTGCTCCAGCTTCTTGCTGTGGCGATGCTTGCGGAGCCTGCGAAGCAGCTCCCGTTTGCTGCCCAGCGACTGAAGGCCCTGTTCGTGGCTTGCTCCGTCGTCTGTTCAGCCACGGCAACTGTGGTTGCGACGCAGCATGCGGTTGCGACGAAGCTCCTTCTTGCGGTTGCGAAGCTGCTCCAGCTTGCGGTTGCTAGAAACACGGATTTGATCAGGCCCGACGCAAGGGAAGCCTGAGCAATACCGTAGGACGTTAGTGTTCCGAATAGGCGGGGTGAGACTCTCAAAAAGAGACTCACTCCGCTTTTTTCGTTTTAATGTGCAGTAGGCTTCTAGGTGTGTCATCAAACGCAACATCACAAATGAATCTTGATGCGGTCCCTTGCTGACGCTTCGGGTTATGATTTGCCAGACAAAACGACAATCACGCCACTGGAGGACATCCGCATCGTCGTTGGGGATTCCGTGAGATAATTCGTCAACAAGCACCGCGTGCTTCGAAAGTCTATACTGTCCAGCTTGAGACCTCCGTCAGCCACGAGAATCTGTCCGTGGGCCTGCGCCCCACCGTAGCAACTTGATCTTTGCTTACCACGTTGATATCTCGTTTGTCCACCAACGCAGCGACCTGTCCCGTGATCGAGCGGGGCATTGGCTGTCCTACTTTCTTAACCATTCCATCTGCACCCTCACAGGAAATCGATGTCCCTCATCACGATGCGGCCAACCTTTTGCACGTCGTCCGTTGCGATCATGCTTATTGCAAACATGCTTTTGGGGGGCAGCTTGACTTCGGTTTGCGGCAGTGAAACAGAATTAAGCCTCGAGGCACATGATACGATTTCGATTCCGACCATTGATATCTCGCGTGAGACAGAACGTCACTCGATCGTAGCCCAAGGCACTGCTGAGATTTATCAAGGGCACCCCTGCACAGCTTTGCTTCCCGACGGCAAGACGATGTACTGCGCGTGGTCGATCAATCACGCCGGTCATCTCGGTCCGCTGGCCCGTAGCGATGACGGCGGCAAGACATGGAGCGACTTGCTTGATGTGCCTGAAAACTGGCGGCAAGTAACCCAGACGACGCCAACGATCCATTATTTGGTCGATCCGGGTGGCAAAGGACGCATCTTTGTTTTCGGTGGCCTCGACTTTCCTGGACGACTTCGACAGGCGTACTCGGAAGATGGCGGAGCGACGTGGACACCGATGAAGGATACCGGTTTAACGGCTGAGTGTGCGCCGAAGACAATCATGTCGTTTGACCACGGCAAGCGTTTGGTGATGTGGTGTGACCGCCGAGGCCCTTTTGCCGCCAATCGCCCCGATGCCGAACCTTACATCTGGGAAGCCGAGTCGCGTGATGGCGGTCTTACCTGGTCGCCCGAACGTCCAGTGGTCCGCACCCAGTCGCGTTGGGGCCAGCCTGCGGTGATCAGATCGCCGGACGGAAAACAGCTCCTCATGGTGCTTCGCAACGAAGATTTTCACTCACTCTTTTCGGTGAGCAACGATGACGGGAAGAGCTGGAGCGAGGTTCGACTGCTTCCAGCAGCATTGACGGGGCACCGTCCCAAGATGCTTTATGCTCCGGATGGACGCTTGGTGATGGTGATGCGAGACACATCAAAGAGCTCCAAGACATACGGTCACTTTGTAGCCTGGGTCGGGAAGTATGAGGATGTCATCTCGGACCGCCAGGGACAGTATCGAATCAAACTGCTGCATAGCAACGCAGGTAGGGATTGTGGCTATTCAGGCTTCGAGTTGCTTCCTGATGGGACCTTTGTCGCCACCACTTACATCAAATATCGACCGGGCCCCGAAAAGCACTCGGTCGTGACGACCCGATTCAAACTTGACGAGATCGATCAGAAACAACCGATGAAATAGCCCCATTCGGAATAGGCCCGGTCGGCTTGTCAGGCAGGTTTGTCCTCTCGATAGAATTGGCTGGCACGTTGTCCAAGAGCGATTTTGGGGAAGGTGTTTGTAAGACGAGGTGTTTTTCTGCCACCTCTCCCCCGACTTCGTCGGTGGAGAGGTAACTGCCGTATAGGCCGCAAGAAAAACTCGCCCCTGATATCCGATGTCAATACGAACGTTTTAGAGGCCTGCGGCTAGCGTCGTCGGCTCATGAATGCAGGGTCGACAAAAAATGGGACAGTCGGACAGACTCGGACGCAAGTCTGTTGATCAGACTCGCTCGAGTTTTACCGGAGCGGTACGTTCGCCATTCCACTGGCACACGTAAACGTTTTCATCTTCGTCAATGCAGACGTCGTGGCCGTGGTAGAACGTCCTTGCCTTGTCTTGTTTCACCGGTTGCAAAATCCCGTCCTCGTAAATGGGTTGCTCGCCGCCGGGGCATGAGATCACCCGATCGTCCCTGTCCATCACCATGGTGAATCCAGACTGGTACAGCCACGGTTTCGCAGTTTTGACCTCGGCGAAGTTGTGACTCCAGCAAACCCCGGCGTAGACAAGATCGCCATGGATCACTGGTCGGCAGATCTGCAGATTGGCCAAATTCACCGTCTTCAGCCACTTGCCATCGAGCGTGAAGTATTTGAAAGCTCGCTGGGAACGACTGGTCACGATCAGTCGGGGATTGGCTGGGTCTCGATTGTCCAGAGCAATGCCGTGCGCATTAGCCAAGTTGTAGTTTTTGTCTTCGTTATCGTGTCCGCCGAACTTCTGTATGAATTTCCCATGTTGGTCGTACCGCAGGATGAAGTCCGAGCCGTATCCGTCGGCAACGTAAATATCACCATTGGGAGCCACCGCCGTTTCAGTCGGTTGAAATGGCATTTCGGGCGAGTAGGCTCCAACCGTCATCGGATGACTGATGGTAAATATCATCTTGCCATCGATCGTCATCTTGGCGACGTATCCGTTTTGGCGGACCATCGTCACTCCGTCTTGAAGGCTCCGCGCCCAGCCACTTTCGCTGACGTAAAGCATGTCGGCTCCGCCCTCGTCGTCCAAAGTCAGACCATGACCGCCGGGCCAATAAGTGCCCCAGCTGTCCAATACCTTTCCGGCCTTGTCAAAGATGATGATGTTATTGCGTGGGTCGTCACCGATCATCACCAACCGCCCCCGCGAGTCCTGCACCATCTCGTGACAGTTATCGATTGGTGTTCGGAACGGATTGACCTGTGCCCATTCCTTGTTGACGCGGTAGCGAAAGTCACCGTGTCCGATCAGGTTTGATTCGGTACCATCATCGCTGGCTGCTGCGTCGACCAGAGCCACGGATTGAGTCAACGCAGCGGTAGCAGCTGACGCAATGACACCGCTTCGAAGAAAGGATCGGCGGTCAAGCATGGAGGCTCCAGTTGGCAAAGGGTGAATTGACGACGAGGAAAATCGTTTGCAAACGGCTCGCAGTATACCACCGCGTCACTGTTTCTTGAGCCCTTATGGCTGAGGTCGCGGAACTCGCAGGCGAGTTTCGCCCATCACATCATGCTCGAGCTTGGCAAACAAGTCGGTCAAACCTTTTTTTCGGTAGTCGTTTGCACAACGTGGACCGCATCGATTCGACAAAAACAGGGGTGGCAAAAAGATTGACTGACCGGACTTTTGGTTTCTTATGCTTTTGTCACCCATTTTTTTGTCGTGCAAAAGCACACAACAAATGATGTCGCTTCGTTGACCGGGTGCGGTGTGGGTTAGGGTTGTGCTGGTGGCAACGTGGCTATCGCTGTCTTTGGCTTAAGACCAAACCAAATCGTAACGGTAATCCAACAACCATGCCGTGGATCCGAAAAAGAGTCCGAACGCGATTTGAATCATCACCCACTCGATCACGCGTGAATGCCACCCTTTTCGGTTTTGCCAATAACGCGTCGTCACAAGGGCGAGAGCGGCTGCCCAGAATCCCCACAGAAAGGACCACTGGGTCACTAAACTCATCTGCCGACAGGCAACGAAATAGATCACGCAAGCGATCAGAAAGACCACGAAACTGCTTCGCGAAATCAAGTTTGACTGGTTCGTTGTGCCATCCGGCGGTGATCGAAGTGGACGGCGGATCTCGCTCCGCTGGATCGCCAATGCAAACAAGGCAAACAGTGCCACCGGCCAGCTAAACACGAAATCGCCTGTCGCGATACTCGCCGGAGTGCCAGCGACGATCCCTAAGAACACCGCCACTGCGACGAACACAACACGGCATTGATCTGCGGTGACGCGTCGGCGTAATAGCACGGCGGTAACCGCGGCAATCAACCCCGCCACACTAAGTATCGCCACTCCACAAACATACCAATTCCACAGCCAACGATAGGTCGGCGGATCCATCGCGTATTCGGGTTCGACGCCCAGCAGTAACGAGTAGTCTCGCACTTGGCCTTGCGGCACATCGGCTGCGGTCGTCCAGTTGCTGGACGTTTGCGATCCAGGTTCACCGACAAACAGACAAACCGCGCGTCCATGGTTTCGCACCAACAAGCGGCCTTGATCCAATGCCGGTGCGGTCCAGCTGATCTCGCCTCCCAACACACGCACTCGGCCTCGTTCGATGTATTGACGGGGGTTCGCTTCGGCCAAAATCAAGTCACCGAGATCGTTAAGCAAAAAGAGTTTGCCATCGGCTGCAATCACGCTGGCGTGCCCCACGACTGCCGCATCGCGGTTGGATTCAAAATCTGTTTTTCGACGCGTTTTTGCGATGCCGTTGGCCCATTGTTGTTGCCCGGTCAGAAAGTCGAGACAACGGAAACAGCCTCGCGTCGGTCGATGAGCTTTTGATTGTGCCTCAGCGACGTCGAAACCATACACGTAGCCATCGACCAACACACTCGAGGAGACATCGTTGGACATCAGAGGGTTTTGCCAAACTGTGCTACAGGTGGCGTCGGAGCCCTCGGCGGATCGTCCACTTAATTTCCAAAGTTGCGAGCCCGCCTGGAACGGGGCCGAGGTCCAAAGATAGGGCTCGTCGTAGATCGGCCAAGCAGAGTGTTCGTCGTAACCGCTGGACAGATGCTCGCTCCACAACCGCTCGCCTGTTTTCAAATCGTATCCCACCAAGTCGTTCTCGAGATATCCGATCACTTGTGATTGCCCGTTGATCGTGATCGGCATCGCCGGAGTGTAGCTGGCGGGTTCATCGCCCGATTTCCAAACGATCGATCCATCGGCTTGGTCGAGTGCCACCATGCTGGCGCCGACCGCGCCAATCGGCAGGATTACTTTGCCATCGATCACGGTGGGCGAGCATGCGTAGCCAAATTCGGTTCCCTTGCCGCCCAGTTCCGCGGTCAAGTCACGCGTCCAGACGAGTTTGCCTTGGCGAGACAAACAGGCAACCGCGCCGGAGGGAGTCGCGAAGAAGACGTGGTCGTCCGCGATCGTCGGCGTGCTACGCGGGCCTGGGTACATCCCGGTCGGCTGGAAAGGCCAATCGTAGCGATAACGCCAAATCGTCTGCCCCGTCTCGGCATCCAAGCAAAGCACAAATTGGCCCGTCAACGTTTGGTATTGGGTGTAGGCTCGGTCGTCGGCGATCACAAATCCGGAATAGCCCTGACCTAGTTCTTTTGTCCAAAGCACCGGGGGGCCTTCGGTTGGCCACTGGTCGGCAAGTCCGGTTTCGGCGGAGCGGCCGTCATAGTGGGGGCCGCGAATATGTGGCCAACCTTGCCGAGATTCCTCCGCCAGTGCCGAGTAGCCAAAAAACAGGCATAGCATCGGAATCCAGACACGGAACGTTTCTCGGCAACAGCTCATGTCGCCATTGTCATCCGCAGCGGACGCCACGCCAAGCATGGAATTTGTAGGCCGGAATGCAGCGGAGCGGAGATCCGGCCGACAGATGGCTGCTGATTTTGCGTAGCGGAACTCGTCAACGGCATGTTGATTTACTGAGCCGCGACGCGTCAGCGGCCGGGTCCCGCGCGCTACCCGGTGCCTTACGGCCCACGGCTCACTGTTGCGATTTGCATTTCGATTAAATCAACAGCCCGTCAAGAGTTTCGGGGGCACACGTCATGGAACGAAAGCCGTTGACGACTTCCACTACGCTAAACCAGCAGTCTCCATAGGGGGGGCAAATGTGAAACTTTGGCGGTCCTGTCAATCGACCGATCGACCACAAAGCCAGCTTTGATGGAATTTTGGGAAAACCCTTGTCGAGTTGCCCTTGGGCGGATAGCCTATTTCTAACGTGAATGGGCGACCTCGGCGGAGGTTCGTCACATTGGGATTTGCGGCCGCTTGCAGCCTAACCTGCTAAAGAGCCATGACAAAGAATATGACGATTGATTCAGACGCGACCAAATTGGGTCGCACAAGTGATTCCGTGCTTTCAGCGGACACGAACTCGGGTGTGGACTGTGCTTCGGAAACCCCTTCCGCAGCCAAACCCGCTTCTCCAAAAACGTCGCCCCGCGGGCTGGCCAACGAGCAATCGCTCGGTGCGTCGACCCAGTGCGTGCATAGCGGCGAACAACGGCAAAAAGCCGAAGGTTCGATCACCGCTCCGATCTATGCGGCGTCGACGTTTACCTTTGACTCGACTGCTTCGCTGTTGCGTTTCGTCAATGGCGAAGAAGAACGTGAAGAGTATGGTCGCTACGGTAATCCCAACGAAAAAAGTGTCGAAGCCAAGCTGGCGGCACTCGAAGGGGCCGAAGAGGCGATTCTGTACAGTTCGGGGATGGCCGCGATTGTCGGTCTGTTGATGGCCAAGCTGAGCAGTGGCGACGAAATCGTCTTCTTTGACCAGTGTTACCATCGCAGCCGCGAATTTTGTGCAAAACATCTGTCGCGTTTTGGCGTCGTGACCCACCAAGTTCCGACGGGTGATTTCGAGGCTCTCGAAGCCGCAATCACACCACGGACCAAGATGTTGGTCAGCGAATCGCCGACCAATCCGCATCTGACAACTATCGATTTGGAAAAATTCGCGGCGGTTGGCAAGTCCAACGAAGTCGAAACGCTGATCGATGCGACTTTGGCGACTCCGTTCAACATCAAACCGATCGCTTATGGCGTCGATTACGTGCTGCATTCGGCAACGAAATACCTCGGCGGCCACAACGATTTGCTCGCCGGCGTGATTTGCGGTCGACGTGAACAATTGGAATCGGTTCGTTCGCTGCGTGGAGTGCTCGGCGGAGTCAATTCGCCTCACAATTTGTACTTGCTCGAACGCGGCTTAAAAACGTTTGCGCTGCGGATGCAGCGGCATAACGAAAACGGTTTGGCGATCGCCGAATTTCTGGAAGCCCACCCCCGTGTGGACCGTGTTTATTACCCGGGACTAAAGTCGCATCCGTCGTACGAATCGGCGGCAGCACAGATGCGCGGCTATGGCGGATTGATCACGTTTACGGTCAAGGACGCTGATTGGGAAGAGACATCGCGAATCGTCGATGCTGCGAAAATCCCGCGAATTGCCGCCAGTCTGGGTGGTGTCGAATCGCTGATCGAGCAACCGTTGGTGATGAGCTACTATCACTGCACCCCCGAAGATCGAGTCCGGTTTGGTATCGCCGACAACATGATTCGTATGTCGTGCGGGATCGAAGACACCGAAGACCTGATCGCCGACTTGGCACAAGCGCTCGAGGCATAAGCCCAATGTGGGATAGGGCTGGCCGTAGTGGATCTTGCTAATGATCCCCCATGCTGCCGGATCTTTAGCAAGATCCACTACCCTGAAATGAAGGCTGGACAAAGTATTCCCAGCCATCCCGTGTGCGACAGGCTCGAAACCGATCCCTCCCGCTCGGACGCTGCTTTTGCGGAGCAAAAGGCGACTCTCTCTCTCCGAAAGTCTTGGCGACTTTCGCTACGCTGAATCAGACATGGCATCATGAATCACTCTGACGACCTGAAGAAAACAACTTTTCGCACTCGCGCGATTCACGTCGGTAACGAAGTCGACCCTGCGACCGGGGCGGTCGTTCCACCGATCCACCTTGCCAGCACGTTTCAGCAACCGGGCGCCGGCGAGTGGGGCGAATTTGATTACTCTCGCAGCGGAAACCCAACGCGACGCAACCTCGAAACCACGCTGGCGTCACTCGAAGGAGGCTGCGGGGCACTCGCGTTTTCGTCCGGGATGGCGGCGATCCACTGCGTCACGATGCTGCTTCGCAGCGGTGACCATGTCGTTGCGGGGTGCGATTTGTACGGCGGTGCCTATCGGTTGCTGCACAAAATTTGTGATCGTGCCGGCATCGAAGTCACCTTGGTCGATATGACCGATGTTTCCGCAGTCGAGTCGGCGATCACCGACAAGACCAAGTTGGTGTGGGCTGAAACGATCGGCAATCCAAGGTTGTCGATTCCCGATCTTCGCAAGTTGGCCGAGGTGGCCAAAGCGAAAAAATGTTTGATCGGCGTCGACAACACGTTTGGAACCCCATCGCTGATTCGGCCGCTCGAAAGTGGCATCGACATCGTCATGCATTCGGCTACCAAGTACTTGGGCGGACACAGTGATTGTTTGGGGGGGACGTTGGCGGTCAGTGATAAATCGCTTTACGACCAACTGTATTACATTCAAAACGCGACTGGGGCGGTGTTGGATCCGCTGAGCTGTTTCCTGATCTCGCGTGGACTAAAAACGCTCGATTTGCGAGTCCGCGAACAATCCGCGACGGCGCTGCAATTGTCGCAGTGGCTCGAATCGCACGGCAGAGTCAAATCGGTCCTCTACCCCGGACTCGCCTCGCATCCTCAACATTCGCTTGCTGCCGAAACGCTCGATGGAGGCTTCGGCGCCATGGTGACGTTTGAATTGGACGCGGATAAACAGCAAACCGCCAAGGTTTGCGAATCGACCAAACTGTTTCATTTGGCCGTCAGCCTGGGCGCGGTCGAATCGTTGATCGAGCAGCCCGCGACGATGTCGCACGCCAGCTACGATGCGGCGGATCGCGAAAAGTTTGGCATCACCGATGGACTGATTCGGTTGTCCGTGGGACTCGAATCGTTCGAAGATTTGCGAAACGATTTGGCGCAAGCAATCGGCTAAGGACGTATTAATTCTCTTCTTTGGCGTAGTGGAAGTCGTCAAGACTTTCGTCCGCCAGCAAAATCCCCCGAAACTGTTGACGAGTTCCGCTACGAGATCGTTCACAGCGTTGGGCTCCCTTTTTCATTAATTTCACAGGCAGAAGCCTGCGAAACAGTGTGGACGTCCACCTTGAAGTGTCGCAAAAACACTGCGTTTCGCGTGAATTTCACGTGAATTCTGCGATAGCATGAAACGTTTTTGAGAAATTCTCAGACAGATCACATTCTGTATTGGTCCATTTTAGGGCATCTGCTAATCTTCGCTTGTCGTTGGTGACGACATTATTTTCGCACCTTGGGGACGCCATGAGGGCAAGCCACCCCTGAGGTCATTTGGTTCATTCAGGTGGAAAGGAGTCCAGCATGGATACCAAGCAGGCTGTAAACACTCACATTCGTTGGATGATTCGCCGCGATATGCCGGCGGTCCTGGGCATTGAGAATAAGAGCTTTGAGTTCGCTTGGACCGAAGAAGACTTCATTCGCTGCCTTCGTCAACGCAATTGCATCGGTATGGTCGCCGAAGTGGACGACCAAGTTGTTGGGTTCATGATCTATGAACTTCACAAGAACCGATTGCACGTCCTAAACTTTTCGGTGCATCCCGACGCCCGTCGTCGTGGGGTCGGCCATGCGATGCTAAGCAAATTGCTGGGCAAACTGTCGCACGAACGCCGCAACCGAATCATGTTGGAAGTTCGCGAGACCAATCTCGAAGCCCAATTGTTCTTCAAATCGGTTGGCTTCAAAGCAATCTCGGTGCTCCGTGATTTCTACGAAGACACAATCGAAGACGCCTACTTGATGCAGTACCGCTATCAAGCATCCGTCGAAGAACTTGCACAGCCACACAATCGCATCACGCGAATGGCCGGCTAAGAATGCGGGATGGGTTTCAAACCTGTCATTTGCATTCCATCCACCGCAGCGAAACTCGCGACGAGTTTCGCTGATCGAATGTGAAATAGCCTTCAACCGTGTCATCGGCGAATACATGCTGTAATGACAGGCTAGAAGTCTATCCCACGATGGCGTTATCTGGCGTTGGCTTCTTCAACGCGGTACATCTCTTTGAACGGCAATTGAATGCCGCCGTCGATGGTGATTGTGCTGCCGGTAATGTACTGGCTAGCAGGGTCGCACAAGAAAACGACGCCGCGACCGATCTCTTCGGGTTCACCCAACCGTCCGAGCGGCAATTCGCTGCCCTTTTGCTCGAGCGTCTGTTCGCTAAAGAACTTGCGTTCCCCCGGAGTATTGGTCCAGCCTGGGTGAATGATGTTGCAGCGGATACCGTACTGAGCCAATTCGCAAGCGGCGGTCCGCGCCATTTGGTCATTCGCGGCTTTTGCCATGTTATAGGCCATTGCACCGGGCATCGCGATGTGAGCGTGGGGGCTGCTAATGACGACAAGATTGCCGCCGTTGCCGGCATCAACAAGCTTCTGCGCACCGCGGCGGATCAGATAGAACGCGCCCCACATACTGATGTCGATCGTCTTGCGAAATTCGTCCAAATCGGACGCCAACATCGTGTGACGATCGCTATAAGCGGCATTACTCACCACGATATCCAAGCCGCCCAGCAGCTCGGCCGCTTGATCGACAAGGTCTTCAGTTTGCTGTTGGTCGGCCAAATCGGCTGCGACTTTGAACGCGCGGACTCCATGGGCTTCGCACGCCGCAACCGCTTCGTCGGCTTCCCCTTCGTGGCTGCGGTAGTTGATCACCACGTCGGCGCCCGCTTTGGCAAGCTGGATCGCAATGCCGCGTCCGATTCCCCGTGAAGCGCCGCTGATAACGGCCCGTTTGCCTTTCAAATTGCTCATCTTGTCTCTTGGTTTTTAGGTGGGCACGGATTACTCCGCGATCTTGGCGTGACGCTAGCTTGTGTGTGCTGAATCTTGGTAACGGCGTGTCGGCCTTGTGAGCCGACACGCGTAAGCGGCCGGGTATTTTGTAAGCGGCCGGGTTTTATCCGTTACCCGGTGCCTGACGGCCCACGACTCACAAAATTTAGCAGCCAACGACGATACCCGATTCATGCCGCTTCCGCAGCCAGCTTGTCGCTTCACGCCGGCCTGAGATTCTCTGCCACAGCAGTCGTCGGCGATTTCGCTCTCCTTCGCCACTGAAAATGCTCTCGGCGGTCGATCCCGGACACACGCCAAAATGCTCAAAGCTTCCAAATAGTTTGCAAAAAAGCTCCCATAGAGCCAGATAGGTGATTGATTTCCGGCAAAAATGATAGAAAACTATCACTCATAGTAAAATACGCGGCTTAGGAAGACTTCGTGGTTAGGAGGCCCCAGTGACAACAAAATCACGACGAGACCGGCTCCGCGAGTTGATCCAGACCCGTGGTTTTGCGGCACTCGGAGAACTCGCCGAGACGTTGAAGGTCAGCGAATCGACCATTCGCCGCGATTTAGAAGAGTTAGAGAAGGCGGGCGATGCTCGGCGGACGCACGGCGGTGTGTTCTGGACGGGTAAGACCGCGACGATGCGAGTGTTTGGCAATCGTCGAGACACGATGTGGCCAGCCAAAAGTGCCATTGGCTTGGTGGCTGCGGAGTTGATCGATGATCACGACACGATTTTGCTCGACGGAGGAAGCACGACTTACGAGTTGGCTAGGCATTTAGTGAAACGGCCGCTGCAAGTGGTGACGAACAGTTTGCCGGTGGCTCACCTGCTTTCCTCGAGTGAATCGATCGATTTGATCATGATCGGCGGTTGTGTTCGCGGGCGAACCGCAGTGGCGATTGGCCCGATGGCCGACTCGATGCTTCACACGCTGAACGTGGGAAAGGCATTTCTGTCGGTCGCAGGGATCAATGAACGAGGCTATTTCAACAGCGACATGATGCTGGTGGAAAGCGAAAAAGCGATGATCGCCGCGGCGGACCAATCGATCGTGGTGACTGACAGCAGCAAGTTTGGCAAGGTAAGTCTGAGCCGGTTATGCGGGTTAAACGAAGTGAATGCCGTGGTGACCGATTCAGGAATTGATTCTGAGTGGAAAGAGCGTTTGGAAACGTCGGGGGTCGGACTAGTCTTGGCGAATCCGTCGGGGCGAAATGAACAGGACGCGTCGCGAACCGGGCTCAATGCCGCGGGGCTGAACGACCAGGGCGTTAACGACATGGACACAAAACAACAAAGTTAAAACACAGCAATGACGCAAACAATCGATCGCAATCGTATCGAACACCTCGTCCGCAGCGCCGTGATGGCGTCGATGGGCGGTGCTGCCGCCGGCAAGTCGTCGAATGGCTACGCGGGTGTCTCCGCAAAAACGCCTCCGGGTTGGGTCGATGGCAAACCCAATTTGCGAGTCAGTATTTCGGCCCGCCACGTCCATTTGACCGACGAACACGTCGAGATCTTGTTTGGCGCCGGCAGCGTGCTGGAGCCTGACAAGGATCTGTATCAAGACGGCTTTTACGCCGCCAAGCAAACCGTAATGGTCGTTGGGCCGCGCCGCCGCATGTTACCGAACGTGCGAGTATTGGGGCCAACGCGTCCGTTTAGCCAAGTCGAGTTGGCGCTGACCGATTCGATCTCGCTCGGCATCAACGCACCGGTTCGTCACAGCGGCAAAATTGACGGCACTCCGGGCTGCGTGTTGGTCGGCCCTGCGGGCACCGTCAAGCTGGATCAAGGCGTCATTCGTGCAGCCCGACACGTTCACATGAACTTCGCCGACGCCGATCATTTTGGCGTCAAGAACGGCGACATGATGCAGTTAAAAATCAAGAGCCCCGATTGCAGCGTCGTATTCGAAGACGTGTTGGTGCGAGCCGATGAAGCGGCGAAGCTGGAAGTGCATATCGACACCGACGAAGGCAATGCGTGCAACCTCGAAGCGGCAACCGAAGTGCTACTTCGCAAAGACGATTGTGCCTGCAAAAACCACTAAAACGATGGTCCCGCGGCTAGCGCCGTCGGCTCACGCGTTTGATTTTTCGTTCAAACATAACCTCCTATCCATTCAGTTAGTTCCTCTCCTCCTAAGGTAATACTCCTATGGCAAAAGTTAGTGAAGCGCTCGGCATGATCGAGACGAAGGGCTTTATCGCTCTGATGGAAGCATGCGACGCGATGATGAAGGCTGCCAATGTTCAGTTCCTCGGTTGGGACAAAGTCGGCAGCGGTTTGGTCACCGCTTTCGTCACAGGCGACGTTGCTGCTGTCAAAGCAGCCACTGACGCCGGCGCTGCTGCAGCAGGCCGTATTGGTGAAGTCGTCAGCGTGCAGGTGATTCCTCGCCCTCACGATGACTTGGGCAAGGTCCTGAAACTTTCGGCTCCAGCGAAGAAGTAGTTGATACTTCTGGCGGACGGGGCGAATCGCCCTGCCGGTCCTCTCATTAAAACCCCAATCCAAAAATTAAGAAAACAGAACATGAACGATGCAATCGGTTTGATTGAAACCAAAGGTTTGTTGGCCCTGATCGAAGCAACCGACGCGATGGCGAAGGCTGCGAATGTAGCAATCGTCAAGCGAGTCGACATTGGTGGTGCTTATGTCACGACCGTTGTCAGCGGCGACGTCGGCAGCGTCCGAGCAGCCGTCGAAGCGGGTGCAAACGCCGCGGCTCAAGCTGGCGAACTCGTGGGCAGCCACATTATCGCTCGTCCTAGCGAAGGCTTGTCGTCGGCTTTTTTGTCGTAGAGTCGGATTCAAAACCTGAGTTTGAATCCGCATCGACGGGCGGTCTGTCGATGCAGCGAATGGAATCCTTGTCTCCTACCCACGAAGAGCCTGCAGTGCTAGTTCTCGTAGCCAACCTTGGTTCGACCAGTTTCAAGTATCGCTTATACGATATGTCCGACGAGCGTTGTTTAGCGCGCGGCGCGGTCGATCGCATTGGGGATACCGAGAGCAAATGTACCGTTTCGATCGGCGAGTGGTCGGACGAGCGAACGATGTCGGTACCCGATCACGGGGTCGCCGTCGAAGCTTGTTTGGCTCAATTGACCGATCCCGAGCACGGTGTGCTGAAGGACGCGTCCGAGGTAGCGGCGATTGGATTCAAGGCAGTGCATGGTGGCCGTTTGTCAGGCGTGTTCCGCGTCGACGCAGACGTGCTTGATGCGATGGCGGAAATGAACGCAGCCGCGCCGGCTCACAACCCGCCCTACATTGCCGCGATGAAGGCGATGCAGCAGCGGTTTGCGGATCTGCCATTGGTGGCGGCGTTCGAAACGGACTTTCACCAAACAATCCCCGCAGCTCGCAAGGAATACGCCATTCCTCGCGATTGGGCCAACGAATTTCATATTCGCAAATGGGGTTTCCATGGTGCTAGCCACCGCTATATCGCCACGCGAAGTGCGGAGCTACTCGGACGCGATGACGCTCGTGTGATCTCGTGTCACTTGGGCGGCAGCAGTTCGATTACCGCGATCCGGAATCGACAAAGTGTGATGACGACGATGGGCATGACGCCGCAAACGGGGTTGCCGCAAAACAACCGCGTCGGCGACTTTGATCCCTTTGCGTTGCCACTGATTATCGAGCGAACCGGAATGACGCTCGACGCGGCGTTGGCTCATTTGGCAAGCCAAGGAGGCTTGTTGGGGCTGAGTGGACGCAGCGGAGATATCCGCGACGTCGAAGAAGCAGCCGAAGCGGGCGATGCGGGTTCGCAATTGGCACTCGATGTGTATGTCGAAGAGATTCGGCGGCATCTCGGTGGCATGATCGTGGCACTCGGTGGTGCCGACGCGATCGTGTTTACTGCGGGCATCGGTGAAAACGACGATCTGATTCGAGGCCGCGTGTGCGAAGGGCTCGAAGAGCTTGGCATTGTCCTGGATCCGGCTGCGAACCAATCGCTCAAGGGCGAAGCGACGTTCCACGCTGAATCGAGCCGGACGGCGTTGTGGGTGATCCCCACCAACGAAGAGATCATCGTGGCTCGGCAAACTGTATCCGCGTTGCAACAAGCGTAGGCAAATAGGAACTCCACCCAAACATGTTTATCGCAAAAGTAACCGGATCGATCGTCAGCACTCAGAAAGTGAGTTCGATGACAGGTCATAAATTGCTGGTCGTCGAGCCTTACCGGCTCGAAGGCGAGAAACGCGATCGGCTGGTCACAACCGGACGAACGTTTATTTCCGTCGACACGATCGGCGCGGGCGAAGGCGATTTTGTTTTGGTGGTGCAAGGCAGCAGTGCACGCTTGACTCCCGAAACGAAACCGCTGCCGATCGATGCCTGCATCATCGGTATCGTTGATACGGTACACATTGACAAACTAAGCGTCTACGACCGAGACAAGTAGTCGCTACAGAGCGACGCCCCTTCTCCCTCCCAATACAGACGTACAAAACGCAGACTTAACGAGAAACCCAAACTATGCATTTCGACGAAAACCTGATTCGCAGCGTGGTCGCTCAAGTATTGTCCGAAGTTGGACCGATGCCGTCCGCTTCCAATGGCAAACCCGCCGGTGGCCAGCACGGCATTTTCTATGATGCGGCATCAGCGGTCACCGCGGCTCGTCGTGCATTTGAACAACTGCGTGATCGCTCGCTCGCAGATCGAAAAAAGATCATCGATATCATTCGTCGTATCTCCATCGAGCAATGCGAAGAGCTCGGTTTGATGGAGATGGAAGAGACCAAGGTCGGACGTCCCGAGCATAAAATCGAAAAGCTGCGTACGCTAGGTGAGTTGTCGCCGGGTGTCGAGTTCTTGGAAACCAAGTGCTTCAGCGGCGACCACGGTTTGGCGATCATCGAACGAGCCCCGTTCGGCGTGATCGGCGCGATCACTCCCGTGACTCACAGCTTGCCGACGATCACCGGGAATGCCGTCAGCATGATCGCCGGCGGCAACACCGTCGTGGTCAACCCGCATCCGTCGGGCAAACGCGTTGCTGCCGAAGGCGTTCGCCGGTTCAACGAAGCGATCGCTGCGGAGATGGGGATCGACAATATTATCTGTGTGATCGCTGAACCGACGCTCGAAAGCGCCAACGAATTATTCGCTCACCGCGACGTTGCACTGATCTGTGTCACCGGCGGACCGGCGGTTGGACGTGCGGCACTGAACAGCGGCAAACGAGCGATCGTCGCAGGGCCGGGTAACCCGCCGGTGGTGGTCGATGAAACCGCTGATTTTGACAACGCCGCTCGCTGCATCATCCTAGGTGCCTCGTACGACAACAACTTGTTGTGCATCGCCGAAAAAGAAGTGTTCGTCGTCGATAGCGTCTTTGACAAGATGATGGACGCAATGCGACGCGCCGGTGCAGTCCAGCTGAACAGTGAGCAAATTGCACGATTGACCAGCAAAGCGATTGTGAAAGTCGGCGACGACAAACACGACGCGGCTTGCAAAGATTTCATCGGTCGCGACGCCAGTGTCTTAGCCGAGGCGGCAGGCGTTTCGGTGCCCGATGGTACCGAACTGGTCTTTGGTGAAACCGACGAACATCATCCGTTTGTCAGTGTCGAGCAAATGATGCCGTTCCTGCCATTCGTGCGTGCTCGTGACGTCGATCACGCTATCGCCATGGCGAAGAAATACGAACACGGCTTCCGGCACACCGCCATGATTCACTCGCGAAACGTCCATAACATGACCAAGATGGGCCGCGAAATGGACACGACGTTGTACGTCAAAAACGGTCCCTCGATGGCGTCGCTTGGACTCGGTGGCGAAGGCTACCTGTCGTTCTCGATCGCAGGCCCGACCGGCGAAGGCGTTACGACACCTGCAACGTTCACTCGCGAGCGTCGCTGCAGCATGATCGACGAACTGCGAGTCGTTTAGTGGGATAGGCTTCCAGCCTGAATGTGGGATAGGCTTCCAGCCTGTCATCAAGCGCAACACAGGCTTCCAGCCTGTCACAAAACATAAACATCCCCCCAACACTTCATCTCAATGCAACCAGCCACCGTGATCGGATCGACTCGCGCGACCGTGAAGCACGCCAGCTTGGCGGGCCAGCGGCTTGTGATCGTCCAGCCGACCGGTGTGGACGACGCTCCCGACGGCGCACCGCTGATCGCACTGGACATTTTAGGTTGTCGCAAAGGGGACCAAGTGATGTTAACGAGCGACGGATCGTATGCTCGCGAAATCACGAAACACGAAAATACCCCAGCACGCTGGAGCGTGATTGGATTGATTGACCAACGGAGACCCGCATGAGCGACGCATCGATCGATCCGGTATGGATTGCCAAGATCGTTCGTGAAGTCATCGAGCGAGTCAAACAGAACCAAATGGAAACTGACGGGCAAACCGCCTGTCCGCTTTCTGGTGTCATCTCGGTTGCGACCGTCAAGGAAGCAGCCGCGGACGGCAAGAAAGAATTACGAGTCGCCACGAAAGCGATTGTCACCCCAGCGGCACGCGACGAAGCGAAACTGCTTGGGATCACGATCACTCGCAGTGCGAAAAACGAAACAAAGCGAACCGAAAAAACAAACCAGACGCCGTCCGAAATGGCGGTCACCGACAACGAGACCCCCGAGCGTGCAGCAGCGATTTCGCAGCAGTTGGCACGACGAGGAATTCGAGCTTCGGCGACGGTCGAGGTCGTGTTAAGCGACGCACCGAGCAAAGAGGTTTACCGAATTTGCAGTGCCGGACGTCGGGCAGCAACGGTCAGTTCGATTGCCACTGTCGATCGGATTGAAAAGGAATTGGCACCTCAAGTTTGGGTGCTGGATATGAACGCATTGAATTTTGTTGCGGCGGTCAACGTCGCAGCCCGAATTTTGAAATAGTGAAACAAACAACCAAAACCTCATGAAAATCGCTCGCACGATCGGCACCGTCACTCTTTCTCGCTCGCATCCGGCGATGCAGGGAGCGAAGTTGCGGTGTGTCGAATTGGTCGAGTCGGTGGATCAATTCGGCGACCAACCGATCGGCGGTGACACCGTGATCGCGTGGGATTTATGCGGGACAGGGATTGGCGATTGGGTGGCATTGGCCGAAGGCCCCGAAGCGGCTCAGCCGTTTTCGGACGTCAAACCACTCGATGCCTCGATTGTCGCGTTGTTGGACGAAGTCGACCTTTAATTAACACACATATACACAGACCCTCTTGCTCAGTGAACCGCGTCACAGCGGACCATCGTAACGATAAAGGAAAGCAGCTATGCAGAATCTTCATAAGATCAAACAAGACATGTGCGACATCGGCAAGCGGATTTACAACCGCCAATTCGCTGCCGCCAACGACGGGAACATCACCGTCCGCGTCAGCGAAAACGAAGTCCTCTGCACCCCGACGCTGCACTGCAAAGGCTTTCTCGTTCCGGATGACATTTCGCTAGTCGACATGACGGGCAAGCAATTGTCGGGTCGCAAAAAGCGAAGTAGCGAAGCCCTTCTGCACTTGGAAATCTATCGCCAACGCGAAGACATCCGCAGCGTCGTTCACTGCCATCCACCACACGCAACTGCATTTGCGATCGCTCGCGAGCCGATTCCTCAGTGCATTTTGCCCGAGGTCGAAGTGTTCCTCGGTGACGTGCCGATCACCAAGTACGAAACACCCGGCGGGCAAGCGTTTGCCGACACGATCATTCCGTTTGTCAAGAAAACGAACGTGATGATTTTGGCGAACCACGGTACGGTCAGCTACGGCGAAACGGTCGAGCAAGCGTATTGGTGGACCGAGATCCTCGATTCGTACTGCCGCATGTTGATGTTGGCGAAACAGCTTGGCAACGTTTCCTACTTGAGCCAAGAAAAGTCCAAGGAACTGCTCGATCTGAAGGACAAGTGGGGCTACAAGGATCCTCGTAACACCAGCGAGTACGAGAATTGTGACATTTGTGCCAACGACATCTTCCGCGATTCGTGGGCAGAAGCAGGCGTCGCACAACGTGCGTTCAACCCACCGCCAGCCGCAGTGGCATCGGCAGCCAAGGCTGCAGTGGCAAGTTCGCCAGCCAGCGGCATCGACGAAGAGAAACTCGTCAAACTGATCACCGACGAAGTGATCCGCCAAATGAAGGCCTAGTTCAAAGTGGGACAGGCTGCCAGGCGTGTCAACAGTTTTGAGGTAGCGGAACTCGTGCGTGAGTTTCGGAGCGGTCGGAAAATACCGTTCAGCAAATACAACGAAAGTCTTGACGACTTCCGCTACGACGAGAGCTCAATCAAGACTTGGGACGACCGGCTGGAATCCTAGCCCACACTTTTAATACAAATAACGCAACGCTTTTTAAAATCTGACAACATGAAAATTTCGATCATTGGTGCCGGTGGACTCGTCGGATCTTGTGCCGCGTACGCAATCCAGTGCGGCGGAATCGCTCGCGAAATCGCATTGCTTGACGTCAACCAAGAAATGGCCGTTGGCCAAGCTCTCGACTTGCAGCACGGCAGCCCCAGTGTTGCCGATCAACGCATCGTCGGTGGCGGTTACGAACACATTGCCGACAGCGATGTGATCTGTATCACCGCCGGACTTCGCCGCAAGCCGGATGAGTCGCGGCTCGATCTGATCAACCGCAACACCGACCTGTTCGTTCAGATTGTTCGCGATGTAAAGGCCGCCGGCCCCAAGCCGTCCGCAATCGTGTTGGTCGTCAGCAACCCGGTCGACGTGTTGACCTACGTCGCCGCACAAATGCTCGACTTACCTGAGGACCAGGTCATCGGACTGGGAACCCAGCTCGATACAATTCGTTTCTGTTCGTTGATTGCGGCGCAGCTAAACGCACCGCCGACACAAACCAAGGCATTGATCTTGGGCGAACATGGCGATTCGATGGTGCCGATTTGGAGCAGTGCGACCGTGGGCGGTTTGCCACTGGACAAATTCCCAGGCTGGAACGCCACCATGGCCAACGATCTGTTCACACGCACCCGTGGCAGTGGTGCCGAGGTGATCAAGCGAAAAGGCGGCGCCGGCTTCGCAGTCGGGATCGCCATTCGCGACGTGTTTGACGCGATCGCTCTGGATCGCCGCTGCATTTTGCCAGTCAGCTCGGTCCAACGAGGCTGTTACGGAATCCGCGACGTGGCGCTTTCGGTGCCGACCGTGGTCGGTCGCAGCGGGGTAATCAATCAGCTGGAAATCGATTTATGGCCGAAAGAGGTCCAAGGAATCCGGGCTAGTGGCGGTGCATTGAAGAAAACACTCGATATCGTTTTGCCACGTATCGCGTAACCTAGGACGAGTAGGTAGTCTGAGACAGATACATTAGCGTCTTCCGAGGCAGCAATGCCTCGCGAGGGGGTTGACAGGTAGCCGAGGATCGTACTTAACGGCTGCGTAAACTTGTCTCCTGTCACTCCTTCCCGTGGCATTGCTGCAGCGCGTCTGGCCTAGTTCACGTATTCCTCTTCTTCCTCGCCGGTCGGACGCGAGATTTCGCCGGTGTCCTCGAGATGGCGAACGATGTCGACAATCTTTTGTTGAACCGCCTCGACCTCGCTGATCCGGACGCTGCCGAGATACTCCATTTCTTCGCGAAGGTTCTCGGCCGCTCGCGTGCTCATGTTCTTCATCACTTTGTTCTGAAGCACTTGGCTGGCGCCTTTTAGCGACATCGCCCACTGAGACGTTTCGACGTTCTTCAGGAGTGCTTGGATATCGCGATCACCCAGTTTCGAGATGTCTTCAAAGACGAACATCAAGCGGCGAATTTCGTCGGACAATTCGGGATCGTCACGTCCGAGTGATTCCATGATGTTTCGCTCGACGCTGCGTTCGGCAACGTTCAGGATCTCCGCCACACTGGCCACGCCGCCGGTGTTACTGTGCGATTGGTTGACCATACTGCTGAGCCGCATCTCGAGACCAAATTCGAGCTCGGCAACCGCATCGGGGCTGGTGCGTCCCATCGTAGCGATCCGGCGGATCACCTCGAGCTGTTTTTCGGGATCGAGTCCCGACATCACTTCGGACGCATAGTTTGACGGGACGTGGCTGAGCAACAACGCGATGGTTTGCGGATGTTCGTCGCCAATGAACTGCAGCAGCGTTTGGGCATCGACTTTCTTAATAAAGCCAAACGGCATCGACTCGATCGTCTGTTGCAGATTTCCCAGCAATTCACCGGCATCGCGGCCGAGCGCCTCTTTGATCAGTTCCTTGGCACGCTCGAGTCCCCCGGGACTGGCGTAGATCGAGCTCGCTTTGCTGGTCAGAAACTCGGCGATCACGACTTCTTGCTCGTCGCCACCAAACGAATCGGTTTGGGCGATCATGATGCTGATCGCTTCGATCGCCCGCGGCGGTAATTGGGATAGCACCCGCGCAGCCGTTTTGGTCGGCATCGAGCTTAGCAGCACCGCGGCCTTCTTTAGCCCTTCCTCGTTGAACATCGCCGAGGTCGAGGACATCGATTTGCTTTTTGTCTTGGTTTCAGTCATCGCAGAGAGTCTTCCTTTATCAAAAGCTTATCGGCGAATCGGCCGAGTCACTGGCGTTGACACTCCGGTTTGCTTGTTGTGCTGGATTTAGCGGACGTGCGACCTTTGAGACAAGCGAGCGGTTTTCCGGATCGTGTTTACGACGCTTAATCGGATCGTGTTTGCGACGCTCAAACGGATCGTGTTTACGGCGCTTAAACGACGGGCGAATTGCGGAGCCTCAGTCGGGATGGGGCGAAAAAGTGAGCCGCATGAGGAAGCAAACACGCATCGAGACGATGCCACATCCTTAACTAAGTGTCCACCTCGATCCCAAAGGGCAGTTTCGGCGTAAAAAAGCGTTTTCACAGTCGGATTTCCTTTGCGGAGCCGAATTTCGACCACTTGCGCACTCTTGCCGGGCGCCCCCCTCCTCACCGACCTTCGGATGAACCCCTGTTTGGGACTTCTCGGGTTCGATTAACAGCAAATTGGTGGAATTTCCATATTCATTAGTTTTCGCACAAATAGAATTCAGCAACGGAACCTTGAGGCACTTTTCTTGTTTCACAAAGCGTCCAATGGCGGTTTCGATCCCTCTCATTTCCTTTCCCTAAGCGGTACATGAATCACTTGAAAGTTACCCTGCTCGTCGCTGCTGTTTTCTGTGTTGTCCCTGTTGTTGGGTGTGGTGACCGCGAGGCAGCGACCGTAATCGAGCAACCGGTTAAGTCCGATGCTGACTTGGCTAAAGAGGCCGAGTTGTATGAGCGCCAAATGCGCGGTGAAGGCTGATCTGCCATCGGTGGTCGAGCGATCTGTGAGTGGAGGATCGCACGGTCACGTCTAAAGACGCAGTTCAAAAACAGTGAGTTTTGGTCCGTTTGTGACCAAAGTCGCTTGCGGAATGCGCTGTCAGTCCATTTGAAATTTTCTCTTTTGTTTCAACGTTTTATCGAATTGGATTTTGCACATGAAGAATTTTGCACGTACTCGATCTGGCTTCACGTTGGTCGAATTGCTCGTCGTGATCGCCATCATCGGAGTGCTGGTTGGACTGCTGTTGCCCGCGGTTCAAGCGGCACGCGAGGCGGCCCGGCGAATGAGTTGTAGCAACAACTTTAAACAGATCGGCTTGGCGATCCACAACTATCATTCGGCATACAACCAACTGCCGCTGCATATGGGAGGAACTCGCGAATTGGTTGCGTCTCCGAACAGCAACAACAGTAATCGTCTGTTCTTGAGCGCCTTGGTCGGCTTGTTGCCATTTAACGAACAACAAGCGTTGTGGGAACAGATTAGCAATCCCAATGGAATTTATCCGGCAATGGGGCCTACCCCTTGGACGTCGCATCCCGCTTGGATCACCGACGTTGCGGCGTTCCGTTGCCCAAGCGATCCTGGGGTCGGCGCCCCGGCACTTGGACGGACCAACTACGCTGTCAGCTTGGGGGACACGATCAACTATGTGAATACCGGTGGCAAGAGTCACAAGGGCTTCTATCGTCCAGGCACCAACGGTACCCAGGACATGACCGAAAACACTCAGAGCGACGACGGTACCACGGCTAACACAGCGCGAACTACTAATCGTGGTTTCTTTTGGTCCCGTCACAAGACCGCGTTCCGCGACGTGCTTGATGGACTTGCCAACACCATTGCGATGGGCGAAATGGCGACCAGTTTGGGAGCACGCGAAATTATCGCCGACAATCGTAACAGTGCACCATTCGCGGCGCTGCTACTCGATCCAGGGCTTTGTTACACCTACGTCGATCCAGCTCGCCCTCAGTTCTTCACCTCGAACGTCTCCTCAGGAAACCAATCGCGTGGTTATCGTTGGGCCGACGGCCGTGTGTTTTACACTGCGGTGCAAACCATCCTGCCTCCAAACGCTCCTAGCTGTTTTGCAGAAACAGGCGACAGCGGTACCGGAGTCTCGTCGATGGGAAGCCGTCACCAAGGTGGCGTTCATGTCTTGATGGGTGACGGTGCGGTCAAGTTTATCACCGACAGCATCGAAGCAGGCAACAAGAATGCGGCCCCTGCGGGTGCTGGTCAAATGAGCACCTACGGTTTGTGGGGCGCCCTCGGAACACGCGCTTCTAAAGAAGTTCAATCGCTCGAATAATGCGGCGAAAGTGACACCCTCTTTGAAAGCCGGACTCTTCGCGAGTTCGGCTTTTTTCGTTGGCGAGAGTCGAAGACGCATTTTAAAAGGCTTGATTCCAGACCCATTGTGGCACTTCGTTCGTTTTTTGCGTCTGCGGTGAAGACATTTTTTAGCCAGCGGTTCTTGATTAGCGGCAATCCGCCCCGTTTGCTACTTTAGGCGGAAGTTTAAGTAAGGGGGCAGTCATAGAGAACGACGCCGTTTGGTTTTCCGCAATCTGCCGACCTTGTCCGAAAAACTCGTTGGATCAAGTCGGGAAAGTGATAGATTTCGAGTATCGCATCTGACGCTTGCGGTGAGATCGAAATCGAATCCGCCGCAATGCAGCGGGGCCATTCTTTTCAGATTCGAAATCCTTTGACGTCGAGATTCCCATGTTTAAAACACTCTTCATTGCTGGTGTGCTCTTCACCATGGTTCCCCTTGTCGGTTGTGGCGGTAGTGGTTCGGGGGACGAACCTTCGTTAAAATCGGACGCCGACTTTCAGCGGGAAGTCGATGCGTATGAGAAGGCAATGGCCTCAGATCCCTAAACGTTAGGAACCAGCCAATACAGTCGCGGCGGGGCCGTTGCGGATGGATCTGCGGGCGTGTCGCTTATCCACACCATCCTGCCGCCGAACTCGAAAAGCTGTGCGATCGGTGCAACTCCACTAGAGGACGGATGCCGATCTTTAATTCTGGGTAGGCACTACGCAGCTGGCTTTTGTAGCGGAATCGCGAGATTGGAATAGGAACCGCATTTGGACTTAGAGACCGCGTTACCGAAGCTGAGCGAGCAACTATCGGCAGCCGCGAGCGAACGAGATCGATTCACACGATTGCGTGTTGGTATGCCTCGTTTGTATCGGCATCTGCGGCGAGTGGGTGACGAGCGATCCGTGCTAAATCGGTGGGGACAATCGGTAAACACCGACGAGTTGGCAAACCAAGACATCGTGGCTGCAGAAATCCTCTCGCTACTCGGCGAGATCACCGGCGTGCCGATGCGGCCGCCTGGATTTCACGCGGGGATCCAGCACACGTACGGTTATCTGCTTAGCCGAATCGAGACGCCCTACGGATTCAAACGAGACCGCTGGATCCAATCAACGATCGAAGACGGTTTTGGTTTGCCGCGTCAATCACTGCAGGCGTTGCCACGTCGAGGAACGTTGCTCGGCAATTTGACAGTTTTTCTGTCACAGCTGTCATTGCGAGATCAACCGCCCGTGGAAATCGTCGGCAGCATGGCCAGTCTGAATCTGGACGAAATCGCTCGCATCAAAGGGCATCGTATCGAAGAGTCGTTTCCGCTCGGCAGTGTTTACAGGAAGCAACACGATTCCAGCAAGCGACACGATTCCAAGAAGCAAAACAGCGATTTCGAGAGGCGACATCGCAACGTGCAGCTGCGGACCGATCTGTTTCCCTTTCCGCGATCAACCGGCGACGAGCGAAATCGAGGTTTATTGGTTTATTCAATTCGCGAGGGAACCAATCCGGCGAGATTGATCACGACCTTTCCGGTTGGGCAAGCAACGATGGACGAATGGATGGATCCGTCAAAAATGGGCAAACGCCAGCCAATTCGACTTCGTTTTAATGCGTACTTGGATGGCTTTCCCGCCGACGGAATTCGCGGCGAGCGTCGTCTGCATGAACTCGATGCGAATCCGCTAAGCTAGGATGAGAGTCCGCGGCGAATTCTTCAGGTTCCGGCGCCATCGGTGGCTCTGTTTTGTGCCCGTCTTGTTTGTACCGATGCTTGAAAGCCTGCTTGGTGGTACGCCAGCGACGTTTTCCCCAACTATAAGAGAGTCCCATCCATGTCCGAACCGTTGAGCGAAACGGCCAACGAAAATAACACCGCGACGTCCACGTCCGCTGGCGCGTCGAGCACAGTGGTTTCGACGCGGCCACGGCTGGACGACGATACCCAGAACGCGCTCGAAGCCGAAAATCTGATCGAAACGTACCAGATTATTGGCGAATGGATTCGATTTGCCGATGCGAAGGCGGCTGCGGTCTTGGCGGTCAACGGCGCGTTATGTGGCGTGTTGGTGCCCACCATTCACGAGTACATTCGCGCCGACCAATCGCATCCGACATCGTGGTGGACGTCGTTGGTTTCGGTCACGTTTTTATTGTGGTTGGCGTCGATGATCTGGTCTTGCGTGTTGGCATTTCGCTGCATTTTGCCATTCCGGTATTGTGGTAAACATCCTTCATTGGGGCGTGCCAATCACTTTCATCCCGCAGCCATTTCCGCTCATTACACGATCGATCAAACCGAGCAGTTTGCCGACGAGATGCAGCGGATCGGGATGAGTGGGCTAAAGCGAGAAATCGCAATTTGCATGATGTTGGATTCGCATGTCTCAAATTCGAAGTACACCTTTGTTTCACGATCGATTCGGATGTTGGCACTCAGCGCGATCTTGGGGCTGATGTACTTGATCGTTACTCAGTTTTAACCGTGGCTTGATGAAATCCAACGCTCCGGAAGATTTACGGCCCCAAGTAAGCGGATGGCTGTCAAACGGATTCCACCGCTTCCTAACGCCTTACTTGCGTCGCAATTTGCATTCGATTGCGATCATGCGAGATTCGCTTTCGCACGCAAACGTGCCTGCAGAGCAGCCATTGATCGTGTACGCGAATCATCCGTCGTGGTGGGATCCATTGACGGCTCAGTTTTTGAATCGAAAGCTGTTTACCCCACGTCAATTCTTTGCTCCGATCGATGCCGCGGCGCTCCAGCAGTATCGCGTTTTTGCAAAGCTCGGATTCTATGGGGTGAAACTGAATTCCAGCGAAGGCGCGGCGGCTTTTTTAAAGCAGAGCCGGGCGATTCTGCACAGCAACGATGCTTCGTTGTGGTTAACCCCCGAAGGCCGATTCGCGGACGTGCGTGATCATTCCGCAGTCCTGATGCCAGGAATGGCACACCTATGCGCTCGGATGCAGCGAGGATGGGTGTTGCCGATCGCCATCGAATACGTGTTTTGGGAAGAGCGACTGCCCGAATGTTTGTTTCGGATCGGCGAGCCCGTCAAGGTCGCCGAACATCCACACGCATCAAAATCGGATTGGCAAACACTGTTGACTGATCGGATGCGTCACAACCAAACCGTGCTGAGCGAACGGGTGATTGCAAGAGACTCAGAGGCGTTTGAAAACCTGTTGGCGGGCGCACATGGCGCGGGAATCGTTTACGATTCGATGCGACGGTTAAAAGCGTTGGCGACGGGACAACGGTTCAAAGCAGCGCACGGAAACAAATTGCAATGATATTTTGGTCGTGTGTCGCACTCGGGTTGGCTTTGTTGCCTAGCTTGATGTTTTTGCGTAATTTGCCTCGGTTTCGGTTGCCGAATCGGTCTCGAGCGGCAATCGATGCGGCCGAGGACAATCTGTCGCCGCGCCACCGCAGCGATGCAGCGGAGGTCTCGGTGCTGATTCCGGCCCGCAACGAAGCGGATTCAATCGCGGCATGTGTACAGTCGGTGTTGGCCAGCCGCGATGTCAAAGTGGAAGTGTGGGTGCTGGACGACGATTCGGATGACGCGACTGCGGCGGTGGTGCTTGAAATGGCAACGGCGGACAAGCGAGTTCGCTGTATGTCAGGCCAACCGTTGCCGCCGCAATGGAATGGTAAGCAGCATGCATGTTGGCAATTGGCGTCCTCGGCAAACTATCCGCGTTTGTTGTTTCTCGACGCCGATGTACGACTGCAGCCCCACGCGATCAAGACGTTGGTCGATTGGCAGGACGCAAATCAAATTGCCTTGCTGAGCGCGTTTCCACAGCAAGAGTCGGAGACGTTTCTGGAAAAACTGCTGATCCCGATGATGCACTACATCCTGCTCGGTTTTTTGCCAATCGCGAGGATGCGAGCGAGTACGAGTCCGGCTTACGCCGCTGGGTGTGGGCAAATGTTTATGACGCTGAAAACCGACTACGACGCGGCTGGCACTCATCAGGCGATCCATGCGTCGCGTCATGATGGCGTCAAGCTGCCGCGGATCTACCGCCAATCCGGACTGATGACCGATGTGGTGGACGGAACGGCCCTGGCTCGCTGCCGGATGTACCGTGACGGCGGGCAAGTGATCCGTGGTCTGCTGAAGAATGCAGACGAAGGGATCGCCAATCCACGCTTGATTGGCGTTTTTACGTTACTGATTTTGGGAGCGAGCGTGTTGCCGGTCGTGATGTTGTCGATTGCAATCGTAAAACAATCACCGCTGGGAATCGGGATCGGGGTGATCGCCGTCCTAATCGCCCATCTACCTCGGGCTTTGGCAGCGTTCTATTTTCGGCAACCGCTTGTCGGCGTTTTGCTGCACAGCGTTGCCGCCACGCTGTTTATCGGGCTGCAGTGGACTGCGCTAGCAATGGCAATGTTAGGAAAAAAAGTCCGATGGCGCGGGCGAAATTAGAGAAAACTCGCTCCGTTGATCACGTTGACGCGTCTCCCCCCCCTTTTGTCATCGAATGAAGGCGAAATGCTATGGCGTTGCCACTTTGTAATTGATTACGTTCGCGGCAATGGTCCGAGGTCATCTCGGGTTGAATGGAATCAAATCGCCCATTTTGCTGGTCGCCAGAAGCGTCCGAGAGTTGGAGAATCGTCATGCAAACGCTGAAAACTGCGGCAATTATCGTCTTGCTGATGACGGTGATGTACACAGCGTACATGTCACTCACTACCCCGCCTGATTCGTTGCCACCGGAAGTCGAGCGCATCGTGATGGACGAAGGCGGGCTGGACATCGAGAGCGGCTTGCCTGAATCGCTGGGCGAAATGGAAATCAACGGCGGGATGCCTGAATCGTCCGCAATCGCCGATAACTTGGAACCCACCTTCGGCCAGTCCTTTAACGACCTTCCCGCCGCCGGTTCGACCAATTCAGTCGCGACCACCCCGGGCCCCAACGCAAGTGGTGTGTCGATCCAGCTTTCGGATACTCATGGCAACGATAGCTTGACGGTTCATCAGCCCAGCGATGACACGCCCGCCTACATGGACCTCGGGGCTAGCTCGGGAACTCAAGCCAGTCTAGCGTCGGCAAGTACGGGGTTATCTCCCGCTGCCGCATCGCCGCTTGGCACTGCCGCGGGTTCGAGTGCTTATGGCGCCACAGACATGACATTCGATATGCCCGACCCTACCTCCGACGAGAACAAGCTTCCCGAAGACGGTTCGGTTGCGTTTGATCCTTCCGCAGGTCCTGGGACCGCACTTGCCGAATTGGCGGACGGCGGCGATGACAGCATCGCGACAGTCAGCGGTACGTCGGATCCCACCAAAAACAACGTCGGGCTAGCCAATGCCCTGCAGTTGGCCGACGATCAATACAAATCGGATCAACGCAAAGAGGCACTTGAAACACTTAGCCTGTTCTATCACACACCCAATCTGCCATCGGCTCAACGACAAGAGCTACTCAGCCGGCTCGATCCGCTTGCGGCCGAAGTCATCTATTCACGTCGCCATTTGCTCGAACAGCCTCATCGCGTCGGACACCACGAAACCTTGATGCAGATCGCCGTGAAATACGAGGTGCCTTGGCAATTGTTGGCAAATATCAACGGCATCGAAGACCCCATCACCGTGTTGCCAGGAACCGAATTGAAAGTCGTGCGGGGCCCATTCCGAGCCGACGTCGATCTTGGCAAACAGGAAATGACATTGTTCCTCGGCGATTTGTACGCGGGTCGCTTCCCGATCGCCGTGGGGAATGATCCTCAGCCACGTCCAGGAACGTTTACGGTTCAAGACAAGCAATCAGAGCGACCGTTTTACGGCGCCAGCGGATCTCCCGTGCCGGCCAACAGTCCCGATAATCCGTATGGATCACTGTGGCTCGATCTTGGCGGTCAATTGTGTATCCACGGCAGCCCCTATGCAACACGTCCCAGCGACCAGGGGTGCATCAGCGTGGCGGCGGATTATGCCGACGATCTGTATGGGATTTTGACCCAGGGTTCCTCGGTGACGATTCGCCGGTAAGATTTTGGTTGTGCTTTGTTCGCATCGCATGCACCATCAAATCATCTACCTAACCCCTCGCTGAGCCTTATGACCTACAACCGAGACGCACTTTTAGACCTGATCCGTGCCGAAGCTTTACAAACAGGCGAATTTACGCTCGCCAGTGGCAAAAAGGCTTCTTATTACCTCGATTGTCGAAAGATCACGCTCCATCCCAAAGGGGCGAACTTGATCGCCGAAGGCATGCTCAGCGTGATCCAAGCTGCGGGCGAATTGCCCGATGCGGTGGGGGGGATGGCAATTGGTGCCGATCCAATCACCGCCTCGATCGTGACAATCGCTGGCCAACGCGACTTGCCACTCAAAGGATTCATGGTTCGCAAAGAACCCAAGGGGCATGGAATGGGGAAACAGGTCGAAGGGCCTGTCCAACCCGGCCAACGCGTCGTGATTGTCGAAGATGTGATCACCAGCGGTGGCAGTGCGATCAAGGCAGTCGATGCGGCCGAGGCATTTGGATTAAAAGTCGACTGCGTGATCGGTATCATCGACCGCTTGGCCGGAGGTGCCGAGGCGTTCGCAGCCAAAGGGCTCGAGCTAAAGGTACTGACCACGATTCGTGATTTTGGCATCGAACCGTAAAAATCGGCAGTCGCCATTCTCGCTGAGGATGGGTCGAACAACCGAATGGATTCACGTTGGCTGCGGAGCGAACTTTGGAAACATCACTGCACCAACAACTCAAACGCTGTTACGCCCCAGACGAAGCAAGTACCGAAGTCGTGCTGGGCGATTATCGGATCGATGCGATACGTGATGATGAACTGATCGAGATCCAGTGTGCTTCGTTGTCGGCGATCCGGGACAAGTCGCAAAAGTTGTTGGCGCGGCACAAGTTACGTGTGGTCAAACCCGTGGTTTGGCGAACACGAATTGCCAAAGCGAAACAGGCTGGCGCTGCAATCACGTCGAGCCGGATGAGTCCCAAGCGGGGCGACATCCTCGAGGTGTTTGAGGATCTGATCTATTTCACACGAGTGTTTCCGCACCCCAATTTGGTGCTGGAGGTACCGATGGTGCAGGTGATCGAGACTCGGATTCCGTGCAAGCGGCGACGTGGCCGGCGACGCAAAGATTACAAGGTGCATGACGTGGGACTCGAGTCGATTGAATCGACTCACGAGTTTCGCTCAGTCGACGATCTACTGACACTGGTGAACGTGCCCGAGGGAACGACCGTCTTTAACACCTCGGACTTGGCCAGCTGGATTGATCGTCCACGCTGGGTCGCCCAAAAGATCGCGTACACGCTGAAGCACATGTCGGCGATTAACATGGTATCACGACGTCGCAGCGGAATTATCTACGAGCGCAAAGCGGCATAGCGCTTGACTCGCTGCGTGACGGCACGCTTAGCCGCGACCGTTACTCGAGGGAGCTCCGATCTTCAGTCGGCGGCGTTTCGTGGCGATCGTCGCCTTCTTGATGCCAAGCTTTTTAGCAATTTCCTCATCCGGAATCTTGCCCAGCATCTTGATCTCTTCGGGAGTCCAGGTGTGACGTGCTCCGTTAATCCGGATTCCATGACGGCTTCGGTAACCGCTAATCGCACTGACAGGAATCCCAGTTTTCTCACTGACTTTGGAGTCAGGAATCTTGCCAAGCATCTTGATCACTTCGGGGGTCCAGCGAGCTTCGGTCGCCGCAACCGTCGGATTTTCGATTCCGAGCGATTGGCGTTTTGCGATCACTTTGCGTCGGCCGATCTTCATACGGCGAGCAATTTCAGCGTCCGAGAGCTTGCCGAGCCAACCCAGTTCCTTTTTCGACCATTTCCGTGCCGGGCGACCTTTACGGATCGGATCAATCCCAAGCGATTCACGTTTCGAAGCGACCGTGGTCGCGTCGAGATCCAAGCGACGTCCAATTTCAGCGTCCGAGATTGTGCCTAACCACTTCAATTGGGCTTTGGTCCAGCGGTGCCGCAACTGTTTGCGCGAGTACCCAAAAGGCTCGATTCCCAGTTGCGCACGTTTACGCGATACAGCCGTCTTGGTCACACCCAGTTTGGCGGCGATGTCGACGTCAGATTGGGTACCAAGTAAGGCAATATTCTTCTTCGTCCATTTCGTCCAACCGTGCGGAATGATGCCGCGAACCTGGCGAGCCGCTTGGATTGCCTCAATTGGCAACCCAGCGTGATTGGCTAGTTCCGCATCCGGAAGTTTTCCTAGCTTCTTCGTGATCGTCGTTGGTAGTTTTGTAGGCATGGAGACTGCTTGATAAGAGTCAGATGAGCTCTGGCGATGTCACATGTCTCGGTGCCGAGCACGCGATCACGCCAAATGACGAGCCGTGAAATTGCTTTACAAACTTATGAAAACAGAAAACATATCGGTTCTCAATAGCTTGCGATCCGTAAATTGCACTTTGCGCGTTCTTTGCGCCTATAAAACGGGGGGGTAGGGTTTGGCGCAGATTGACTCGATAGCTTCCTGCCCCCTTTCTCAGCGTTTTGCGACATGCCGGAACATTGGAGATACAGGAAGCAGTGATTCCTGCTGTATTAACTCAATGCTCTAAAACCACGTTTTTTGCGTAAAACCCGCATGTTTTTAGGCGGGGGGATCGTGGGGGCAACCAACGTTTGGCCGGTTTCGGGACCGCCTAGCACCCGACGCTAGAATAAAGGGGGCAGCTTACTACTGGTTGTCGTGAACGCAGCGACGCGCAAGAATGCGCATCGAATAACGCGGGGGGGACATCCGGGAACCTTCTGGATTCCGAAGCCTATTTACTTTATGGGAGTCGATTAGAGGATGAATCAACGGGCAAACCGAGTCCGATTGCCGTGCCAGGACCCGACTCTCGAAATCGAAGTCACCGACGATGGCAGTCGCACGCTGATCAACAAGGCCACCGGTGACAGCTATCACAGTTCCTCAGGCGCGATCTCCGAGACACGCCAAGTCTATTTGCGAAACAGTGGCGTCCAAGAGCGGTTGTCCTCAGGCCAAGCCACACGTGTCTTGGAAATCGGGCTGGGGACCGGAATGGGGATGTTTTTGACGGTGGACCACGCGATCAAGCACGGTACCCCGCTGGATTACGTCGCCCTCGAATACCATTGGTTGTCGGCGGACGTTGTGCGTGAGCTTGCGCCGGAGTCATGGGTCGACAATACCGCCGTCGTCGCTGATTACATCCGGTGGCGATCGAGCGTTCCCGAGTCCCAATTACCATGTGGCCAATTGCCAAACAGCGAATCTGCGGAGCCGAAATTGACTTCGGAGTTTCGTTGGCATGCCGGAGAGCACCAGGTCGTTCAGATACAGCTGGTCGATGCGTTGCGTTGGCGGCACGAGGGTGAATCGTTTGATGCGATCTATTTTGATCCATTTGCGCCCGACACCAACGCCGAACTGTGGCAGACACCCATGCTTGCTGTGATGTACAAGCTACTGAACATGGATGGTCGGTTTGTCACCTATTGTGTGAAACGGGAAGTTCGGGATCGCTTGAAGGCGGTCGGGTTTGATGTTCGTAAAATTCGTGGTCCTGAGGGTGGAAAACGTGAAGTCTTAGTCGCGACGCGGCATTAGAATGGGGAGACCGCTCGGTCCCGATTGGGGTAATGCTGCGGTTGCTCCAAGCGTCCTCGGTAAGCGGTTCATGATGCTGGCAAAAAGACGCTGCTCGATGGCGAATCCGAACCATGGCTGATATAATCACGGCGGAGATATTGGGCTCAGGCAAGACTTATGAATGGTGTAAATGAACTCGTCGAGAAAAGCGTCAAAGGACAACCGGCCGAAACGGACCGGTTGTTTACGTTGATGTATGATGACCTGCGCCGTTTAGCAGGTCGTTTTTTACAGCACGAACCGATGCGTCAACGCCTCAGTTCATCGTCGCTGGTTCATCAAGCCTACATGCGAATGGTGGATCAATCGCGGATCAATTGGCAAGGCAAGACGCATTTCTTTGCCATCGGTGCCACCGTGATGCGGCGAATCTTGGTCGATCATGCCCGCAAAGTGCGATCGCAAAAACGCGGCGGGGGTTGGGATCGCCGGATGTTGACTGACGAAATCACGTTTCAACTCAGCCGCGATGACGACGTCGTCGCTTTGGACGATTTGTTGAACATTCTCGCCAGCCTGAATCAGCGGCAAGCTCGGATCGTCGAGTTGCGGTTCTTCGGTGGATTAACGATGCGTGAAATCGCCGCTGAAATGAACATCGGGCTACGTACAATCGAAAAAGATTGGGCGATGGCACGCGCTTGGATGCGTCGCGAGTTGCGACGCGGTGACGAGGATGGCGACGATTCAAGCACGGAGTCTGAATCGGATTAATGAATGCCGATCGTTACGCTCGTGTCCGAGATCTCTTTTTTGCGGCTGATGAACTCTCGGGTGCGGCGCGGCAAAAATTTCTCGAGACTGAAATCGGGGACGACAAAGAACTGATGGCTGACGTTCTGTCGTTGCTCGATGAGCATGACGCGGAATTAGCTCGGCTCGAGGGTGCAAAGGCGATGCCGGTGCCGGCACCACGTGAATTAGGAGAACCGACGGTTGCACCCGGTGACGGGAGCGCGAAACAAAGTCGTGCGGCGAAGCCAACACAGATCGCTTCGGCCTCCGAGATCACTCAGCCACCACGAACCGATAAATTGGACACCGAGCGGGCTGACAAGAAGGTCTCCGCATCCGAGATCACTCAGCGTGGGGCAGAACGCACGCATGCTTCGCCCAAAGATTTCGAGTCGCGAGGGTCAAAGGATCGGACTTCACCGAGCGAATTACTGCTCGCCAATAAATCACGTCGTGCTCGGCGTATCAATTCGGGTTGGTTGTGGTTAGCCGCGGTGCTGCCGACGCTGATCGTCGGTTATCTGACCTACCACAGTGTATCCAACAGCGTCCAATTGGCGCTTCGTAACGAATTGACTGGCGTCAGCAATAGCATCGACCTGGCGACCGGTCGGTTTCTTGACGACAAGGCTCAATTGGTCCAATCCTGTGCTCGGCAATCGTTGATTCGTGATTCGATCCTCGGTTTGGTCGAACTGAGTGACCGAAAATCGAAGATGGATGTCCTCCAGTCGGCTCCACTAGCGGCGCAGATCCGTAGTGAGCTGAGAATTTTGTCGGGTAGACCGGATGTCAAATTTGTCGTTTGGAACCAGTCCTTTACGACGATTGCCAGTTGGCGTGAGGACAATTCGGATCTAGGGCACCCGGTGATCCCCAGCGGTACATCGGATGTCGCTCGAGTGCTGCGAGGCGAAACGGTCATTTATGGTCCTGATCGCGGCGACGGACCAGCGAGTTTGACCGAAGACGAAGTCGGCACGGTCGACGAAGCGATCGAGCCGATGATGGCTTGCATCGTCCCCATTCGCGATGGCAATTCCGAAGTGGTTGCCGCACTGTTGGTGAACAGCATTGGGCTGTTCAAAGAATTCAATGAGTTGTTCCATGAGAGCAGTGTTTCCAGCGGGCTGGATATATACGCAATCAACCGCGATGCAGAGATGATCAGCGTCAGCCCGCATGCGGCAAGCTTGTTTCATCGCTCGAAATTCGACATGGATCCCGAGACGATCGTGGCAGGGTTGCGGGTCAGCGACCCAGGCGGCTTGATCACCGAGAGCACACGGGATGCGGTCGTTCGTCGATCGTTACCCCTGACCGAATCAGCCTCGGCGGCAACGTTGGGCGAATCCTTGGTACGGCTAGAACCGTATTCAAATTATGCGGGTGAATCGGTGGTGGGCGGTTGGCGATGGATTCCACGTTGGCGATTCGCCGTAATTGTCGAAAAGGATGTGCGGGATGCGTTCGCGGCGGCCCGAATTGTGTGGTACAGCTTTTTGCTGCTGGGCAGCCTGCTGACCGTCACGGCTTTGGTGTCGGCAGGGCGATTAGCACGCAGCTCCGCTCGCGACCAAGCCGCGGTCCATCCACTGAGTCGATACGAAATCATCTCGGAACTGGGCAGCGGGGGGATGGGCGTCGTTTACAAAGTCAAGCACTTGCAGCTGGGGCGAAATGCGGCGTTAAAGTTATTGCGAAGCGATCGCCAGAATCGTGAAGACCAATTGCGTTTTGACCGCGAAGCCCGTTTGGCCGCTTCGCTCACGAATCCGCACAGCGTGACAATCTACGATTACGGTCGTAGCGAAGAGGGAGAGGCGTATTGCGTGATGGAATACTTGTCAGGCTTGACGCTGCAAGAGGTGGTTGCACGTAGCGGATTTCAGTCGATCGGACGTGTGTTGTTTGTGCTGCGGCAAGTCTGTGAAGCGTTGGGCGAGGCGCACAGCATGGATTTGGTCCATCGCGACATCAAACCGCAAAACATCATGTTGTCGCTGGATCCTTCGATCGGTGACTGGGCGGTCGTGTTTGATTACGGGCTGGCCAAACCGCTCAGCCCCGAAAAAGGGACCTACCAGACTCGCGAGGTGATCTGGGCAGGCACGCCGATGTACATGGCGCCCGAACGATTTCGGTCCCCCTCGGTGATGGATCCTAGCTCGGATATCTATTCGGTCGGCTGTGTCGCCTATTACTTGTTGGCAGGCCGGCCGCCGTTCGCCGAGTGCGATCCCGAGTCACTGTTTGCACTGATTATCAGCGAGCAGCCGATCGGGCTGGGGATTCATCGAGGCGAAGATGTTCCCGAGCCAGTCCGAAATTGTGTGCTGAAGTGCATGGCCAAAAATGCGGCGGACCGTTACGCTTCGATCGATGAACTTGCCACCGCCATCGATGCTCTGCGGATCAAGTATCCATGGACCAGCAGCGATGCGGTCGAGTGGTGGAAGCAACACGGCGAAGCGTAGCGAGAGCGGAAGCATTCAGGGGCATGACAGGACAGGCTGGAAGCTTATCCCACATCCCGGTTTACGCGTCGCGAAAGTCGCGAAGAATTTCGTCCAGCCTTTCCCCCCGAAACTCTTGGCGAGTTTCGCTACCAAACAAGGGATCTTTAATAAGATCCCCCACGCACACCCCAATCTTTCTCGGGTCGAAAACACGATGTTTCCTCGCCAACCGATCAAACTTCACGATTCGCAGCAACACGGATTCGGTAGCGGAGCCGAATTGATCCTGGTCGAAGGTGATTCCGCATCACGCAGCGTCGCGCGGGCTCGCGACAGCTCGTTTCAAGCGGTATTGCCAATGCAGGGAAAACCAATGAACTCGCTGCGATCGAATCGCCGTACGATCGAACGAAATGAACTGTATGCCGCTTTGATCGATGCGATGGGCTCGGGAATCGAGGATTATTTCCATCTCGATTCGATACGGTATGAGCGTGTGGTTTTACTGTTCGATCCCGACGCCGATGGGATTCACTGTGGCGCGTTGATGATGATGTTCTTCTATCGCTGGATGCGACCGTTGCTGGAGTCCGGCCGCGTGTCGGTGGTGCGTGCGCCGATGTTCGAGATTTCAGCGCGGCGGTACAAAGATACGCTGTTGGCATACGGCGAAGAGCATTATCGGGTGATCCGCGAGCAGCTCGATGCGAAGGGAATCGAGGGCATCAAGATCAACCGCTTTCGCGGTCTAGCCAGTCTGAATGAGGACACCTTGCGGAAGACATGCTTGCACCCGAATACCCGTGCGGTCAGCGAGATGGGATTGCACGATGCCGAAGAAGCAATCCGGATTTTCTGCCCCAATATGTCAGCGTCGTGATCCAGGCGACGACCGCAGCGATGATCGCGGGAGACATCCACCACGGCCGGTACTCGAAGACGACTGTCCAGCGGCCCGCGGGAACGAGCACGCCTTGTTTTAAATAGTCAACGCGGTGAACCGTGACTGATTGTGATTTCCCCGAATCGAGCGAGACGAGTTTTGCATGCCAATGTCCATCTTGGTAGGTCGTTCGCTCGAGCAAGCAGGCGGCTGGCACCTCCAATTCAATTTCAAGTGAATCCGCAGTACCGTTTTTGATGACCCAATGGCTGCTCGGTGGGTCCGCTAGTTCATCGATCGGATTCACAGCGGACGATTCGCCGGTTCGGACATCCGCCACATAGACACCGGGCACGTGTTTCCCGCAGAGCACCTCGCGCAGCAGCGATTCAAAATCGTCGCGGCTTGCTTCGCGAACGTCTCGCTTTGACCACGCAAAGTGAACTTGCAGTTTGGGATGCGCCGCTGCTTGACTGATTTGGGTTTCGACAAGCTTCCAATCGGAAACGGGCCGCGGTTCTTCGGTCGCGTTCAGCGTTTGATCAATGCCTAGCCACTGTGACACCGCAGCCCAAAATTCAGCTCGCTCGTTCGCCGACATTGAACGCGTGACTTCGGCGGTCGATTTCCAAAACATCGCCATGGCTTGCGAGCGGATGGAGGTCATGTTGTTGAGCACATGACCACGATCAGCCAGATGCCAACGGCCGAACCACGCGATTTCCGAGCTCCATTCGACCTCGGTTAACCGATCCTCATCGCGGCTTTCGCGCCAATCACGTGGCCATCCTTTTCCGGTTCGCGTTCGCAGTGTCAACGTTTCCGCGTCTGCAACGGGCATGGGAATCGAACGAATCGCATCTCGGTTCGCAGAGACGCGTGCGATGTTGCCCGCTGCAAACATAGTGATGTCAACGGCGACAATCACGAGCAAATAGCGTGCGGTGTGAACGCGTGAAAAACGATTGCCGAAAAAACGGAATAGTCCCCATCCAAAACAGCCCAGTACGATGATCGAATGGACGATCGACCAGGAGACTTCGCGAAGACCACCGGCAATGTCCAGCGGCCCCCAAAAAGGATCGAACGGCAATGGGTCGGGGATTCCGATCCAACGACTTGGAATCGCTTGCAGCGTCATCACGATGACGAATGCGATAACCAGAATGCCCGCCAGCATCCCAACAGCACGACGCGTGGACGACGTATAGCGAGGCAAATGTTCAAGCCATTTCGCGGTCACCATGGACGCGGCGAATGCGGCGATCGGCAGCCACTTGGCTGGATAACGAAGCGAATCGTAGCCAGGCACGAAGTGGTAAAGCAGCCAATAAAGTCCTCCGGCGCCGCTGTCGGTCTGTGAAAGCGTCCCCGTTGCGTTTTGGATAAGCCAAACGACGCCAAAATGCCCAAAACAAACGAGCGTGGAGGCGATGGTGATGGCGAGCCAGAGGGTTATATCACGGTTACGCGTCAGAGCATTCCGGCGACTGACGATGTCATCACCCGTTGCGAACAACGTGCTGAGTAGCGCAATCGCGACCAGTAGTCCCATGTAGACCGACGGAGTCCAGATTCGGCCATCGCCGGGAATCAAACTGCTCAACCGGCGGTACTGCGGCAGCAAGCTGCCAAACGCATTGGGCGTAATGCACTCGGCAAGGTGCCAAGGGGCGACAGAGAACTGGTAAGCTTGACCGCGTCGTGACTGAGGCGACGGCGGGGCAAGCCAATTTGTATCGTCATCGCGGAGGACGCGGTCACTTTGAACGCTCCAGGAAACCGATGCGACAAGCTGAGGCAATGCAAGCAGCGACGCAAGCAGACAGCTCGCTAATACCGCACGCAATGTCGTTGATTGCTCCGCGATCACAACATTGTTTTCTGGCGTTGATTGATCCGCAATCACAACGCCTTCGTTTTTCACCGTTCGCCGTCCGGTCCGAGCGTTAGACCGCAGAGCGATCAACGACATTCCCCAACGACCGCAGGCCACCATCACCGCGACAATCACGACGTTGGCAACCGTTTGTGGATCCCCGGCCAAGATCATCATCGCCATCACGGCACCAGCCATCAGCACTCGCTGGGTTTGCGGGATTTGCCGTCGCTGAATCAGCGCCGACATCAACAGCGGTAACCAAGCGGCTCCGACCAAGAATGGCGGATTCGTATACAACACCAACACGCAGCCGGAAAGCGAATAGCTAAGCCCGGCAATCGTCGCAGTGATCTCGCTCGCCCCACTGCGTCGAGCGGCGTAGCGGGTCGTGATCGCTGAGAGGATCAAATGAATGACAACGTACCAGCCGACAGCCGCGTCGGTCTTGATCGGCAGCAGAAACAGGATCCAGCGGACGGGATAGAAAACGGCGGTCGTCGTTTCGCCGACCAACGGGATGCCGGTTTGGTCCAATGGGTTCCATAGCGGCAGCCATTCGCCGCGAGTGCGGTGACCGATGTAATCATACAGCGGCGTGTAGAAGTGGCCGACGTCGCGAAACGCGAGTCGGTCAACGCCGACCAGCACGGTAGCGAACAACAGCAGGATGATGCTGGGGGCGACGAGGCGGTCTAGTCCGCTAGCAGAGACGAGTTTCACAGTCGTCTATCGCGGTGCGTTAACCATGCCCGTTTGGGACTGAGTTCGCAGCGAATCGGCTCGCTCGACGATCTCGCCGGTCGGGGCGAGCGTCTTGGGCACCAATTCAACATCAATGATTCGTTCGTCACGCAGATCGCCTGGCCACAAAGTTTCCGAGATGAAATCGAGTCCTGGCATCTCGTACCAAGGAGGGTTGAAGCGACGTCGGATCGTTTCGGTTTTATAGCCTTCTTTTTCAATCCGGAATTCGCGAGTTCCATAATAAACGAAACTCGATGCCGCTGGGCTCGTGCCAATCACTTGATTGTCGACCGAAACCGTCGCCCCGGGCGGACTGGTGCGGACCGTCATTCGGCGACGAACACAGCCGACCGAAGGCAATGCTAGAATTGCAAAAAGGACAATCCATAACGAGTGCAGACGCGGAGCGCGGCTGCGATTCGCATGGAGGGATGGCGTCGATGGTGACAGACGAGTCGTTTGCAAGCTTTCGCTCTCGGCGCGGAAGTGGGGCTGGCGTACAAGAACCAATTGCCGTGTTAACAATTCCCCGGCAAGAAAATCTAGATCGATTTCCCCGCAATCCGCAATTTCACAAGCACAAAACGATCGCGATTCCACAAAACCTAGCTACCGTCGCCGGACAGTGGGATCTTCTTTGGGCAGCGGCACGGCGCGACCCCAATGCCAAATTAACGATTCCACGCTCTGGCAAGCGTAACTACAGCAAGATCGACTCAAAATGCTCGTCTTAACAGGCCCCGCTACCGGAATCCTTGTTCTTATCACGAAAGGTTCCGCAGCACGCCGAGGATTCAAGCAATCGTTCGACGTCTGCAGCGAGGTCGCGGTCCTCGATCGAGTGAAGAAACCAACGACGCTCGGTATCGACCATGCCTACCGCCTGATTGAATAGCGAGCGGATTTGTTCGTGACGGTCGCTGGGGGCCATGGCAAAGTCGGACCGGGAAAAAGGAAGTTGGGGAGTCGACGCAAAAAGGGGTGCAGGCTTCAAAAATCGGTTTCAAGACGCTTCGGAGCATGCCGCCTGCAGATGATATCTCGATTTCGCCGACGATCCTACTCCCTTTATCGCACATCCCTTTATCCCACAGTTAATAGCTATCGGACTGCGAGTATCAAAGGTAAAATTTGAGTCAGTAGGGTGTGGCGAAATCGGCGATTCGGCAGCGTTGAACGCAAATTTTCCAGTTCCCCGCAATACATTGGCTGCTTACGACACTTTGGCTGTTAAGGACAGAGGGTGATCCATTATGCAACGCTTCCCACTGAAGCACGAGGCTGACGCCCCCAAAGAGGTTGAGCAAATCTACCGCGACTTTCAGCTCGGAATGGGCTTTCCCGAGGTGCCGAATTTCATCCGTGTCCAAGGCACTTCACCTCGAATGTTGGCCGGGACGTGGGGACTCGTCAAAAATATACTGCTTGATGGGAATCTCCCTAGGTCGACGAAAGAACTGATCTTTGTGGCGATTGCCGTGGATCGCGAGTGCAATTATTGCCGCGATGCCCACACCGCGTGTTGCCGCATCCTTGGCGTCGAGGACCGCACGATCCGGGCAGTGATGGAAGGACTCAGCGAAGAACTGCCCGATCGCATTCGTCACATCCTGCAATTCGCGGTCAAATGTGCCGCTGGCCCTCATGAACTGCAGGACGATGATTTTGCCAGTCTGCGTCAGCAAGGCTTGGACAGCGAGCAAATCCTCGAAGTGATCGCAACCGCGTCCATGGCGGTTTATGCCATCATCATCGCGGATGCGACAATGCTCGATACGGACGCCATGTACGCATCAATTTAACGTCAAAACTCGTAAGTCCGTTCGGCGTATGTAGATGGCACCGGACTGCTAAAACTTTGCTGTTGTCATCGGATATTCGGGGTGAGTTTTTCTTGCGGTCTATTCTTGCAGTCTATTGCAGTCACCTCTCCACCGACGAAGCAGACTGCTGATTGAGTTAGCCGTTTTGGCGCTAACCACGGTTTCGTCACCATCCAACCGAGGCTAGCGCCCCAACGGCCAACGCAGGAGCGGTGATGTCGTGCTAAATCAGTAGACTCCGAAGTCGAACAAACGCCGACTTCCGCTCCCTTTTCCCAACGGAATTGACCTGACTTCCTGGGCAATTGCCTGCAATTTGAAAGGTCGTCCGATTACAATACAGGATCAAAATCGAAGCCCCTTCGTGAACGCCCGCAAAAAGCACCTCTCGACTCAGTGATGATGAACGCCAACGGAACGGAATCAGCCGCAGAGCGAACGGGAGACGAGCGATCGGCAGACGAACAGACGAGGCACGAACAAACAGCGGACCCGCGCGGCGCCGATCGAATGTTGGTCCTGGTTCTTCGTTTGGCCGCGATGCTCTGTTTCGCAGGCTGGACCTGGGTGCACTACTATTGGGAAGGCCCCTATGGAATCCTGCTCTGGCAAGACGCCACGTACGATTTCGCGAATCGATTAGGCATCAGTTGGGATGAGTTTGTCGGAACCGGCGCCGACGATGGCTGGCTGCAAACATGGATCGCTCGCATCACATGGCTGTACCTCGCGTGCACCGTGTTGACTTTGACAGTACGCTCGAAATCGTACTTCCAAATGGCGGGACTGGTCGGTGGCAGTGGATTGCTGGCTGTTTTGAGCTATGCAAAGTATGTCGCATCGCAGCATCAGGCACCGATGTTCATTGAGCACGGCGGGCAAATACTCGCTCCGGTGTTATTGGTGTTGGCGCTCCGCTTCGGAGCGCGTCATCGCATTACGGTTGCAACCGCGATGGTCGCGGTCGTGATGACGTTTGCAGGCCACGGTTGCTATGCGATCGGATGGTGGCCGACGCCCGGCAGCTTTTATGGAATGATTTCCGTTGCATTGGATGTTGAGTATGAAACCGCCAACATGATGCTGCGTTGCTTCGGCCTGCTCGACTTCGTCGTATGCGTGGCGATCTTCATTCCGCCGCTACGCCGGGTCGCAGCCGGTTACGCGGTGATTTGGGGATTCTTGACCGCGGTCGCTCGTCCCTTGGCTGGCATGTCGTGGAGTTTAAACTATTGGGGAGCCGACCAATTTCTGCACGAAACCATCCTGCGTGCGCCACATTTTCTGATCCCGCTTTATCTTGTTATCCTCTGGAGACGACCACGCAATGCAAACGACGCTGACACTAAACAAGTAAATCCATCCGCTCGAATCTCCCCAACAAACGACTAACCCATATCCCCCCTCAGGAAACATGATGAAGTTATTGAACCGTCTGACGCTATGCTGCTTAGCTCTGCTAGTGATTTGTGCCCCTGCGGTTGCCCAGCAGAAGCGTGCACGAAAGGGTGCTGATCTAAGCATCCCCAACGTCGAAAAAAAGGACCTCATTTGTTTCGCTTTGTATACGGTCCATGACAACACGTTGAAATTGACGGCCCAGTTGTATCCGTTGTCCGATAGCGATCCGAAAACGGTCCGTTTAGAAATCGAGAAGGATGGCAAGTGGACCGAGGTGGCTCGGACGAACGTCATCGAAGCGGGTTGGACCGCGCCATTTCGAGTCGAAAACTGGGACGATTCAAAGTCGTACAAGTACCGCGTCGCGCATGGCAGCGAAGCGTTCTATCAGGGCACGGTTCGCAAAAACCCGGTCGACAAAGACGAGATCGTCGTTGCGGGGTTTACCGGTAACTCGATTCAACCGGCGCACGGCGGCGATATCTCGCGACAAGACCTGATCGACAATGTCAACCGAGTCGACGCCGACGTGCTCTTCTTTTCCGGCGACCAAGTTTACGATCACAATCGACACTATGCGGCGTGGCTGAAATTCGGTCGCGACTTTGGTGACATCATCAAAGACCGTCCCACCATCTGTTTGCCAGACGACCACGATGTCGGCCAACCCAACCTGTGGGGCGAAAGTGGCAAGATCTCAACGCTCAGCGGAGCCGCCGACGGTGGTTATGCCAAGCCAGGTGTGTACGTCAAAGAAGTCGAGCGGGCGCAGACCAGCCATCTTCCCGATCCGGTGGATCCTCACAAAATCGGTCAGGGCATTGGCGTTTATTTCACCAACTTGAACTGGGGAAACATCGACTTCGCAATCCTCGAGGACCGCAAATTCAAAACGGGGCCCGCGGGTCGAGTGCCAAAGCAGGGGCCTCGTCCAGATCACATCCGCAACCCCGAGTATGATCCCGCCAGCGTCGACATCGACGGTGCGGTGTTGTTGGGTGAACGTCAGTTGAAGTTCATTGACGACTGGGCACAGGATTGGCGTGATGCCGATATGAAGGTCGCGCTGTCGCAAACCATTTTCTGTGGTGGTGCTCACATTCATGGGACGGCCAATGGACGACTACATGCCGACATGGACTCCAACGGCTGGCCTCAATCCGGCCGCAACCGGGCGCTCGCGGAGCTTCGTAAAGCGTTCGCGTTCCACTATGCAGGTGACCAGCACTTGGCCACCTTGTTTCATCACGGCATTGACGAACATCGCGACGCGATTTGGTCGTTCTGTGTGCCGTCGATCGCCAACCTTTATCTGCGTTGGTGGATGCCGCTTGAACCGGGAAAAAATCGCGAGCCGGGTGCTCCCGATTACACCGGTGACCAACTTGACGGTTTCGCCAACAAGGTTACGAACTATGCCGCAGCGAATCCGGAAGAAAAACCGGCTGGCAATCTGCTCAATACACGTGCGGCCGGTTTCGGCATCGTTCGTTTCAACACGAAAACTCGCGAAATCCGCATGGAATGCTGGCCGCGAAACGTCGACGTCACCGATCCAGCTGCGGAGCAATATCTCGGTTGGCCACGAACGATCTCCCAGTTCGACAACTACAACCCGCCATCCTGGGGCAAATTGGGTGAGCTGAGCTTCAATGTCGAAAACCCTGTGGTGCAACTGATCGATGCGACCAGCAACGAAGTGCTGTACACCGTCCGTGTCCCAGGCAAGACGTTCACTCCGGGAGCTCCCAAAGGAAAATCGTTTATTGTCAAAGCCGGCAAAGACGCCCCGACGGCCATCGTCGCCAACGGTGTCAAAGTGGGCAGCAAGCCGATCAAGGTAACGATCGACTGAGTGCAGCAGTTTCCAGTAGGGCCGGTCCCCACCGGCCGCCCTTGACGGGGCGATAGAGTCGGCCGGTAGGAACCGGCCCTTCGCGCTGTCGACGCGTCAATAGTTGACAGTGGATTCCCGCTCGATCCTATCCCGATGGGGATTTAAGACATTGGCCGTAGGTAAGCAAAGCGACACCTACGGAATTGAGAGTGCGAATTCGATTTCGACCCTGGAGGGGTCGCAGCCCGATTGCCTGTGACCCTATCAGGGTCAATTTCGAGGTTGGTTTAGGATTCCCGGTGGTGTTCGCTACGCTCAAACCACCGGCTAATTGCTAAAATCCCTATCGGGATGGGGCTAGAAGAGACATGAAGTAGGGCCGGTTCCCAGCGGCCGCCCTCAGTAGATCCGAGCCAACGACCAGGCCGTTAACCCTCAATTCATTGTTTTTCTTGTCTTCGAACGAAACCTTTTCCAATCCGATGATGGCGTCAGAAAGTCCAGCCGTTGGCTGGTTCGTCCTTTAACTCTTGCGATTCGTTGCGATCGAAGTCGTCCGAGAACACGAGCCTCCCGTAATCGTCGGCATTGGCACTGGATGCGGCCAACATCGCGAGCACTACCAACGTGGTGAGAGACCGCAGCTTGGTGAATGCCAGCATGAAACGATTAGTCCATGGATGGCGACATTGGTTCACTTGCCTTCGCGAGCCCATTGCTTGTACAGCTCGGAATTCTTGCGGTAGTTTTCTCGCGATGTCTCGTTCCGCGTCGATTGCATTTGGTCTTCAGTCTCGAGCACATAAACTTCGGGCGACTCAGGGCCCATGTCGCCAGTGTCCTCGATCCATTTACGCAAACGCTGGCGATGCCACGTCAGTGCTTTGGCATGCTGGGGATCCGCGGCAAGGTTCGTCGTCTGCCAAGGATCTTCGCCGTACAGGTACAATTCCTCGGCCGGACGCGTCGGGGAAAAGAGCAGCCGTTCGGACAACGCGGATAGCTTGCCAGCGGAATGTAGTTGCCGCAGTCGCATTAGGATCAGCTTTGCATCTTTGTACTCGCTCGGCATCAGAAGCGGCCGCTGCGGATAGAAGTTCTTGATGTACAGGTAGCGATCCGTGCGTACCGAACGAATGCGATCGGCCGCTTCACCACAGCGATCACGGGCCGCAAACACCGCCTGTTTGGGCTGATGATTTTCATCAAGGATGTCTTGCCCTTGCATCGTTGCCGGAATTTCGATGCCCGCTGCGGCTAACGAGAGTGCGGCGACGTCAATGTGCTCGACCAGATCGGTTCGCGTTTCGCCTCGGCCAACCCCCGGTCCGCGAATCACCAGTGGGATGTGAGTGCCCTCGTCATACAGAAACTGTTTGCCTCGCGCGTGGCTGATCCCATGATCGGTAAAGAAAACGACAAGCGTGTTTTCCAACAGCCCTTCGCTTTTCAGCCGATCAATGACACGTCCAACATGAGCGTCGGTGATTCTGACGCTGTCCAGATACGTCGACCAGTCGCGCAGTAGCACGGGGTCGCGAGGATAATGAGGCGGAAGCTCGACACTTTGCGGATCGGTGGCCTCGCCGAATTCCGCAACCATAAGTTTTTGGATCGCGTTGTATTTTGCTTCGGACGCCCCGCGAATTTTTCCGCCATGCAGCTGCACCTGCATAAAGAACGGTTGCCCTGATTCGCGTCCACTCCAATCATGCGAGTTGTAAATCGCTTTGTCCCAATTGAAGTTGTAATCGGTTTTGCCCATCCGATTGGTCGACGTCGGATTGCCGCTGGCGTCGTAGCCAGGCAAACCGCTGCCGATGCAGGTCCAGTAACCGGCCTGCTGAAAAGTCTCGGGGATCGGCTGCACTCCGTCGGGCAACACGATTTGATGTTCGCCACGGCCGCTGCGGTGGTGGTGAGCCCCAATCGACGTTTGGTACATCCCGGTAATCATTGCCGAGCGAAAGGTCGAACAGACTGGCGATGTCGCATAAGCTCGCGTGAATCGAAGTCCTTCTTGGGCCAACCGATCGACATGCGGCGTTTGGATCTTGGTCTCGCCATAACACGAGAAGTTGGCCGACATATCGTCGACCACGAACCACAGGATATTGGGACGATCCGCTGTGGCGGTCGTCGCAGTGGTGATCGACCAACCGAGAAAAATGGTGGCGAAGACGAGAGAGATTCGGTGAGGCATTGTTAACAAGAGTCGGGGGACTTGGGAGACAATCAAAAACTTGGACGTCGCTAAAACGCCGTGCGATTGTACCCGATGTTAACGGTGCCGATGGCATGCGTCGCGTTACCACGCGGCGCTGCCCGGCCTATTTCATGTTGTCGTGGGCTTATTCAAAAGAAGGCGACAGACTGATGCGGTTTTCGACGCTCTTGACGCCGGGTTCCAATCGCAGCAGTAGTTCGCTCATCCGCCGCTCTTTCTCGGTGCCCACGACCCCTTCGAGGATGGCGTTGCCGTCCTGGACCCGGATGTTCACGCCGGAGATCCGGCTTTGGCTTGGCAACGTGACCATTCGCTGCGTGGCGGACCGCTGGATTTGAGTGGATGTTCGCGGTGTGACTTCGATCGCCGAACGCAGCCGAGTGCGAATCACCGGTCGGGAAGACGTCGATGCGGCGGCGTTTCCAAACAGTCCGCCCAATCCGCCGAACCCACCAAAGCCTCCGCCCCCGCCACCAAAACCGCCCAAGCCTCCGAACCCGCCGGCCGAACCGATACCTGATGCCGCGCCGCCCAGATCGTTAAAACCGGCTCCCGTACTTGCGGTCGCTCCGACAGTCGAACCACGCTCGATTTGTGAAAATGCCTGGTCGGCATCCACCGCACCACCCCCTGTCGCCGTTCCTCCGCCGGTCGTGGTTCCCCCCGTCGTGCCGGTCCCGGTGTTCGTAGTGCCGGTGCCCGTGTTACCCGTCTGTAACTGCTGCGCCCAAATTGGCTGGCCCATGAGGACGATGGCAGCGGCGAAGAGCGAAAGGCGTAGATGCATCATGAAATCAGATCGTAGGAAATGGGGGTTCGTCGGGCGTGCCTACTAGCAAAGCACTCTGAAATGGGGGGCGAAATGGCTGTTTGCGGGCCTTCGCCGGTTGATACTGGATCTATTTTAGTTCGACAGTCCGCGGTTTTGTAGCTCGACGTACTGGAACTGGTTGAACTTTACCGCGGACAGAGGCATCACGATTTCGCAGTGGAACGACCGCAACCGCCTCCGGCGACATTAAATCATGCGATTTTCTTGCGATGCTCGCTCTATCGACGAGCCTATTGAACCGCCAAGCAGGCCGAAAGTTTCGGCGGCTGCCACTAGCGTCCTTGCTTAGCCGATATAATTTCCCTCGCAGCCCAAGACTTTAGCCTTTTGTTCGAATTAGTCGATAGTTTCGGATTCGGAGGCCACTTTGTGCCTGCGGTTTCGTCCACTCGTTTCCCTCCCTGACTTGCTTTCTGAAAGACCTTTGTCATGCCAATCGGTTTCCGTCGCTCTGCCCTTTGCCGCGGTTTTGTCAACGTTCGGATACTCGCATTGTTTTTGGTCGCCGCAGTTCCCGCTGCGGCATTGCCGTTGCCTGCGATGGCCAAAGAGAAAGCGGAGGTGCCGGGAGCCCCGCATCTGTTGCCCGAAGACACGCTGCTGTACGTGCGAGTGGACAACGCCGACGAATTTCGACAGAGCCTTCGCGACTCGTCGGTCGGACGAATGTTGGCGGATCCCAAACTAAAGCCGTTCGCCGGAGACATGTACAGCACTGCCGCCGAGCTGTTTGACAAGATCAGTAGCGAAGTCGGCGTGTCGCTTGACGAATTGTTGGCGATCCCGAGTGGCCAAGTTGCCGCGGCATTAATTCCCGGCACCTTGCCTGACGAAAATACAAACAGCGTCGATCAAGAAGAGGAACAGGATGATTCGCCGGATGCAATTCGTCGCCGCATCGAACGCAAGCGACGATCGCAGAATGCGTTAGCAGGACTGTTTATCGTCGAATCGGGGCAGCAGACAGATGACATGATGGCGATCGTCGATCAGATTGAGCAACGTTTGCTCGGTGCGGGATACGTTCGCCGCAACCGCACCCTCGATGCTGTCGAACTCGTCCGCTTGGTGCCACCGCGGCCGGGGCGACCGCAGGTAGAGTATTTCCAGCACCAACAGACGGTGGTTTTTGGCATCGGCTATCGGACGGCCGAGTCCGCACTGGAACATTGGCTTGAGAAAAGTGACGCACCGACGATGGCCGATAACGGACGGTTTGCCAATGTCATGTCACGCTGCGTGGGGGCCGAAGACAGTCGCCCGCAATTGACCTTTTTTGCGGATCCCTATCACCTGGTCGAGCGATTAGTCAAACGAGGCGGTGCCGCCGCGCTAGTGTGGCCGATGCTAGAACAACTCGGGATTAGCAAGATCCAAGGGGTGGGCGGCAGCACGTTTTCAGGTGGCGAGACGTTTGACGACATCAATCACCTGCATGTGCTGATCGATTCCCCACGTGACGGCTTCTTTGGAGTGTTGAGACCAGAAACGGTCGACATCGTGCCGCCAAACTGGGTCCCCTCGGATGTCACCGCTTACACCACACTGCAATGGGACTTTGACAAAACGTATGAAAATTTGAATAAGATCCTTGCTGTCTTTCAAGGCGAAGATCCATTGCCGCGATTGGTCGAACAACCGTTCCTCGAAGCGACTGGAATTGATATTCAACAGGATGTGCTCAGCAATCTGAGCGGACGTTATGTCAGCGTCACTTGGCTGGAGCAACCGGTGAAATTGAACAGCCAAATTACGGCGCGAGCATTCGAATTAAAAGATCCCGAAGCAGCTAAGGCGGTGATTGCAAAATTTCGCGAGAAACGCCCCGAAGCGTTATCGGTCGAAACCGTGGCGGGAACCGTGGTTTATGCTTCCACCCGCAATCGTCGAAACGTTCCCGCGGCACTGCGACAACCCGAGCCCAGTGTGGCGATCCTCGGTAATTGGTTGATTGTGGGTGATAGTCGCAATTTCATCACTCGCATGATTCAAGCCAATTCAGGATCGCTGGGGCGGTTGGTCGAAGTATCCGAGTTCGATTTGGTCGCCAGTGAATTGGGAGGCAAGCTGGATGGCGAAAAACCGTTTTTGGTCTCCTTTGTACGCGGCGCCGACTACTTTCGCCAATTGTATGAGTTGGCAAAATCAAAAGACTCGCGTCAATTTTTACGCAGCGTGGGAGAACGCAATGTCGTGGCCAAAAACTTTTCTAATCTGCTAAGCCGAAACGAATTGCCGCCGTACGAAGAGTTCGAGAAGTACTTTGCCCCCGGCGGCGTATTCGCCTACGACGAGTCCACCGGGATCCACTTTGGATCGTTCAACTTGAAACCGGAATAACAAGCGGTGGCACGAGCACGCCCCGTGCGTTAATGACCCGTGCGTTAATGACCCGTGCGTTAATGACCCGTGCGTTAATGACCCGTGCGTTAATGACCCGTGCGTTAATGACCCGTGCGTTAATGACCCGTGCGTTAATGACCCGTGCAGTAATGCCCCGTGCAGTAGTGACCGGAGCAGGAGGGTGCAACGAGCGGTTACCGCATCCGGTCGATCATGCGGTTTTCTTCCAACCGCACAAGTAGTTTGACGATCTCGACGGGCCGCCGTAGCCCCAGTGAGGTCATGATACGTTGACGGCGATTTTCAATCGATTTCGTCGTCAAGCTGACGGCTGCGGCAATGTCCTTGGTCGATTCCCCATCGGCGATCATGCGACAGATCGTGTGATCGATGTCGTCGAGCGTATTAAAAACGGCGAATTGCTCGCGTAACGACAAACGGCGAACGTCTTCGTCCTTGTCGACAAACCCAAGAATTCGCGAGACTCCGAGGATACAAAATGCGGGATCTTCGATCTCGTCGAGGCGTCGCTTATAGGTTTGCAAGGCACACATGCGGCCATCGGCATTGGGCGCAAAATGCTGACACTCGATCCATGGGTTGCCCAACAACAAGACGGCGTCCATGTGGCTATCGGTTTCATCATTGCCGACCGCGCGGCCGATCATCGTGCCGCCATTGGCGAACACGTCGCAGAGAGCTTGATTCTCGCGGATGATGCAACCGTGCGCATCTTTGATGTAGACACAATCGGTAAAGCGGCTCAGATCCGGCTCGGAACCCGATGCGTTTTCAGCCCACTGCAACAGAGCATTGACAACTTGAGTCTTGGACAACTCAAACGTGCGGGAATGAACTTGATGAGCTTTGTCGATTCGATTCGAAATATCCACGGAGCGAAACATCATTCAGTGGGCCACGCGATTACCGGTGTGTTTATCAGTCGAGACAAGCCGCCACTTGTCTCGCGACGTCGACTTATCAATATCCCCCATTTAACGGGGCTACGTCTAGATGGCAATTGGAATCTACGCAACGAATTGCAAAGATACGATGCATGTACAAAACGTTACGTTGGCGTTGAAACCCCGCCCTTGTTCCTAAAAACCGAATAGCAGCCGAACCACTTTTTTTGCTGAGTTTTTTCCCCCCTTTTGTTGACCTGCGACGGAGGTTTCGTAGATACGAAGAATTCTCGTAGTGGGATCACAGTTTTCCGGGTTGCTCCGGGGGGGGCGACACAAACGTTTTGATGCCGGAAACGTGCGGAGTCGCGCAGTTCGAGCTTCTCAAAGTCATCGCAACGACCGATTTGCGACCTTCCTTCGCTGCGGCCACGAGCTGGTACTTCGGATTTCGAAAGACGAACAGGGTGTGGTGGGACTCCGAACCCGCCGTAGTCTTTTTGATTATGAATTACTGAATTGCCACCAAAGATCGTCGGTTTGCAGCGATTGTTCCTTAAAATTGATTGAGGGTGGCTTCGCTCGCTCTGCCCGAGCTTCTCCGAGGGGTGAATCATGACAAAGCGAGCCTGATGCAATGGTTAAGACGTGGCGATGCATCATGTTGGGATGAATCATCACGACCGGTATGACGAGACTTTGGCGACGGAACTCAATGTTTCTAATGCTTTCATCCGATCTCTAGTCTTGTTCAAGGAGGAGTGCAGTCCACGAGCTGGCCCTTTATCTTGACTTGATTTGAGGAAGGATTCCTCAACTAGAAACATTACCCCCCAAACCATCCATCCACTTCGAGGGCACCATGCTCGTCCTTTCCAGACACCGCGACGAAAGCATCATGATTGGCGACGATGTTGTTGTTACCATCGTTGATATCCGAGGAGACAAAGTCCGCCTTGGGATCGAAGCTCCCCAATCGATTCCAGTTCACCGGCAGGAAGTTTATGATGCGATTCAGCGTGAGAATCGCAAATCATCTCAAACCGGGCCTGGCGCGACCAAAGACGTTCGCCCGCAACGAGGCGATTGAATCGCTGTGATGTAGCTGCCCTGACAGGACGAATAATTTCGGTGACCCATTCCGATGGTGACGGTGTTAACTTTACCGCTTGCCTCGGGCGTCACGATGGTCCTATTTGGCCAACACCCTACAATTGGTACAAATCTGATTGGATGTGTTTCGGCGATGTCGCGTTTGCGAGAGATCGGATGGGCTTGAGCAACGACGAGCGATACCAAACCGCACAATAAAAACAGCTGCGGTGCCAGAGTGTTCTTTAAACGAAGCGACATGATGTCGGTTTAGAGCGTCCTTGGCGACGAAGATCCAATTAAAAAGACAACACGAAGCCCTGGAAGACGTCCCCACGTCGACCAGGGTTTCTTTCGTTTTTGCGTCCTCTGTAACGATCGTGCCGATTAGGCACCCACGGTTAGTGAGTTTTTGCATCTCTGGGGGAAAGCTTGATCAAGTTTCCCAGTCCTCACGCTTTTCGTAACCCATCTTTTCGTCAGACAAGAGTGCCTTCATGGGGTAGGAATCGAAGGTCGGTTCCAAAATCGAGGCAGTCCTAAAGTCTGCCGGTCCTTTCTAGCGGCCGGATCCATCATCGTTAATGCGATTGGCCGCAAAATCAGAGGATTAAAGAACTATGACCAGAATTAATACCAACGTTTCGTCACTTGTTGCCCAGAACCGTCTGCAAAACAGCAACAACGACCTGCAAACCTCGTTGACTCGTTTGAGCACCGGTTTGCGAATCAATAGCGGGTCGGATGACCCAGCGGGTTTGATCGCCAGTGAAGCGTTGCGATCGGAAATCACCGGTCTAAACAAAGCAATCAGCAATACGAGTCGTGCCAACCAAATCATCAGTACCGCCGATAGTGCGTTGGGCCAAGTCAGTAACTTGCTCAACGACGTGCGAGGCTTGGTCGTCGAAGCGGCGAACACCGGAGCACTGAGCAGCGAGGAAATCGCGGCGAACCAACTGCAAATTGACAGTTCCTTGGAAGCGATCAACCGAATCGCTCAGACCACGACTTTCCAAGGCCGTAAGTTGCTTGACGGCAGCTTGGGCTTTCAAACTTCCGCCGGCACCAATTTTGCCAAGGTCAAAGACCTGCAAGTGGACCAAGCCAGCTTGGGCAGCACCGGGAAGGTATCGGTGGATGTCACGGTCAGCAAAGCTGCGGAACAAGCTAGCGTGGCGGTGGCCGACATTCCTGCGGGAATCAGTGCCACTGCGGCCACCGGCGATATTACGTTCACCAGCCAAACGGCAGCTGTCGCGTCGACCTTGGATTTCACACTTGGCGGCGAAGACTTCACGCTCACCGCGGACACCGCCGGTGCGGCCGGTGACGATCTGACCATTACCGTTGTGGCCTCAGGCGGCAGCGGATCTTCGCCAGTTGTTAGTAAATCGGGTGACGACTACACGATTACGCTGGCAAGCGACTCGACCGCCACGGCGGACGATATCGCTACGGCATTCAACGCGTTTGTTGACGCTAACGACGACGATGCAACGTTGACCACCACCGGTGGTGCAACCAATGTCGGTGCTGCGACCTTGACTCAGACAGCTTTGGCAGGAGGTGCCGATGCGGGCACCGCCGAAACCGCAACCATCAATCTGACCGCAAGCGTTGCGGGAACCGCCAGCAACATCGCTAGCATCAACTACGTCGAAGATGCCGGCACCACGACTCCGACAGCATCGTTTGACTCCGATACCGGAGCACTCACGATCACGGTCAATGACGCCAGCAGCGTGACGCTGTCGTCGGTGGTCGATGCCATCGAAGCAGGAACCGACTTTACCGCTGAAATCGAAACCGGCGGTGATTTCACCACGTTTGATCCGACCATCTCTACCGCTGCGAGTGCAAACTTGGTGGACGGAGTGGATGCGGGCGGCGGATTGGCCGAAGCGGCTGTATTTGAGTTGCAAGGAGCCAATGGATCGGAAGTCTTCAACGTCAGCAAGAACACCTCGATTGACGAATTGGTTAGCCAAATCAACTTGGTTTCCGATGCAACAGGCGTGAAAGCGACCAAAGACGGCACCACGTTGAACCTGACCTCAACCGCCTATGGCAGCGATGCCGTGGTCGATTTGCGAGTGATCAACGAAGCCGCCTCCGGAACGCTGACCGCTGCCGTCGGAGCGGGCAAACGGGATACCGGAGCGGACATCCAAGCCAAAGTCAACGGTATCGAAGCGAATGGGAAAGGCAACAGCCTGAACATCAACACTTCGACACTCGACCTTTCGCTAACCGTCGAAGATGGATCGAGCGACAACATTAGCTTCGACATCACCGGTGGCGGTGCGAAGTTCCAACTCGGTGCCGATGTGGTCGGTAACCAACAAGCTCGTATCGGTATCAACAGCGTGAACACCGCTCGCTTGGGCGGAACCAGCGGCAAGTTGTTCGAGTTGAGCTCGGGTGGAGCGGCATCGTTGGCCAACGATCCTTCGAAGGCAGCCGAAATTGTCGGCCAAGCGATCGAACAAGTCACTGGCATCCGGGGCCGATTGGGTGCGTTCCAGTCAACGACGCTCGACAGTAACTTGATCAGCTTGAACGAAACGCTTTCCAACTTGCAAGAAGCCGAGAGCTCGATCCGTGATGCGGACTTTGCCAAAGAGTCAGCGAATCTGACACGTGCCCAAATCTTGGTTCAATCGGGCACCAACGTGTTGTCGCTTGCCAACCAGAATCCTCAAAACGTTCTCTCGCTGCTTCGATAATTTCGAAGTCAGCGTCTGATGAGACGATTTTAATAGTAGCGACAGGCCGCTCGAGAGTAATCTCGAGCGGCCTGTTCTCGTTTTGGGCGATTGTGTAATTCGACATGACGCATGCCCAATGCGATCGACTCAAATCTTCTGAGCACTTCGCCGCGGATGTCGAGACCGACAATTCTGTCCCTCGCTGGTGATGCCCAGCCCGCTGTCAACGGTCGGCACCCCTCATTTCTCTCGCCCTAACTCCCCAGCGAAACTAGATCCTCGCAACCAGAGGGGGGCAGGTCGTAAGTGTTGTGGCGTTTCTAACTTGTCAAAGTCCAATCCATTTTGCCCAATCGGACCTTGAAAGTGCGTTATCTGGTCAAGCTGTAACGACTATGCCTGATATCGGAGCAGTTTGGAGTCGACCGATTCAGTTTTGCTGACAATACCCGCAGAGTTTCTAGCGATACATCCGATCTTCACACTGTCGGCAAAAGTGTCGATCCGAGGTTTGAGTCTTCAGGACTCCGTAGCCTTTCCAGGAACACCGGTTCACTTCGGCCGGATTCGTACCTTCACGTTTTCGATTTGCCGCAGGAATAATTAAGACCATGACAAGAATCAACACAAACGTCCCTTCGCTCGTCGCCCAAAACCGTTTGCAATCGAGCAACAATGACCTGCAAACGGCGTTGACGCGTTTGAGCACCGGTTTGCGAATCAACAGTGGCTCGGATGATCCGGCGGGCTTGATCGCAAGTGAAGCTTTGCGATCGGAAATCACCAGTCTTGGAAAGGCAGTCAGCAACACACGGCGTGCGAGCCAAATCATCAGCACCGCCGACAGTGCGTTGGGCCAGGTCAGTAACCTGCTGAACGATGTCCGTGGATTGGTTGTCGAAGCAGCGAACACCGGCGCGCTGAGCAACGAGGAAATCGCGGCGAACCAACTGCAAATCGACAGTTCACTCGAAGCAATCAACCGAATCGCTCAAACGACGACTTTCCAAGGTCGAAAGCTGTTGGACGGTGGTTTGGACTTCTTGACCAAAGCGGGCACCAACTTCAACAAGATCAGCAACTTGCAGATCGATCAGGCGAATCTAGGTCCTAACGGTTCGCTGAATGTTTCGGTTTCGGTAACGGCCGCTGCCGAACAAGCAACGGTCTCGATCGCCAACATTCCTGATGCGACCCCCGCAGCAAAATCAGCGGGATCACTCGATCTGTCTCGCACCATTACCGCCGCGAGCTCGGCTGGTTCACTCGAATTCACCCAAGCGAATGCTCAAACCGAAGCGACTTCGGGTACGATCACGCTTGCCAATGCGGGTGATTTCACACTTACCACCAAGGCTGGCGGAGCATTCGAAGGTGCTGCGGGCGAAGGTTTGGACATCATCGTCCAAACCGTGGGGTCGGGAACGCCATCGTCGATCGATAGCTCGGTCTCGGGCGAAGTGACGATCACGCTGGAAGAGGGCAAAACCCTCGCTGCAATCGCAACTGAATTGTCCGGCAACACGGACTTTGATTTCGCGAGTGTCGCGGCAGTCAACGTCGACAATACCGACGTGGTGGCCAGCGGATCGGAATCGCTTACCGGGGGTGCCGACGCTTCGACCAGTACTGCAACGATCGACATTACCGCCGACGCCACGGGCGCAGCAGGCGATATTGGATTGGTCTTCACCAAAACGAGCGGTGCGACCACCAGCGCTAGCATTAATGGTTCGGGCGACATTGAAGTGATCGTCGATGATAGCGGTACGACGACATTGGAAGAGATTCGCGCGGCGATTGACGGCATCAGTGGTTACAGTGCTGCGATCACCAACGGTGACACGATTCCAGTCGGTGATTACGACAATACGACGGCGGATCCGACCATTACGGCTCCGACCGGCGGTGCGGACGCTGCGACATTGACCTCGTCAATCTCGTTGACCGCAACGACTAACGGTGCGACCGCTAACGGTGCGACGATCACGTTCAGCAAAGTCGATGGAACCACGACCCCGACGGCGGTCGTGGATGGCAGCGGCAATATCACCATCACCGTGGACGACGATACCGATGTCGCCGTGGCCGATATTGTCAACGCGATCAATACCGAAGGAACTTATGTCGCCGAAGCGGATGCCGGGGACACGTTGACGACTTTCAACGGCAGCACCGACACCGACAGCACGACCGCCTTCGCCGACGGTGGATTGGCAACCGGCGGGTTGGCAAAAGACGTCGTTTTTGAACTGCTTGGTAAATCGGGTTCCGAAGTCTTTAACGTCAGTGCTGGCACCGGAATTGATGACCTGATCACCCAGATCAACTTGGTCAAAGACGCGACCGGCGTCACCGCAACCAAAGACGGAACCTCGCTGGTTCTGACATCCAGCGAATACGGTTCGGACGCCATCGTCGACCTGCGAGTGATTCAAGAAGAAACCGGAGGCACGTTCGAAACTTCGATCGGTGCCGGAGCTCGTGACACGGGTGCCGACATCAAGGCCAAGATCAACGGCGTGGATGCCAACGGCAAAGGCAACGAGTTGTCGATCAACACCTCGACGCTTGACGTGGCCATCACCGTCGAAGCCGGCTCGAGCGACAGTGTTGACTTCACCATCACCGGGGGTGGAGCCCTGTTCCAACTTGGTTCCGATGTGGTCAGCAACCAACAAGCTCGAATCGGCATCGGCAGCGTCGGATCGGCTCGACTCGGCGGCACCTCGGGCAAACTGTTCCAACTCGGCAGTGGCGAAGCCGCATCGCTGACGAACGACCCGAACAAGGCCGCACAAATTGTCACCGAGGCCATTGATCAAGTGACCAGCATTCGTGGTCGACTTGGTGCGTTCCAGTCGACGACGCTCGAAAGCAACTTGGTCAGCTTGAATGAAACAATGGCCAATCTGCAAGAGGCGGAAAGTTCGATTCGCGACGCGGACTTTGCCCAAGAGTCGGCGAACCTGACACGAGCTCAGATTCTGGTTCAATCGGGCACCAACGTGCTGTCGCTTGCCAACCAGAATCCGCAAAACGTCCTGTCGCTTCTACGATAAGACTAAATTGTTCCTGTTTGACTGGCATACGGCCGGTCGAGAGAGATCTCGGCCGGCTAGATGTCATTCTCGGACAACCCCAATGACCGTCACAGAGTACCGTTTATAGCGGATCTTTTTCTGGACGAATGGGTTGGTAATAGTCGATTGTGAGGTAGGGAATAGTGGAGCGTCTTGCGCAGATCCAGTAATGGAAGGGGTGCGTGGTGCTCAACGGGTGCCCATGTTGGCCCTTCTCGACCGTCCAAGACGCAGGTTGCGGCATTTCGCAATGCTGCACTCCTATTACTAACGTTGCAAAACACTCATGGGGCGAATTCAATCCTCCGTCGGACTGATCACCGGAACCGATATCGTCGGTACGGTCGATCAATTGATTGCCATCAGTGCCCAGCCGCGTGACCGTTTGGTCGCCAGCACCGAATTGCTGGCAAATAAACAAGCGGCGATTGCCGAGTTGACGGCGTCCGTGATTGGCGTCCAGCTTGCCGGGAATCGGTTGTCGAGTTCAACGCTGTTTAAAAGCAAGACCTCAACGTCGTCCAACAGCGATGCGTTGTCGGTCAAAAGCGGAAGTGCAGCCCAGGTTGGTACCCATGTGGTGCGGACACTGCAAACGGCGTCGACTCATAACACCACGTCTCTACAGCGATTCAGTGCTTCCGATACCGCATTGGGGTTTACGGGCCAAATCAGTATCAATCATGGCGAAAGTCTGATCGATAATTCGGTGGCGCTTTCGAGTCTGAATAATGGCCGCGGCGTTGAACCGGGCGTCGTGCGGATCACCGACCGTTCGGGAAAATCGGCAGAGATCGATTTTTCCGGTGCGCGAGACATGGACGATGTGATCTCGCTGATCAACGACGCCGATATCAACGTGCGAGCGACCACGTCGGGCAATTCGCTGCAATTGATCGACAACACGGGCTCGACCGACAGCAATTTGATCGTCGAGCAACTCGGCGACGCCGAAACTGCCGCGGACCTCGGCATTTGGGGTGTCGATGTTGCTAGCAGCACCGTGACGGGACTCGAGCTGGATCTTCCCGATGGGACGGAATCGGTTCGCGGCGCAGCACTGAGTGAATTGGCTGGCGGCAGCGGCGTCGGCCCGCTGACCAATCTGGATATCACGCTTTCGGACGGTTCCTCGGCCAGCATCGACTTGTCATCCGCGACGACGACCAGCGAAGTGATCGACGCGATTTCCGCGTCGGGGTTAAAGTTAACCGTACGACTGAATGACGCGCGAAACGGTTTTCAGGTGCGTGACGTTTCTGGCGGCACCGGCAACTTCACGATCGACGCCGCCGATGACACCGCATCGCAACTCGGGCTGACCGCATCGACGACCGATGATATTGTCGTTGGCGAAAACCTAAATCGACAAAACGTCACGCGTGATACGCTGCTCGAAGACCTCAATGGAGGTCTCGGGGTCAACATCGGCAGTTTCACGATCAAGGACAGCAAGGGTGTCCTTGGCGCGATCAATCTGAAAACGGCTGGGGCGAAAAATGTCGGCGAATTGATCGACAAAATCAATGCATTGTCGGCTGATGTCACCGCATCGATCAGCGAAAATGGCGATGGGATCTCGATCGTCGATAACGCAGGTGGCAGCGGCAAATTAACGATTGCCAATAGCGGAACCGCGACGACAGCGTCGGATTTGAAGATTGCCGGAACTGCGACGAATCAAACGATTGGCGGACAAACCAAATCGGCCATCGTCGGCACCAGCGCCGATGTGATCGAAGTGACCGCCGACGATACGCTTGAATCGTTGGTCAGCAAGATCAACACCGACGGCCGCTACGGCACCGCATCGATCCAGACGAATGACGATGGATCGTTCTCGTTGCGGATTCGCAGTCAACGCGGTGGCGAGGCCGGAAAACTTGCTATCAATACAACAGGATTTAGTCTCGACTTACGAACGGAATCGCGTGGTGCGGACGCTTTGATCGCCGTTTCGACCGACGGGGGAACCGAGCGGTACGTCAGTTCTAGCGATGGCGTATTTGACCTCGGGACCGACGGTGAACAATCGAGTCAAATCAACGGATCGACTCCGCTTGCTTCGCTGAAGGGGGGCAAGGGGATTTCGCTCGGAAGTTTCAAAGTCACCGACAGTCTTGGAAAAACGAGCGCCGTGAATTTGCGAGTCGAAGGGATCACGACGGTCGGCCAGTTGACCGCGGCGATCAACAATCTCGGGATCGGCGTCACTGCATCGATTAATGCCGATGGGACAGGAATTTCCGTCGTCGATACCGCCGGCGGCAGCGAAACACTGACAATCGAAGATGTTGGTATCGGCCGATCCGCCTCGGATTTGGGCATCGCCGGCGAAGCCACCACGCAAACGATCGCAGGACAATCGGTTTCCGCCTTGGTGGGACCGGCAGATGATGATGTCACCGACTCTGCCACCGGCATCAGTTTGACGCTCAAAGAATTATCGACCGATCCAATCACGATTTCGGTCAAGGACGATCCCACCGTGGTCTCCAATGCGACCAAAACCTTTGTCGATCAATACAACAAACTGATTGAAAAACTCGATTCGCTGACGTATTTCAACGCCGAGGCTCAAGAGGTGGGGTTGCTGTTTGGGTCGAGCGAAGCCAATCGGATCCGCGATTCGTACAGCCGGTTGCTGTCGGGGACGATCACTCAGGCGGGCGATTTAAAGTCGCTTGGTAGTGTTGGGATTCGATTCAATGGCGAAGGAAAACTCGAATTCGACGCTGAGAAATTTAGTGACGCGATGAGCGACGACTCCGCAGCGGTCGAGGCGTTCTTCACCACTTCGGAAACCGGCCTTTCGGACCGGCTCGATTCGGTCGCCGATCGAATTGCGGGAGTTTCGAACAGTCTATTGATCGGGCGTACCGAAACATTAGGGGCGCAGATCACGCAAAATAACGCGCGAATCGAGGCGCTGAACGACCGACTCGACAATGAACGCGAACGGTTATTGAAACAGTTTTACGCCACCGAAGAAGCGATCGGTAAAATCCAAGGCAACTCGTCGTATTTGTCGCAAATTGAGCGAATCACGATTCCTACGTAATCTTCCTATTCTTTCTCTCCTGAATTAATCATTCCTGCAAGGAGGCAGGTAACGCATGTCCTATTCCCCTTCGCATGCCGCATCGAATTACCAACCTAGCGGTTACAAACAATCGCGGCGTTCGACCGATGGCTATCTTGAATCGAGCATCCAACATGCGACGCCGGCTCGTTTACGATTGATGATCCTCGAACGCTCGGTCGAGGTCGCTCGCGTGCTCGCCAATGCATGGCGGACGCAACCGGAAAAGAAGGGCAACAACGAATACTCGCTGAAACTATTCGATTTGATCACCGAATTGTTGTCGGGCATCACCAGCAAAGAAGGGGTCTGCAATCAGGTAGCCGATCTGTACGTTTTTCTCGCCAAACACCTGTTGCTTGCCGAACAAAACAGCGATGCCGATGCGGTTGACGAGCTGCGTGAGATCCTAGAGATCGAAGCGGATACGTGGCGAATGGTCTGTGCCAACGAGACGCTAGCAAAAATGCCTGCCGCGTCCGCTGCAGGCACGACGGCCGCTCCGATTTCCACCGACACCCCAATTTCCGGCGGGCTGAACTTGCAAGGCTAAATCGACGCGGCAATTCGAAATCGACTCGGCAACTCGAAATCGACTCGGCAGCCCCCGAGCGAACGCCGCAAACCGCAACCGTCAACGAAAATCACGCACGGGACGCAGGAAACCGCTCAAGAACGGTTTCAAGCGTCCCGTGCGTTTTTTTTGGCCATTTAGCCTAACGCGATCATGCATTCAGAGCCGGCAATTTCCGGCATTTGCGTTTTGTAGCTACGCTCGCAAGAGCGTGGATAGTTGCCGCGCAATCGCGACGCAGCACCTTCTAGCGAAGGTAGCTACAGAAGATGCTTCACAGTGTTGGGCGATGTGGCTCACCCATTTCGCTTTCTCTCAATTTCCATTGATGTCAAGGATTGCGGTTGATTTTGACTGTAGCGATTGTTCCGGTTGATCCGATGATTCCTATTGAACGGGCTAGAGCGCACGTAGGTTCGTTCATGGAGTACGTCTCTCGATCAACAGTAAAGGTGGTCGCAAATGCGGCGATGGATCCTCAGCACCCTGACACTTGGATTTACGTTGGTACCGTGTACCAATTTGGTAAACGCCCAAGATGCATCAGGCCCCGCACTTCGCAAACTTTCGGTTCCCGCGGCCCAGTCACGCTCGATTGCGACCAAGCTTAGCTTGATCTATCGCGACGTGCCGGGGGTGCAAATTTCACCCGATGCGAAGAACAATCAATTGGTGGTGATGGCCCCCGAATCCGCGCAACGCAAAATTGCTGCGGATGTTCAATCGCTAATGAATTCCGAGGCGGTCCAGCAAGCTTCAGCGACGGGCCCGGTGCACGTTCAGCTGAAAAACGTGACTTGGCGTGAATTCGAAGACGACTTGAAGCGACTCGCAGGGCTTCCGTTGCCGATCACGACGACCCGCAACGGCGAACGCGCATCGTTTCAGCTCAGCGCGGCTCCGCTGCAGGGCACCACGGTCGAGGTCGATCGACGTCGTAACATGGTGACCGTGATGGCTGCCCAACAAAACCAAAAAGGGTGGCAGAAAGTCATCAACACGTTAGACGCTCCGTCGCACGATCAATCCAAGATCACCGAGCTGATGCGGCTTGAAAACGCCGAACCCGCACCGATCCAGCGCGCCATCCGCCTGCTGGGCGAATTGGATGCTCGCCGGGTGAAACCGATCACCGCAGAAAACGCCTTCCAAAACGCAGTCTTTCAACAAGACGCTGCCGCCACCCCCGCCACCCCCGCCGCCCCGGCTGCCAATGCGGCTCCCCAAAACAACGACGCGGAGTCCGACGAACAAGGCGGATCGGGTGTCATTGGCGACACCCAAATTCAATTCGTTCCCGAGCTGGGCACGATCATTATCCGCGGAGCAAAACGCGACGTCGAACGGGTAATGGAAGTCATCAAGGAAATCGAAAAACAGAGCGACTTGACTCGACCCGATATCGAAGTGGTCAATTTGCGGCATGCCGATAGCAACGCCGTCGCGACACTGCTGAAGCAACTGTACGACGATGTGCTTTCCGCTCGTCAAGGCGAAGTCAGTATCACGGCACTCGATTCGCCGAACTCGCTGCTGCTGATTGGCCGCGCCGAAGCGATCAACGGCGTCCGTGATTTGATTGCCAAAGTCGATATTCCTGTCGACGAGACCAGCCGGTTGCGAATCTTTCGTTTGCAACACGCTTCGGCTTCCGATGCCGAAGAAACGATTCGCAGTTTCTTTGTCGACCGACCAGGAGGCAGCGACGATCTTCGCCCCGGCATCGGACCTCGGGTTCGCGTGCTGGCCGATTACCGCACCAATTCGCTGATCGTCAGCGGTGCACCTCGTGACATGGAAGAGGTGACTCGGCTGATCAACGATCTTGACGTGCAACAAGTCTCGGCTCAAAGCGAAATCAAAATCTTCCCGCTGACCAATGCGGTTGCCGAAGACTTGGCCCCCGTGATCCAATCCGCAATCAATGGCGAGAGCGAATCCGGAGGCGATTCCAACGTGACCACGCCATCGACGTCGTTGTCGATGGTTGCCGTGGACGGTGACGGAAATCAGATCCTTGATTCGGGCATCCTTGCAGGCGCCGTGATCACCGCCGATCCCGGAGCCAACTCGATTGTCGTACGAGCTCCGGCAGCCAGCATGCCGTTGATCGGCGAGCTGATTCGCCAGCTTGATAAAGCTCCCGGCATCGATTCGCTTGTCAAAGTGTTCACGATCGAAAATGGTGACGCCGTTCAATTGACAACCGCGTTGACGCAACTATTTGGTGATGACGCCGCGACCAGCGGCACCAGCATCGGTGCAGGCAACCTCGGTGGACTGCCCACGACGACCGCCGGTAGCGACAGTTCGCTTGTTCCGTTGCGATTCAGCACCGACCTGCGAACCAACAGCATCATCGCCAGCGGTTCGGCCGAAGACCTCGAAGTCGTCGAGAGCATTTTGCTGCGACTCGACGGTGCGGGATTCTCGGAACGCATCACCGAAGTGATTTGGCTGCGTCATCAAGCCAGCGACACGGTCGCCGCAGCGATCCAGCAATACGTTCAACAACGCTCGCAAGGCGTCAATACGATCCAGCAGTTCCAACAGGGCGGACTTGGTCCTTATGACCTTCCCGATCGCGATCTAGTCGTGGTGTCTGAACCGGTTACCAACAGCTTGCTGCTGAGTGTTTCGCCGCGATTGTATGAAGATGTGCGTGGATTGATCGACAAACTTGACCGACGTCCCCCTATGGTGCTGATCAAGGTATTGCTTGCCGAGGTCAGTTTGGATGACATTTTCGAAGTGGGTGGCGAGATTGGCTTGCAGGACTCGCTGATGTTTGACCGTGGCACCGCTTCGAATGCGTTTCCATCGTCAACACCTGGATTCAACTACAACGGTAACGGGACGCCCAACGTCAGCTCGTTTGGCAAAGAGAGTTTGGCAGGGCGCGGTTTGACCAGCTTCGGTGTCGGTACCACCAACGGTAATCTCAACTACGGTGGCTTCGTACTAAGTGCGGCAAGTGAGTCGGTCAGTTTGCTCCTGCGAACGCTGCAAGACGCACGACGTCTGCAGATTCTCAGCCGTCCTCAGGTCATGACGATGGACAATACCGAAGCACTAGTTCAGGTCGGACGTACGATCGCGCAAGTGACGGGAGTCATCCAAAATGGAATCTCCGGAAACCAAGTCGTCACCGAACCGTTGCAGGTTGGTTTGATCATGCAAGTTCGGCCTCGTGTCGGTGCGGATGGTTTGATCATCATGGACATTGACGCCACACGCTCGGATCGTGACGCTTCCAACGGAACCCAGGTTCCTACGGGCGACGGCTCGGTGTTGATCCAGGACATTTTGGTCACCACTGCACAATCAACTGTCGCTGCCTACAGTGGCCAAACGGTGATCTTTGGTGGTTTGATCCAAAAAACCCGTAGCAACTTTAGCCGCCGAGTTCCTTACCTCGCCGATATCCCGTTGTTGGGCTACTTCTTTAAGTACGACCAAGAGTTTGAACGTCGTTCAGAAATGCTCGTGATCATGACTCCGATGCTGGTTACCGGCGAAGAGGACTTGGATTACGTCAAAGCAACCGAGTCGAGCCGTATGAGTTGGTGTCTGGCCGATGTGGTTGAAATGCACGGTGACGTTGGTTTGAGTGGCGGCTATGGATTGTGGGGACCGGCAACCGGTGGCACGATCTATCCCGACTTGCAACCGACCGTGGACCAGTTCCATCAAGGCGAACTGATGAATGGCGAAGAGTATTGCCCTCCGGCGGGTGTGAATTCATCGTCGGTCATCATCTCGGATCAACCGACCATGATCGACGCGGGTTCTTCCCTCAACGATTCGCCAGTGATCTACGAATCATCGACGGTGCCCGAGCATGCAATGCCGCGAGGCATCCCGCAAACGCGAAGCAATCGAATGCAGCCAAACGGATTACCCAACGCTGTCGCACCACGAGGAACCGGTCAACCGCGTCCAGGTCAACCGTTGACTCAGCACGGTAACGAAGGGGAAGTCCAGTGGCAATCGCCACCGAATCTCGATGTGCCCAATCAATCGGGGAACAGTCGCCCGCCGATTAGCGGCCCCGCGATGAATCCTTACACGCAAACGGGAACCGAATCGAGTGCGAACCAAGTCAGCTGGATGCAGAACGCAAACGCTGGCAAAACGATCGACTACGCTGCCGCGTCAAGCGATCGTCCTCAGCGATTAGGAGCGGTCGTTCCCACGGCCGCTGAAGTTCAACCTGCTGCCCAACCGGTGCAAGCGATCCCCAGCATTTCCCCGCAAACATGGATTCGATAATGACCTATTTAGAAAACGCATCCAGTGCCAGCGTCGCCCGACGGCGATCCCTTAGCCGTTTGCTATGCCATGTGGCAGTCAAATCACTTGCCGTGGCAATGATTTGTTCGCTGGTCGGTTGTATCACCGTCGGCCCCGATGGTAAACGCGTTAAGAAACCAGGCGGATCGCTCGCCGAGAAAATGCCATGGGCCAAGAAGAAAGACGAAGTCCCAGAACCCTACCCCAATCCTGTCAAAATGGCGGCGACTTGGACTCCGGACACGTTGGTACAAACCAATCGAACCCCAACGCGTGGGTTCGGGGGACGTATCTTCTTCTACAATGAAAAATCACACGCCGTGCCTGTCGATGGTACGCTTGTGATTCATGGATTTGATGAAAACGCAGAGACAAGTGATAAAGCAACGAAGCGGTTTGAATTTACGCCCGAGCAGTTCACACGCCATTTCAGCCAATGCGATCTCGGGGCATCCTATAGCATTTGGGTACCATGGGACGCAGTGGGTGGTGAAGCTCGCCGAATTTCGCTTGTGGCATCGTTCCGCACGAAAGAAGGGGTGACAGTTCAAGGCGTTCCCGCGACCGTGATGCTGCCTGGGAAAGAGTCACCGGAAGTGACGCTTGCGAAAGCCGAGCGGAAATTATCGACTCAATACCAAGAGTATCGTGACGCCGCAGCTTCGATCAACACTCGAACTTCGGGGTTAACCACCACGACGATCCAGCGGCGTTCGCCACGCACTGCGGCGCAAACCAAAGAAGCACCGGTGCAAGCGTTCCGCAATTCGATGTTGGCCGAGAAATCGTCAACGCCTTCGGTCGAACTGAAAATGGCGACCCCGCCAACCGAAGAGGGCGTGTTGCCGGCAAGTGCGACCATGCCTGCGAGCTCGTTCACGCGATAACGTGGCATCAACGCAGAGAAACAAAAAACGCGGCGGACCCAATGGTCCGCCGCGTTTTTTATTTGGCTTTTATAAGCCATGGTGCAGAAGTGAAATCACCGTTGCTGGTCTACCGCCTGGCCCCACCGCCATGGTCACGCTAGATCTTTGGCACAGCGCTGGGAGTTTTTCCTTGATAACGAGCCTGAGCGAACTCGCGGTACCATTCCGCGGTGGCCGCGACCGATTCACGCTTTAGTTTACCGCTGCTCAGATCGAGTGTTTCAATGCGATCGGCGAACTGGTGCATCGTTTCATGGGCTGCACGGGTCAACGATAACCGCTTCATTCGGCGGTCCATTTTTCTCAGCATTTTGTGACTCCTACGGTCTGCGGGATCGGCGAAATCCAACTGGATTCGACGTGATCGCCGCCAAACCATGACCGACAAAACCAGAAACATCGGTGCTTGCATGACGCGGAAAATCGCCAGCACCGGATTGTTCGCGCGAATGGCAACCAGAAACGCGCTGATCGACGAGACAACCGAGTCGGCGATCGTTTCGTCGTCAAGTTGCGGTGACCATGACGGGCTATGCGATTGGTCATCGGTCGGGTCAACTGTGAGCGTCGAATAACGATGCCCAGGGGTCGATTCGACGGGGAACCACGTTCGGGTTTTTGCATCGTAAGCTTCGGCCCAAGCGTGAGCGTCACGATTGCGAGCGACCCAAAACTTCTTGTCCGGTTCTAATTCGTCGACAACATATCCGGTCACATAGCGTGCCGGAATTCCCTGAGAACGTAACAACGCGACCGTACCTGAAGCAAAGTATTCGCAGTGTGCCGCATGCCGTTTCTCGAAAAAGTAGAGCAGCGGATCCGCTCGATTCGGTGGTAGTGTCGGGTTCAACGAGTAGTCGAAGTTACGGAGAAAGAACTGGACCACTTTGTCAGCCTTCTTTCGCACATCCACTTCATCGCCACAGATTTCGTAGGCCAGCGGTTTTAGAATCCGATTCAATCGGTTCGGGACATGAGTCAACAATTGCAATCGAATCAGATCCAATTCGTCTTCGGGCGGCTGGGTCGCAGTCGCGATGACGTAAGGGCTGGTAACATCAATACCATGATCGATCAAACCATGGTGAGTCACCACCACGCTGCCACTGTGTGCTTCGATCCAGCGGCTGCCCAGCGGCATGAACACCGTGGTTCCTTTGAAGGGAATGTTTCGTACTTCGATCGTTCGCACCGGATCGGTACCGGCATCTTCGTCGGTTTGCGAAGTCAAGTCGAACCGCTGCAGCTTGGATGCACGACTACTCTTCAATACGGTTGTCCCCGGCCCCGCGGCAGTCACGGTGCGGTTCATCAGCGAGGTCTGGTAGGCAAATTCGTCAACCACTTGTGGGGTGGCAACGTGCCAATGACGGTTCTCGTAGTAGTCAAACGCAGTGCCTCGCAAATAGCCAGGCGAATCGGATGAGAAAACACACAGAGCGACTTCATCGGGGCTGGCCGTTTTGCCGTGACGGATCGAACCAATCGTCGATCCGTAGACATAGCGAGTTCCGGAGACCGCAATGTTGCTGAACGTGCTATCCAGCGAACTCTTTAACGTGGACTGGATCGTCGATTGCACTCGCGGCAAAGCCGAGTTGGTGGTTTGAGCGATCGCGCCGGTCACAATCACAATCACCGACAACGTCAACGCCGAGAGCACCGTTGCGGTGCGGTTAGGATTTCCAACAACCGCTGTCTCCGAGCCATCCAAGCTCGAGATTCGACGCGACGTCGTTGCGGAACCCAATCGTGATACCGCCGAGGCTTTCCAGAACGCACCTCGCCCGAGAATGTTCTGTGACGCTATCGCGTACCCCAGACAGATGCAGAACGCGATGGTGGTTTGCCCCGCGTTACTCTTGCTCACGCCCCCCGCCGCCACACTCAGTAAGACGATGATCAATCCCAACACCAACATCAAGCCATGTCCATCGGCACGCCGCATCACCCACAAGTACGCGATCCATGCCAATGCGGTATGGGACAACAACTCGGCCCCCATCCCAAAGGGGTTGATCGATTTCATGGTCAAATAGGGCACCGCGTGCGCCACAAAAATCGTCGTCAGACAGAGCAGTCCTGTGAACAAGGCGAAGGGACGCGATCGCCACCAAGACCGTCTCAACGAACCGTCCGACGTGCGATAGTGCTGTTCTAACAATCGCTGAATCCACGCCGCTGCAGACGCAACGACCGAAATGACGACAAGCGATGTCCAGCTGTCGAACGTGTTCGCCGTAAAAACGCCGAGCGCCAAAAACAATACGACAATCGTCCACTGATGACGCGAAAACATGAAATCCAAGACTCCTGGGGGGCGAGCAGTTCGTGGACGTACAAATTTTGGGGGTCCGCGCCAAAACCGATCAAACGCCTCGGTCGCGGCATTTATTTGCCGAATTTCCGCGGGCTCGAATTACGAGTTGATCCCAAAAACCAAATGGCGACGGCGTACGCAGAGTATTCTACAGCAAAACCATGTTTGCGGGGACAATGTCGCCCGTTGTATTAGCACCAACGGTTCTCGCGGCAAAGCGTCAATGCTTCCGCACTGACTTGCTCGAGCGTTTTACCCGAAGTATCGATCTGCACATCGGCCGCATCACTGTACAGCGGCTCGCGGAATGCCAGCAGTTCGCGAATCTCGTCGAGTTGGCCAAGCTGGGTCAGGGCTGGCCGATTCGCGGCGGTACCGGCGTCACCCGCGATTCGAGTCGCAAGCGTTTCTGCGGTCGCGACCAGCCAAATGCAATGACCGCTCGATCGGATCTTTTGGCGGTTGGACTCTCGCAAAATCGCACCACCACCAAGAGCCACGATCGATGGCGGTTCCGCCGCAACGATGTTCAACATCTCGGATTCGAGATCTCGAAAGCCTTGTTCCCCCGAGTCGGCGAAGATATCGCGAATACTGCACCCCGCATGACTTTGAATTCGGACGTCCAGATCGACCACGGGACAACCAAGCGCGTCGGCCAACCGCGTCGCCACGGATGTTTTTCCCGTACCTCGATAGCCAGTCAAATAGAGATGCTTTAACAACGGATTGGCGACCACAGCGTGAAATGGATTTCAGAGAACAGCGTTGATCCTTACCGCAATCAACGACGAGACCAGCGAATCATTCCGCCGCCGCGTTCGACGAAACTTTGGCGGATTGGGGTATTGGCGGGTGCGGCTGGTTTCCTCAATCGTACAACGCGACCGATTTCACGTACACGGGGACGAGCGGCCGCAATCCCGACGGAACCAAGACGCGTTCACGCTAACCGCTTGCAGACCCTGCACAGACTGGTTGACTTCAGTTTACGCTGATGTCTAATTGCGGGGCGCACAGGACAAACGGCAAGAGGAAAAGCGGAAAAGTGGGCGATCGAAGTATCATGGAAGCGGTTTGATTGTGGCACAATGCGGTGGCAAAGCGGTGGTATACTCGTTGCCGTCCCTGTCATCGCCGCCTCCCTACGTGATGTAGTCGAACGTGATGCCATCGATCGTGATACCATCGATCGGGGGTGCTGTCTGATTCTCGCTCCAAGATTAGATTCGTCATCCATATCCATGAACTCTCGTTCGTTATTCTCGTGCTGTGTCGCCGAGGTCATCGGCACGTTCCTGTTGATCTTGTTTGGTTGTGGCGCGGTGCACGTCGCCGTGTTGACCGGTGACCTGCAAGGTTTGTGGCAGGTAGGCATCGTGTGGGGCATTTCGATCATGGTGTCGATCTACGTCGTTGGCCCAATTAGTGGATCGCATATCAATCCTGCGATCACGCTCGGCTTGGCGACATGGCGATTGTTTCCCTGGTCACGCGTGGCACCCTATATCGTGTCGCAATTGGCCGGAGCGATGATTGCCGCGGTGACTCTGTACACATTGTTCCAACCCTATTTGGTCGAAAAAGAAGCTCAGAAGCAAGTCGTGCGTGGCGGACCGGGCAGCGAAATAACGGCAATGTGTTACGGCGAGTACTTTCCCAATCCAGGCTGGATGGCGGGCGGGGATGAGCTTTACAACAGTCAGATGCACCGAGATTACAACACACGTGTCTCGGAATCTGTCGCTTGTTTAGCCGAAGTCATTGGGACCGCGATTCTTGGCTTGGTCGTCGTGGCGGTCACCGATCCACGAAACGTCGAAGGCCCGAAAAACTTGGCTCCCGTGTTCATTGGACTGACGGTGGCCGCGTTAATCTGTGTGATCGCACCATTGACGCAAGCTTGTTTCAATCCGGCTCGCGATTTTGGGCCTCGACTCTTCGCGTATTATGCTGGCTGGGGATCGATCGCGTTACCGGGCCCCACCCCTACCGGATTTTTGACGGTTTACATCATTTCGCCGATCGCCGGATCGGTGTTGGGGATCGGACTGTATCAACGCGTCCTCGGCCCCGCGGTGGCCTCCGTCACTGACGACACCGGTGTCACCGATCATTCGCGTGATTTGAACCAACCCTAAGCATCCGGCCGGAAAGTGGTGACCGTTCACGTGTCACCCCCGCAGCTGACACACACACCCACTGCTTCCCCCTTTTTTTTCCCCTCTTCTTTCTTCCTCCTCAAGAGCAATACGATGTCATCGATTCGGTTCATCATGGTTGGCGGTTTTCTCGGTGCGGGAAAGACGACAACGATCGCACGGCTCGCTCGTGCTTATCAACAGCAAGGCTTGAAGGTCGGCATCGTGACGAACGACCAGGCTACCGATTTGGTCGACACCCATACGCTGCGAAGCCAAGGGTTCCAAGTCGGAGAGGTCGCCGGGGCCTGTTTCTGCTGTAATTTCAACGAGCTAACCAACACGACTGATCAACTGCAATGTGATGACAAGCCTGATGTGATCTTGGCCGAACCGGTCGGCAGCTGTACCGACCTTGTCGCCACAGTCGTGCGGCCGCTGATGCAATTGTTTGGTGATCGTTTTGATGTGGCGCCGTACGGAGTGATTTTAAAACCGAGTCATGGTCGGCGGATTTTAAAGGGGGATCCGAAAGCGGGCTTCTCTCCGAAAGCGGCATACATCTTCAAAAAGCAATTGGAAGAAGCCGATTTTGTCTTGATCAATCGGGCCGATGAGTTGTCCGAACAAGAATTGGATGAGCTGACCCGCTTGGTAGCGAGCGAGGCGCCGAACGTCCCTCTGCTGCGAATATCAGCCAAAACGGGTGACGGATTTGACGCGTTCTTAGAGTTGTTGGATCAACGCGGCGAGTTTGGTCGCCGTATTTTGGAGATGGACTATGACGTGTACGCCGAGGGCGAAGCAGAACTCGGGTGGTTGAACATGAGTTTGACGGCGACGGGTGAGTCCGAATTTGACCTGGACGCGTTGGTGCTCGACATTGTCAATCGGCTGCAGACGTCACTGGCCAACGCGACTGCAGAAACGGCACATTTAAAAGCGATCGGATTATCCGATGGCGCACACGCAGTCGCGAATCTGGTCAGCAGTGATACGAGTGCAGAGTTGTCGCTCCCTTCGGAACACAAAACGAAGGCTGCGGAATTGGTCGTCAACGCGCGCGTGGCTATCGATCCGGCACAATTGCAAACATTGGTCGAATCGGCTGTCGAGCAAGCGTGTGAACGCCACGGTGCAAAAACAGAAGTACGTCAAACGCAAGCCTTCCGTCCCGGCCGTCCCGTCCCAACCCACCGGATCACCGAAGTGGGATAGGCTGCAACCGGGATCGACGTCATACAACCGAAAAGTCTTCGCGACTTTCACGACGACGGGAAGAGACTAACGGACCTTTGTGACGTGGTGCTTTAGACCTTCCATCACGCCGCTGGTCGCTTTTTGATTGGCGAGAAAGACGTAGTCGGCGGTGTTGGCGCGCCGATGTGCCTCGCTGACATTCTGCTTCAATTCGTCCGATGCGTTGTGGACCACAATCGCTCGGTATCCAGCCGTCAACGCGGCTAAATCGTTACCGGAATCTCCGGCGAATACAATCGCCTCGGGACGCAGCGTCATGTGTTCGGCCCACCAACGCAGTGCGTAGGCTTTCGAAACACCCCGCGGCAACAGATCGATCAATCCGTCACCGTTAAAGGGATCGACACTGGCGATAATCGAATAAGGCGCCGAGATTCGTTCCAATTTCTGCTGAAACCCGTCGACGATCGATTCCAAATGCGACGCGTCGGCATAATAACTGAGCTTAAACGGCCCCTGTTTCTCAGGCTCTTGAACCCGCGTCCCCGCGATCCCAGAAAACTCTTTGATTAGATCCGTTGTCGCGATCGGGCCGACAATCGCCGCCAAATCGTCGTGATACGCCTGGACCCGCTGCATCGATTCGCCAGGCAATGATCCCGTATCGACCTGGGCCCCATTATCGACCTGGGCCCCAGTATCAACGCGGCGCATGATCGTCGTTCCGACGTCACAAATGATCCACTCGGGTGACGGCAACGCGTGCTCGGCAATGGCGTCTTGGACCGATGCAAAATGGCGTCCGGTAACGAACAGCAACTCCATCGCGTGCTCGCTCAAAAACCGCTGGACTTCGCTCAGATCGCGTCGATTATCGTCGTGATCCTCCAGCGGAATGAAGGTGCCGTCCAAGTCGGTTGCCAGTACTTTCAAATCCATTTTTTATTTACACTCGCATCAACCACAAAGTTTCATAAGCATCCAACACGATATCCTCGCTGGTTCCGAATTCACGATCGGTCAACGCGTCTTTGAAGAAGCGTCCGAGACCAACCGTTCGTAATCGGTTGCCATCGACCGACTGAGGTTGATCGGTAAAGTTCGCGATCACGATCAATCGATAACTCTCGTTGATGCGGATAAAGCTAAGCAGATGAACGTTGCCGGTCGCCACCAATTCCATTTGCTGCCCCGCCAACGCGGGCAACGCCTTTCGCGTTGCGATCAATTTTTGCAGGGATCGAAAGATGCGTTTGCGAATCGAACCGCTGCCCGAAGCGATCGTGTCATTCAGTTCGTGCAAGAATTCCCACTGCATTCGCGGCCGATGCACCCAGCGGGTATCGCCGGCCTTGGCAGGGTCTTTGACGAAATCGTAATCGTTCAACATCCCCCATTCTTCGCCCAAATACAGCAGCGGGATGCCACCGATGCTGAGCGTGATCCCTTGCAGCAACAGCATCCGGCGAATCGACATCTCTTTTTCGTTCTCGTCGCCTTCTTCGATCGCATGCTCGAGTCCCGCTAATGAGGCGAGCGTGCCAGCGATTCGCATATCGCCGGTTTCGAGGTTCTCTTGAAAAGGAACGCCGCGGGCGAATGAGCCTTTGAATTGGCCGGTGTAAAACTGGTTCAGAAATTGGCGATGGTCGTAGGCATTGATCCCCAAAGCCGCAGCATCGGCGTCGTCAAACGTCCACCCGATGTCGTCGTGACAACGCAGATAGTTAACCCACGCGGTGTGCTTGGGCAATTTGTGGCGATGGCTCAGCGATCGCGTCAACAAACGGGTTTCGTGCGTGGCGAGCGACTCCCATAACAACGCCATCAGCGTGGGGTTGTACGAAATTTGGCACTCTTCGGGACTGATGTATTTCACCACGTCATCGGGATGCACAATCGCTTCGGATTTGAACAACAAACTGGGTGTCGCAATGCGGGCGAGTCGGCTAAAGGCTTGAATCAGCGTGTGAGCTTCGGGCAGATTCTCACAACTGGTGCCCATTTGTTTCCAAACAAACGCCACGGCGTCGAGCCGCAAAATGTCGATGCCGGTGCTCGAGATAAAGAACATTTCTTCCAGCATCGCACGGAACACCGACGGATTGCTGTAGTTCAAATCCCACTGGAAACTGTTGAATGTGGTCCACACCCAACTTTGCATCCCATCGTGCCAGGTAAAATTACCGCGACGAACGGTGGGAAAGATCTCGCGAAGCGTCCGCTCGTATTGGTCGGGCAGCGTGCGATCAGGAAAGATGTAATAAAAGTTTTGATACTCGGGGTCACCTGATTGCGCATGTTTGGCCCAATCGTGGTCATCCGAGGTGTGGTTGAAAACAAAATCCAGCACCAAGACAATGCCAGCCTTGCGAAGCTCGGTCGCCAAGTTACGCAAGTCATCGATGGTGCCAAGCCGCGGATCGACACTGCGATAATTACTAATCGCATAACCGCCGTCGTTATCGCCGGGGCGAACCGCGAACAACGGCATCAGGTGCAGATAAGTCAGCCCAAGCTCTTTGAAATAGTCAATCGAATCGGCGAGCTTGCCAAGATTCTCGCTGAACAAATCGACATACAACGCACCCCCCACGATCTTTTCCGAAACAAACCAATCGGGTTCATTAATGCGGTGGCGATCCAGTTCGCGCAGCTCGGCCGGACGGTCCAACCAAGCCTCGGCCGCCGTGATCAGAATCTGTTCGAGATGATAGAAGAAGTCGTACCGTGTGCCATACAGCTGATACAACAGCGCAAAGAGTTCTTCCCAATTGTCGACCAGCCGCAGTCCGAATTCGTGACGCAGCTCTTCATCGGCATCCCGGCTATCCCAAAACGCTTGCAACCGAGGCGACAAGCGTCGTAACGAGAGATCGGCTTCGTAAGAGAGTCCGCTGGCGTGCGACACGATGCTGCCGTTGCGGATTCCTTTAGGATTCGATCTGATCATTGGGAATTACGATATTCTCTAAAAAGTTGTAATACTCGATGCCTTCGATGATGCCTCGCGCGTGCGAGTGTTCGGCAAAATAAATTCGAGGATGGTTGCGAAGTCGGTTCAATTCAGGACTGTAATTGGCGACAACAACCCCCAGACTGCGGCCTTGCAGCATGCCAGCATCGTTTCCGCTGTCGCCAGCGACCAACACATGCTCGGCCGAAAAGCCCCATTTCCACATCAAATGGCGGATCGTCATCTCGCTGCCGCCACGGACGGGGATAATGTCAAGATACATGCCCAATGACAACAGAACCTTAGCACGTAATCCAGCGGACCGCAGATGTTTCTTGATCTGCATCGTCGATGGCGCCACCTTGGTGTCCATCTCGTAGCTTATTTTGAACTCGGACTGATGCGAGTCGTCCTGTCGAAATAAACCTGGGATTTCATCCAACACCTTGCGAATTTCGTCCGGCTTCCAGGCGTAATCGATCTGCTTTCGCCAACTGCGATCGGGAGTCAACTTTTTGCCGTAGTGCAACTGCGTTCCGGCGTCAGTATCGATCACGTCGGGACGTGGCAGCCCGAGCTGCTCGATCAATTCCATCGCACTGTCGAGCCGCCGGCCGGTGGCGATGGCAAACCCAATGTGGTCATTTTGCTCAAGCATCGCCGCAAATTCGGCAAGCGCCTCGTTATCACCCGACAACGTATTGTCCAAATCGGTAACGATCAACCGGTCAAATTCAGGCAAACGACGCGCCCGTGGGGCGCTGACCAGCGCGGGCACCGAGGAATGCTCGAGAATATCGTCCAAATCACGCAGGTAGCGGTGCGCGTGATTGCTCCACGAATAATGCTTACGCGTACCTTCGATTCCCGCCTTGGACCAAGCCTCCCACTGATCCGGCTCGGTCAACGTTCGCAGCAACGCTTTTTCGATCATCTCGTCGTCGAGCGGGTCAATCAGCAATCCATTACTGCAATTCGCGATGATATCGCGAGGCCCGCCATCGTTGGTCGCCACAATCGGTAACCCTGTCGCGCCAGCCTCTAACAACGTCAAACCAAACGGCTCCGTCAACGCGGGGTTGATAAACACCCCTTTGCCCTGGGCCGCAAATCGATACAGTTCCGGCACATCGCTTGGCGAGTGTGTTTTCGGATAGGCTACCCGTCCATACAGATCGTGTTTGTCGATCCGGTGCAGCACACTATCGAGCACGCGACGCTGAGCCTTGGGCAGGTCCAACATGTCGTCACGCGAGCCCATGATCAGCACGAGATTGGCGAGCTTTTGCAACTGCTCGCTTTGTCCATACACATCGACCAGCTTGGTTAGATTTTTACGCTCGTCCGGCCGCGCCATGGTCAGAATCATGGGCTTGTTCGGATCTCGCAAAAAATGGTCCAGCGAATCAGCGATCGCAGGCCGCGGCCAATCGGCCGCGGGGGGCGCAAAGCGAGACAGATCAACGCCTGGTGGAATGACCTCCATCCGCGATGGGACGTAGTGATCGTACAACTCGTATTGCTGCTGAACCTCTTGCGTCGTACTGGTGACGACCATCGACGCAGTCTCCAACGCAATCTCTTCTGCCTCGGTCCGCAGCGAGAACTTGTAACGCCGATCCAGTGATTCGAGGTTATCTTTGTTCAACGACAATCGCTGCCGCTTGACCCGCCCCAGCGAGTGGCCGGTGAAGATATATGGCACATGCAGCAACCGCGACAATTGAGCTCCGGCGAGTCCAGCGTCAGCGTAATGACCGTGAATGATGTCCGGAATTCCGGTGCGACGAAAATGCACCAAAGTCTGGTCCACAAAATGGTCCACGTACGGCCAAAGTGCTTCCTTCTTGAGATAGCGTCGCGGCCCAAACGGGATGCGGATCAGTTTGGCATTTTCGCTGATCTCTTCTTCCAGTTGTGCATAATCATCCGAAACTTTGGGGTCAATAATTTGCCGCGTTAACAATTCCACTTCGCGAACCTGCGGTTGCGAAGCAAGCTCGCGAGCGAGTTCGAGGACGTAAATGACTTGACCTCCGGTGTCCGCGTCACATCCAAGCTCGGGTTCGTGAGCACGAATCAATCCATGTAAGCTGATCAATGTGATCTTGAGTCCGTTTTCTCGATCGAGTAGTCGGCGGGATCGTGAACTCGCAGTTTCGCTAGGCTCTTCAGTCTTCGTTTCAGGCATAACCTTGACGTTTCTGTTGGAGTGAAATGAACAACTTAAAAAAAGGGGCGATGATGTCGTTGGGGATTATTTTTTCGTCGCGAAGCGGCGTGAGCCGCTCGGTTGGTTTTGATGTTTGATTTCGGTTGCTAACCGCCGGGCCACGTGGCTCATTGATCGAGCTCGTAAACCGATTCATCGGTGGTCGTGGCGCCGCGGAGACCGCAGATACGGGCCGCAAAACGTACCGCACGTTCAATCACTTGTTGGTAAGAGATCCCAGCCAAAATGCCATCGATCGTGGCGGCCGCAAATCCATCGCCCGCCCCGACGGTATCGACCATCGATTCCGGTTTTGGCGCCGCTGCAAAAAACGCACAGTCATGCGTGATCGCGTATGCCCCCCGAGATCCACAGGTAATAAAGTAAACCGCCGAACTACCGTATTGACCTGAGATTTTCTCGACCGCGCGGCGAACTTCGTCTTCCGACGAACACGGCAAGCCGGAAATCCCCGCCAACTCTTCATCATTCAGCTTGATGAAATCCGCACCGCTCAGCAGTTCCGGCAACCACTTCGAATCAAACCAAGGCTCGCGAATATTGATATCCACGAACCGCGATGCGGTCGAGTTTGCGATCCAGTACTTCAGCGTGTCACGTGTCTGAGGCGCTCGCCACGCCAATGTGCCGTGATAGAAAATGGAATGTGCATCATCGATCGATAACGATGCCCCCGCTTCTTGCCTGCCGGTGCCAGCGTTTGCTGAACTCACCTGCGGAGGCTCAATAAAGTCGTAAGCGCGTGGGTAAACAATGTCGTATGACGGTTGGCCATTTTCGAGCGTGACCTGGACGGCTCCCGTTTGATGTTGCGGGTTGGTCTGCAATCCATCCAATTTCATTCCCCAATCTGCCATCCGCTCGCGGATCTGTTTTCCCTCAGGATCATCGCCCACCGACGAAACAAACGTCGGTTTGCGGCCCAACCCCTGCAGATTCCATGCCACATTAAAGGGAGCCCCGCCAAGGATACTGCGTCCGTCGGGGAAATGATCGAGCAGCACTTCGCCAATGATCAGTGGCGAACCTCGAAACTCAAGACTCGTTTTGGGGGCGTGAGAAGTCATTCGATCCTATCGAGCTCGGCGGTGAATTTTGAACATGCATTGTACGGATTTGCGAAACGAATGCGAATCGCGACAAAAATTGGGCGGTGCAATCGCCATTTCGTTACTCTCTCGCGTCCTCGAGAAAGCCCAGCACACGATGATCCCTTGCAGTGGGCAAAACGATGTTTGAGAGTGTCGAACACGGTATTTGCGTTACCCCGCCCCGGTTCGGCCCCCCTCGTTTACTAGCAAATGATCGTAGCAAATCATGCGCCCCCGTTCGCGGATCTCCACACTTGAGCAGAACCGCAAATTCTTAGGCCGTTTGCTTCGAACAATAGAAATTTGTGCGATCGTTGACTTGCCATCTCGAACACCCACGATACAACTTACAGAGGTACAACGTCACCCCCACCGGCACGCCAGCGGGGGACCGATCGGGGACAACGCACGGAGAGACGCAGCACGCGTCTAGCAAGCATGGCACCCAGAACGTCCAACTTTTCGTCACCCAATACGCGGGACAATCCAAGCGGATACCGCGTCGTTGCGACGCGCTGTCGGGCTGGATTTACCCTGGTCGAGCTGCTGGTCGTGATCAGCATTATAGGTGTCCTTTTATCGCTCAGCATGTCCGGTGTTCAAGCAGCACGCGAGGCGGCCCGGCGTACACAGTGCTCGAATCATTTGCATCAACAGGCGCTCGGGTTGCACCAATTCCATGCAACGTTCAACACGCTGCCACTTGGAAATGATCGCTTACAGCAGCGCAATCAGTCGTGGTGTTCCGCGATTTTGCCTCACATCGAACAATCGGCGATTGCCGTGTCGTACGATCGCAAACTTGTCTGGGATGCCTACCCGCGGAATGCAGAACTTGCCGCCACGATTATTCCCACATTTCGCTGCCCCTCGTCGATCGTCGACAATCCGGGCGATACCGATTACGCCGCAGTGATGGGCAGTGCACTAGCGTCCGAGCGAGCTCAGCCGGGTATCGACTTGAACAACGGAGTTTTGATCTCCTCGACGCCCAAGCGTTTGAATCCCGTCTCGCTACCCGAAATTATCGACGGCACAAGTTACACGATCTTCTTGGGCGAAGTCGTCGACCGGCTTCCCGAGGCGTACGGTTTGTGGGCAGATGGACGCAACACAATCTCGCACGACAACGGTGGCATCAATATCGACAACAGCGGCGAGATCTTTAGCTTTCACCCGGGCGGAGCACAGGTCGCGTTTTCCGACGGAGCCGTCAAATTTTTGACCGAGTCAACCGATGCAAATTTAATCGGCGCCTTGTGTTCTCGCTACGGACACGAACCCGTCAATGAAGTATTTGGACATTAATGTTTGGACGTTCAGACGCGATTCCGCCCTTCACCTCGCCCCTTCCAACCGACCTCTCCCATCCTCCCCACCCCCGACCGTTTTGAAAGGAGTTTGCACCGGCCTGAATTCTGTACCACCATCGATGCCGCGTGAGTTTTGTTAACCGCTACTCAAGTTCGTTAACACTGTGTTTTGACACCCCTAGCAACAAAGTCGAGCAAACAAATTCACAACGCAACCTTGGTGCCCCTCATCGTGTTTACTGCTAGTTTCCATCCATGGTTCACAAAACAACAAAGAGTTCACAAATGTATAAGCTATGCCTTGCTGCGTTGATCGCTTTCGCTGTCCCCTCGGTTGCAACCGCTGGCGGCGGTGGAAGTAAAGAGCTCGGAAAAATCCGTTTCCATAACGGCAGCGGTCAGATCGCGTACGTGACAGTCGACCCGAGCGACGCTCTGAAAAATGCAACCCCAGACAAATTTGTCAAACTAGGCGGACGCATTTTGAATCCTGGCGAGTCAACGGAATTCAAGAATTTGAAAGATGGTAATCACACAGTCTTCAGCACGCTGAAAAACCAAGGGGATATCCCCTCACAGGCAGACTTTAAGCCTAAGACGGTGAGTACTCGCAAAGGGGTGACCAGCAACGTCAACGCCTTCTGACGATCCGGCTACTTCATGACGAGATCAGTTCACTCAGCGGCTAATTCCCAAGAGTCCACTCGGCGGGATTAGCCGTATTTTTTTTCTAAGCGTCCAATTCCACTTCGGCACACGTTTCTTCACTTTCCCACAAGCGGACTTTGAAGGCCGAGGCGCCAGTCCCCGCCAGGATTTTGGGGCAGACTTCGTTCAATAGGTGCAGCGCCATATTTTCGGCAGTCGGGTTGGACGCCAACTCATAAATGCGATGCGGTTCGGACGAGCGGATCGCGGCGAGCCCATTCTCGTCCTGGTCCCACAGAATGAATGAATGGTCCCAATTTTCGTCCAACCATCCTTTGCATCGCTCTTTGAGCAGTTTGAAATCGAGGATACGGCCGACGGAATCCTGCTCGTGACCGGTGACATAGATTTCGACCACATAGTTGTGTCCGTGCAGGTTTTGGCATTTGCCTTCGTGACCGACCAAGCGGTGGCCGGCACAGAACGTAAATCGCCGCATGATGCTCAATGACATCGTCATGTCTTCCTCGAATCGATACCGAATCCGTGCCGCGGTTCGCAACAGGATGAATTGCAATAGGGGTGTCTTCTACTTGAGGCATCATAGAGTATGTCACCATTCTCGCGAATCGGCCTGGTTTCTTCGCCAGCAAGAAAATGGCACACTATGCGATCAACCGGATCATGGAACGATCCGCGCTGAATCCATCATCCACCGCAAACCCCAAGTCATCCATCATGCCTGAAACTCGCCAAGCTACCGCACTGAGCGTTCCGACGACCGATGCATTGCGATTTTTGCCCGAAGGCCCATTCGCGCTGCGCGACAGTCGATTCTCGTGGGTCGGAATTCAACACGGTGCCGATGCGACGCAGGGATCGCTGAATCTGTACGATCTGGCGACGCAAACCAACCAATCGTTTGATCTACCGGGACGACCGGGGTTTGCGTTTCCCTGTACGACCGCGAACCGATTCCTGGTCGGTTGCGAGCGTTCGCTCGGTTTCTTTGACACCGCGACCGGCACGTTCGAAGCGTTTCAAGAAGGGATTGACGGTGACGTGACCAACACGATCATCAATGACGGCACTTTTTATGAAAACAACTTGGTGTTTGGAACCAAAGACCTCGAATTTGCCACCAAAAAAGCAGGCTTGTATCTGTATCGAGGCCGCGATTCGAAATTGATTCGGTTGCGAGACGACCAAATTTGCAGTAACGGTAAATCGATTGTCAAAAGCGACGACGGCACACTCCATCTGTATGACATCGATTCACCGACTCGCCAAATCGTTCGCTACAGCTTGGACATTGACGCTGCGACGCTCGGCGAGCCGACCGTTGTCATCGACTTGACCGACGATCCCGCGGTCCCAGACGGAGCGATTCTGACGCCTGATGGCAAACACGTGATCGTTTCGATGTTCTTGCCGGACGTCGCCGATTTTGGAACAACTCGTATGTACGACCTCGCCTCGGGCGACCTTATTTGTGAGTGGCAAACTCCGGGGTCACCGCAAAACACTTGTCCCGCACTGGTGCGGCACGATGGCAAGATCCAATTGGTGATCACGACCGCGGTCGAGAACATGGCTCCCGAAGCCAAGGCAAAGTGTCCTAATGCAGGCCAATTATTCTTAGCGGAAACCGATATCGCCGACCATGGTGGTCCGATCAACGAGCTTTACCCTGCGTAGCACAGACTGCCATCCTGTGATGGATCGAATTCGATTCACGCGTGATGAACCGTAGACTGGGAACGAAGCGGAGCAGGTTTCGGGCAACGTATTCACCATCCCGAGCGACTCATGCCGGATCGACGCCGCTACTGCGGCTTGATCCGGCCTTCGCGAGTACGGACAAAAGTCTTCGCGACTTTCGCTACGGAAGACGATTGCTCTTGATGACAGGCTAGAAGCCTATCCCACGATCGCTAGAACGAATCGACGTGGTAGCGGTGGCATTTCGTGCACGATTCGCCTGCACCGTGGCTGGTATGACACGTTGCACAGGACTCGAGCTTGAGCGGTTCGAAATCGTGGTCATCCTGCCCCACGCGGTGACAGTGCACACAGTCGGTCAATCCGGCGATGTTCATGTGCGGTCGGTGCGAGAACTTGGTAAACGTCCGCCCCTGGCCCACCAGCGGTGGACTGGTCCAATTCCCGACGCCGTCGGAGGCCGCCGGATGACAGCCGATACATGCGGCCACCGTGCGATTGGCAAGCATCCGTTGGCGAATCGGATCGTTTGCAGGTAGCGTCGCCAGCGATTCGATGGCCGAACGCACCACGGGATCAGCATGCCCGCTGCCGCGGTACACAATCGCCATCTTTAACTCGTCGCGGTACCACCCGCCTGCGATCAACATGCGGTCGGGATCAAAACGATCGCCACCCTCCTGAGAACCTCGACTGGGCGTATCCGCATCGACCGCTAAAGGATCCTTGGCAAGAGGGTCCTCACCAAGCAGATCATCATCACCTGCACCGAGCAAATCCCCACCGAGCAAGTCGTCTTCCAACAAGTCGTCACCTCCGAGCAGCGAGCCATCGCTCCCCGATTCGTCTGCAAGCAACAGATCGTCGCCGGGCGAGGATGCGGGGTTGCCGGCTAACCGATCGCCCTGAGGGCGTTGGTGTTGTGCGGCGACCGTCCGGAACACCTGTTTTGCTCGCTGACGGGGGATCGAATTTGCCAATGGGTCCACGCGGTTCAAAAACCACATGCGATAAGTGTCGGACAACATTTGCGGTGGGATCGAGCGGATCACGTTTGTCAGTGCCGTAGACGAGACCGCAGAGGCCTCGGCACGCTCAATCATCGCAGCCTGTCCTTTCCGAGCCACATCGGCAAGCAAACGACGATGTGCCGCCGCAATCGTGGTGGCCGCAGCCGGCTGATCACGCGAGTTGGCGTTAACGCGGCTAAAGTCTCGTGATTCGATCTTTCGCAGCGCCGCAGCGACCTCGGAATCGTGACGCAGAAACAGCTCCGACAACGGAGCGACGGTGCCGTCATAAAACCCCGTAGCGGCAACTGGCCATGATTCCATTTCATGCGTTTGCGGTTCGGGGATCGTGGGCAGCGCAAACAGCTCGATTCCATGATCCGATTCCAAACGCAACGCATCGTCATGACACGATTGGCACGCGAACTCGTATCGCACCACACGACTCAATTCGTGATTCTCGTCTTTGACGTGACAATCCAAACAACGAAACTCGGTCGCGACATCCCCATTGCGGGTCGCCGGAAAGTGCTTCATTGCATGCGAGGAATGGTTAAATGCAATCCTGCCGCCTCGTCCGTACGGCCAATCACTCCATTGCGGATGCGAGTCGGCGAAACTGCCTATTTGCTGACTGTGACAGGTTTGGCACTGGGCGTCGGTCATGATCATTAAATTCGCATCGGCGCCGCGATGCTCGCGATGACACGCAGCACACTGTACGTGTTCCGGATCCACGCCGGGGGTGGCGACGGAATGTCGAACCAGACTGGACGGGGTCTGCGAAGCGGATTGCAGCGCAAGAGATCGAATTTGTTGCCGCGCTTCGCGGGGCAAGTTGTGAGCCAAGCGAGCCGATTGACGATCAATCGTGCTGTGATGGCAATCCAAACAGCGATCAGTTTGCGAAACATGATCGTGTCCGACACCGCCGCGTGCGAACCACGATTGTGGCGACATCGACGCTTCGGTATGACAGGCGGCGCAGCGTTTTTCGTTTAGCGTGCCAGCCAAGATCTGGGCATGCGGCGTCGTCAATTCGCCTGGTTTAAAAAACTGCGACACGTAGCCTTCGCGGCTGTACAGAAACAACGCCGCAACGGCGATCCCCATCACCACTAACCCAACCGCCTTGCGGCGTCCCAACCACGTGCGGCGTGGACAACACGGTTCAGACAACGGGCACGTCCCCAGTCCGGTGGGTCCCGCAGCACATTTTTTTCCCGATGCATGAACGCCACAGACCCATCGATCCCCAGGACGGTCGATTGCGGGCGGCGGCGGCAGGTGAACGTTTTCGCGAGGCATCGTGGGGAACGTCGTGAGCGGGGTGAATCGTCGGGCGAACAGGGGTGATCAATCACATCAACACGCCGACTGGGAATCGGGGGGGCGGCGCTCGGTTACATCGTAAACCGCAACGCCACTGCGGCGTGAATGATTGCACCGCCAAACAACAGCAACGAAAGCACGCTGTGCACCACTACCCACAAACGCAAACGGAACTGTAACGCGTACTGATAATCCAAATCATCGCGTTTGCGAACGAGCGCGGCGAATTGACCAGCGGTCGATCGTGATTCTTGTTCCAAGTAACGATCGAGCTCTTGCAAACCCGACAACAATCGACGTCGCCGGTGTCCGGTCGGAATCATCACATAAGCAAACGTTGGCGACGAAGCAAAAAAGGGATTCAGCACCTTGCGATAAAACGCATTCAGCACCGCCATCGCTGCCTCTTCGCTGGCCCCATCGAGCAACCGACCTGCGGCCGCCGCAATCTCGTTGCGGTGCCATGGGATCTGTTCGAAACGAAATTCGCCCGGCACCGCGGTCAATCGACGCGGCACCGTACGACTTGCGTACAGGCCGTAAAAACCACTCCCTGACACCAGCAAAAACAGAATCGACAATGTGCATTCAAATTGGCCTCCGGCGATGAGTGCGGGAACATGGACGGCATACACCCCCGCAGCGAAAATTCCGCTATACAGATGGATCTGAGTCCACGTGCTCACGTTACCCAGCGGCAATACCGGCAATCGCCGGCGGACGCCCAACAGCATCAACAGACAAAGTGTCGCCAGCAGCGTGAATCCCGTAAAGTAGCTGGCGTGCCCAAGCCGGTCCTGTTGCCAACGGCTGACCATCACAACGATCGCGATCGCGATCAATGTGACCAGCACAGAAAGCCGTCGTCGTGTGCGAAAATGAATCGGTTTCATACGTGCTAACTCCGGCGATCGAGCCACTGTGACAGCGGTGCCGACTCGGTCAAATTGATTCGCACTAAGGCGTCATGCGGACATGCCGAGGCACACGCGGGCCCATTGGGCTGCGTGCTACACAAATCACATTTTGTCGCCTTAGTGATCGGTTTGCCGCTCGCAGAATCGCAGTACGGTTTTCCGCTGCGATCGCGAATACTTGCCATGTGGATGTTTTGATAAGGGCATGCGTTGGCACAAGTGCCACAGCCAATGCAAATTGGTTCATGGATCATCACCACCCCCGTATCCACGTCACGTGCGATCGATCCGGTGGGGCACCCGATCATGCAAACCGGGTCCTCACAATGCATACACGCTTGCACAAACTGCAAACGGTCATGGATTAAACCTTGCCGGGCGAAACGTGGGTTGCCATCGTTTACGCTGGCGCATGCTTTGACACAATCGTCACATCGGGTACAGCGATTCAGATCGATGACCATCGCTTGTTGGCCGTTATTCAATCGATTCTGAACGACGAACTCGAGCAATTCGGTTTGCTGGAAACCTGTTCCCGTGACGATCGGCAGATCGCTGCCTCCGTCACGTTTGGATTGAGGCAAACGTGCTTGCGTTCGTCGTTCAGCATTTTCATCCGCCGTAGCAGCTTGGTCGCGGCGTGTGACCAGTTTCGCAATTTCGTCCGGCAATTCACTGCGACGTACATGCGGCAAAACGGCTTCGGCAAACACCTCCGCTGGAATCGACAGCGTGTCGAGAAACCCAACGGCGCGAAGCGAATGCTGCAGCGTTTTGGGCGGCAAATTTTCATCACGCAGCGAGTTGTAGGCGAGCTCTTCAAAACCAAACAGATGCCCTTTGCCCAAATACGCGGTCGTGCGATGCGAAGCCCCGTAATGCTGCGACAACCGTCCAAAACCACTGCGAACGACAATCAAATCGGTTGGCAAACGCCCTTCTTCGGCCACCACCGGTTCCGCCCCGATCTGTTCCGCCAGCGGCAATTTCCGTTGCCGTTTGTAGTCGTTGTCCCATTCCATCCGGCCATAGGAATGCAGCCCCGTCGCATCAACGACACGCTGCAGATTGGCTTCGGGCAGATAGCGAAGCAGCGGAATTTCTCGCAAATGAACCGGCAACCATTGCTCGCGATAGTGCGCGTCGAGCGTATCAGCAAAGACTTGATCGCGGCGAAACATCCGCAAACCTTGCCAACGAATCTCCAGTAGCGTCGCTTCGTTTTCCGCAATCACTGTCGCCGTGCGTGGCGAACGATACATCGCAGCGACTTCGCCAAACAGTTCGCCGGGGCCGAGTGAGACGTGCTCATAATCACGCATCACCAAGTCAAAGTCTTGCAAGAAGATCGCTTGTCGATCATCCAACGTGCGAATCGTTCCGGATGAATTGGTTCGCAGCGGAACCACTTGCGATGGTTCGCGTGCTTCGGGCACCGGACTGCGGAACAGGAATCGCCGAAGTGCCTCGGGCCAACTTAGTTTTTCTTTGGGGGTGCGTCCAAGCTGCTCGGGTGAGAGCGAATCGACCATCACGCTGACGCTGCCGGCAAGCACCAAAAACGCGCTGTTGCCGTAGTCACCTTCGCGGACCAAGACCTCACCCGCTTCGCAACGAATCAAGCGGCAATCGTTGCGTAGAATACCCTCCAGCGGGGTGGTTCGCGGGAACGACTTCGGATCCATCGAGGCAAACGGATCGCGCGAGCGCAACCAAGCCACATCGGCGTCATTCATCGACGCATCCATTGGCTTGTCCCATCGCTGGAGACGACGCACGGTGATCGCTTCGGAGAGGTTCATGAACGCTCTGATACCGTGGCACGCATTTCAAAGTCAATAGAAATGCTGTGAAACAAAGTTTCACGCAGCGGGAGGTGTCAATCCTAGCGAAACGCCGCGAGTGCTACCAAAGTAGATGGCGTTGGGGATCACTGCGGTTGGCTTTTTTCCATCTTCTCGCGAATGCGTTGCAGCACCCACGCTAATACCTCTTCGGGGGTCATGCCGTCGGTGTTTAGCACAATCGCATCATCGGCGGCTCGCAGACGTCCCACAGGGCGAGACTCGTCCTCGAGGTCACGCTTATTTTGTGCCGCCAGCACTTGTTCGAACGACATATGCCGGCCTTCGCTTTTCAGTTGCTCGACGCGACGTCTCGCTCGCTCCTCGGGCGACGCGGTCAAAAAGAACTTACATTCCGCCTCGGGGAACACTTCCGCGCCTTGATCACGTCCTTCGGTAACGATGTTGCGGCCCGCGGCGATACGCTGCTGTTGGGCCGACAATTGTCGACGAATCTGTGGTTCATCCGCCAAGTAGCGAATCGCGTCGGTGACGGTGGGAGAACGAATTTCGCTGGAAACGTCGTCCCCATTGAGCAAGATGGTATCGCCATCCCACTGCAAATCGACTTCGCGAGCGACTTGCACCAGCGCCGGCGTGTCGTCGAAATCCACCTGAGCCCGGATCGTGGCGAGCGTCACCGCTCGATACAGAGCACCGGTATCGAGAAAATCGAACTTCAATTCCTGGGCAACTTGGCGGGCAATACTACTTTTTCCAGCTCCAGCTGGGCCATCGATGGCTACGATCACGATGCGTTCACTTTCGTTTCGGTCGAATGAGGTGGGGCAGGTTTGCCAACGGTAGGATTCGACATCCGAGCCTGCACTTGCAGCTTGAGTTCGTCCAACGCGTGCTGGATCGTTTGCGGATCCACATCGGCTTCACCGGGGACTCTTGCCGTGTTTGGCCCGAAACGTAGTCGATAGAATGCATCCGTCAAGATACGCAGGGGGGAACGGGGCGGCGAAGTCGCTGAGAAATCGGCTCGAAGCCTCGGCGAATTCAACTCATTTTCAGCAATCACCGCAAATTCCGCAGGTGTTTGAGCGTTGTCTCGATGGAGTCCACAACGCGTCAAACAATCAAGCGTCTCGGCATAAAACGCAACCGTCGGCCGCGTCCGCGAAGGCGTCGAATCCGTTTTCGCCCGCTGCAGCAGTTCAGAGAAAATACGGATCGATCCGAATATCCCCAACGTAACGATCACTCCGAACACCGCGGCAATCCACGAAAAATCTCGGTGTGCCGAAAGTGCTCCACCCCCAAGCTGTCCTGCTTGGACTTGGTCCATGATGTTTTTCAGCCAAGTCGCCAACAACGTTCTCGATTGAGCAATGGGAGTGATCGCTGACGATCCGCCGCTCGAATTCGTATTGTCACTAGAGTTCACGTCGACGACGTAACCTTTCCACAGCGTCTGGGCCAAATCGATGACGCTGCCGACGCCTTGAGTGTTCCCCTCGGAATTCGTTCCGCCCGGGGTCGGATCTAAACGCATCCAATATTGATTCGCTTTGGGTTGTCCATAGACCACGTGATCAAGATCTTGCTCGTCGATCAAGGCTTCCACCCAAGCATGGGCATGTGATTGACGGGCCACGTAATAGTGTCCGAGCTCGTTCAGATCGTCGGTCCGGTAACCAACAACCAAGCGAGCGGGAATGCCTTGACTACGCAGCATCATCGCGAGTGCCGAAGCAAAATATTGGCAATGACCTCGACGATCTTTGGCGACAAATTTTTCGATTGGATCAACGTTGTAAGATTTCACCGCATCCAGATTTAAGGTGTACTGGAACCCGCCGCGCGAATGCAGAAATTCTTCGTAAAGCCTCGCCAACGCCATCGGCCCCCGCTCTTTCTCAGGGATACTGCTAGCGAGCGCATCGGCCATCAACTTGATCGTTGGCATTCGTCGCTCGTTAAACCGCAGCAGTTCACGGCGATAGTCTTGGCGAAATTCACGCTCCGGATTGTTCTTTTTCTCGTTCGGACGCATCGCAGGCCCGTTGTTGCGGACTTCGGCAATCTTCGAGACCAACGCGACTTCGCCCGGAGCAAAACGAGCGATCAATTCCGATTGCACCCCGTCTCGAAGCGAATTGGTGCCAAACGAATATTGAATCGGAGGACGGTTCCACTCACTCGCCTCACGACGCCGCAGCGTCCAACGCTCGACCTGATGCACCACCTCTTTCTTCGTGTCGATGCGGTAATAAGGGGCGATGGCAAACAATGAATCGCTGTACATCGATTTGCAATCTACCTGCACGTTGACTGCATCATAGAAATTGCGATCACTACTTCGCTCTGGAAAGAATTCCATCGGCAACAATTGCGAATTGCTAATTACCCCACCTGGCAATGCCGACCAATCGGCAATCAACTCGCCGTCGTCATCGTGGGTATGGTAACGCTCGAGCGTACGGCCTCGCAGATACAACCCGCCGATCGCATGATACGGTTTGGCCGTGGCTCGATCGGTCATCCATACCCGCAGCGCGATTTCATTGCTCTTTAGCATCTGGCCAAACTGCTTCAACCGCACCGTCTCGCTAAAGCCGACCAACGTGCGGCCATTGTGCCCCATCTTGGCTGATTCGGTTGTCCGTGGAATCGCATAAAAGAAAGTCGCTCCGACGATCAGTACGGCGGGAACGACAAGCACCAGAATCGTGCGATACATGCTCTTGGCATTCGAGGGTGCCGCGTGATCGCGGTGCCGCGATCGTGAATCGTCATGCGGCAGCGTGTCCCTACCCCCAGCCCCCATTCCCCCAGCGCCGACAGCGCGGGAACTCGCACCGAACGGGGTGGCGTCAAGCGGTGAAACGCCCGACAACAGCGCTAGTCCGTAAGCGGCCACAAACCCAATCGGCACCAACAACAAACCAAACGTGATCGCATTGTTAAAGACCGCAGCCACGATCAATTCAAGCAAACAAAACACACACAACTGCTCGCACACCCGCCGCGTTTTGACTTGCAACATCAAGATGGATTGAACCAACACCAACAACTGCGATACCGCAACGAGATGCCGATCTCCGGCTTGATACAAATCGAACGAAAACCGCGTCCGCGTGTTGGGGTCGTAGACGACAAAATCGGCCACGCAATAAATCGCCGCCGCGACCATCGCCAAGTAAGCAATCAGCGATGGAAGCGAAAAAAAGGCTAACCAATCGACGAACACATAGCCAAAGATTGCGAAGAAAATCGCGATCAAGGCAAACGTTTGCGAATCGGGATCGCCCGCAAGCGTCATCCCCCCCAGACAGGAGAGAATCGCAAAGCACAGCTTCACGCGGCCATCGACCTCCGTCTCACTCTCTTTCGTAATCGCAGAAATTACCGATGTCATAAATCTTCGCCCAACTCAATTTTCGCTTGCCGATCGAAGCGATGGTTTCCCATCATTGTACTGTCTAGCAAGTTTTACGGTGTGTTTAGCAAACCAGCCGGCTCACTCCGCGGTTTCGAACCAATGGCTTCCTGCCGGTGATGACAAATCCAGCCATCGTAACCGGCCCCGTCGTACTGAATCGTCCAAGCGTTTGCGTAGTTTCGGGTCCACGCCCTGGATCGCCTCCTGCATCGAGCGTGGGCTTAGCATCACGACATCTTGAGCACGACCGCTAAGCGAGGCGGACTGTTCAAACGCTCCCAACAGATCAGGCGATTGACTCAATTTGACTCGCGACAACAACGACAACACCTTGCGTTTGTTATCCGGCGATCCGCTGGCCAAGGTCGCCATCGCTTCGTCCCCTGCGGCAGCGACCACAATTCGACTCGCGTTGTTTCCGGCCAACTGCAACGCGATCGTCGCGGTGGCACTAATCGCCTGTTCCACCAAGTCGTTCGCCGCCGACGACGATTCTAGAAAAGCGTCGACCATCAAACACAACTCGTAGCGGCGTGATTGCTCGTACTGAGCAACGACGGGGTGATCCAATCGTGCGGAGGTCCGCCAGTGAATCTTACGTAGCGTGTCGCCATCGCGGTAAGGCCGCAGCCCATAAAATTCGCCCTCGTTGGGCCCCGTCCGATCGGTCGAACCCGAAACGCCATCGTTTCGCCCCGACACGACCCGCTGCCAACCTCGATTGAGCGTCAACAATTTGGGATAGACATCCAACGTCGCCGGTTCGGTATTGACCACGCGAGCGGTTAATAAATCCAGTGGAAACGAGCTGACCACACGCAGCGGTCCCAAGGTCAGCGTGCCACGGTTTTGCGGCACCCCATAGGTGGTACATGATTCACTGCTGCCTGGACCAATTTGCCGGAGCGTCACGATCCGTGTATCGCCGTCGGCTTGTCGCCCCGACGAAAACGAATGCGACTCGACACGGTCCTCGACACGCAACAACCACAACGTCATCCAGCGACTATGGTTGGTGACCTCGAAATCGACCGCGAAAGGTATGCCCACATACGCTTCGGAGGGCAATCGTCGGCGAAGCGAAAGTGCCATCACGGCCCCGCGTGACCAACGCCACTGGATGAACAAAGCCCCCACCAACAGGCCGGCGACCACCAGCAACAGATTGAATCCGCGAAGCGCACCGCCGAGCATCGCAAACGTACTGACGAACAAAAAATGCAGTCCCAATCGCGTCAACCGTACTTTGCGAGTGTAGTACGGTGAATTCAGTGATTCGTTGCGAAGCTGCATTAAGAAAACCGAGTTGGAACCATCAAAAAGTTTACGCCAACCGCCGGGACACTACACGGGCACCTCGACCTGTTCCAAGATCGACGCAATTTGCTCTTCGACCAAATGTCGAGTCGGCCCCTGGAACACGCTGTCGTGAACCACTCGGTGCGACAGGGTCGCGACTGCGAGTGCTTTGATATCATCGGGAGTGACAAAGTCACGCAATTCCGAGAGCGCCCGAGCTTGGCATCCTCGATAAAAACTAAGCGCTCCTCGAGTGCTGACGCCGTACTCGAATTCAGAATGCGACCGTGTGGCTTCGACGATGTCCAACAAGTAATTGACAAGCGACTCTTCAAAGACCACTTCGCGGACTTCGGCCTGAGCATCGCGAATCGCCTGCAACGTTGCAACGGATTGCAGTTGATTGACCGGTTCACCACTGCGATGGGTGACCAAAACTTCGCGTTCCCAGTGACGGTCGGCATATCCGATCGACGTTCGCAACAGAAAGCGGTCGAGCTGGCTCTCGGGCAACGCATAAGTGCCTTCGAATTCGAATGGGTTTTGCGTTGCCACGACAATGAACGGTTGCGGCAAGGGGTGCGTCACCCCATCGATCGACACGCTGCCTTCGCTCATCGCTTCGAGCAGTGCGGATTGGGTTCGCGGCGGAGCACGATTGATTTCGTCTGCCAAAACGACGTTGGCGAAAATCGGTCCAGGGTGAAACTCGAATTCACGACGGTCACTGCGATACACCATGCTGCCGGTGATGTCACTAGGCAACAAATCGGGGGTGAATTGCAGTCGATTGAATTTTCCGTCGATCGAATGCGCCAATGCTTTTGCCGCCAATGTTTTGCCGACACCCGGAACGTCTTCGAGCAGGATATGTTCGCCGGCCAACAATGCGACCACCAACATTTGCACCACTTCGGATTTACCGAACACGACCTGTTCGATGTTTTCCCGTAGACGACGAGAGGTATGATAGGCTTCCCGCGTCATGACATCCTTTGCGATTGAAACGATCTTGATTAGACCAATGCTTGCTTGAACAATAACCGAAAACGACCGAGATCTGCCGCTCGGGCTCTCCCGTCGACTTGCGACGAAAATGCATCGCGTCTCGATCGGAATATCGATCTGTTGGAGACCAACGCCTCAATCTTAGCCGACAATCGATGCCGCTTCCATCCGACTGAGCCCCAGAACGCATCGGCCCAAGACGCATCGGCCCAGAACGCATCAGCCCAGCACGTTCGCTCCGACCCGCGTTTACTTCTTTTCGGATTGACGTTCAAACAGTTCTAACATTTCTTTGACTTTGCCGGGTTGGTCGTCCGCCAAATTTGGTCCCAACACGTCGCGGTCGGTTGGATACAGCTCGATCGATCCAAACTCGCCTGCCACCTGTTTGGCAATCAAACGACGGTCCAATGTCCGTACCGAAATCGCGTTGTTCCAATAACTGAGCGATGCGTCCCGCACCGAGTCGGTGTCGCCACGGATAACCGAGGTCAAAATTTTTCCATCCAAGGGAAGATGCGTTTGCTGGAAGCTTGGATTGCAAACATCGATTAGCGTTGGATACAGGTCGAGCGTTTCGACCAAGGCGTGCGAAACCAAACCAGGTTTCGAGACACCGGGAACACGGATCATCAACACGCTGCGTAACGCCCGTTCCAGCGGCGAATGTTTGCCCCAGATCTGCTGGTCACCCAAATGCCAACCATGGTCCCCCCAAACCACGACCACCGTGTTGTCGGCCAACCCGGTTTGCTGCAGCGTATCGAGCACCTTGCCTACTTGCCGATCGGCGTATCGCACGCACGCTAGATAGCCGCGACGCGCATCACGCTGGGCATCGACCGACAACGGATGCTGTTTTTCGAAAGGAGCGTCGTATCTGTAAAACTCGCCACTGCGATGCCAATATGCCGTCTCGGGTTTCTGTTGGTCCTCGGCAATTTCAATATCGCTGTTTTCGAACGCATCCCAGTCCTGCTTGGGTGCAACAAACGGCAAATGTGGTTTGAAGAACCCCAGCCCAAGAAAAAAGGGGGCGTCGTCATCACTTTGCTGTTTAAGAAACTCGATTGCCGATTGGGCCATCAACCCATCGGGAAGATCGGTGTCCTTGGTCACCGTGAAATCCATTAAATCCTGGTGTCCCTGACCGTCTTCGCGATGAACTCCGTTGGGATAGGCAAAGAACACGCCCCACCCTCGCTGCCATGCCCCCAGCGGCGTCGCCAATTTATCCCAGGCCAAAGGCACTTCATCGCGGCCATCGCCTTTGCCGTTGTATTCGTAGACGCGGCCGTCGGCAGTATGTGAAATTTTGCCAATGCACACCGTTTGATAACCACTGCGACGAAACAACTCGGGCATCGATTGGGCACCGCTCTGTGGGACGTCGCTCAGTTTGGCCTTGCCTTGATAGAGGGCGGCATTGTTGGACGTGACGCCGGAACGAAGCGGACTACGTCCGGTCAACAATGCATACCGAGACGCACCACAGGTCGGTACTTGCACAAAATGGTTGTTGAACCGCACTGATGTCGCAGCAAAGTCATCCAAGCATGGCGATTGAGCATCCGAGACGCCGTAACAGCCAAGTTCTGGTCGCAAATCATCAATCGCAATAAACAACGCGTTTAGCGGTTTATCAGCCGCGTGAACCGCTGAACTCACGCCGCTCAGTGCCCATCCCAAGATCACAACGCAAAACAAAACCGATCGAAACAAAGTGGAGCACTCCCGATAAACAAAAAACTAGATTCCCGTGTGTCGTGCTGACAATCTTAATGCAGCCACCGCAATGGTGGGGAAAACACGGTTCATTTTTGCCCCTTTACACGCGAAACCTGTCTCTCCCCAAATGCTCGACAGCGGAATCATGCTGAAGCCGCCCAGACCCCGTAAATCTCCGGCCAAATCCTCTAAAGGCTCGTCTTTCATTCGGCGGAACCCTCCATACGGTTCCGCGATCCACGGCGCCACCGATGATTGCGAAATAAATTTCTTCGTTGCATTTCACTCGTGGTGGCCCGAGAATGAACACAGCGGGAACCATCGGGGGGGATCGCGACAGCCAATACCCAATCCCCAATGTCCTCTCGCAACCCAACCAAGAAACATCTTTAGCAAGGATTCAATCGAAACAGACAGTAACTGATTCCACGCGGTGAGATTCGCTTCACCATCGCGCGAGGTTCCGAAACAAAATCGGCATCGCGTCTTCGGCTTCCATGACTCGGCAGTCCTCTCGCATGTTGATGCATCGGGGAGCACCGATCATGACTACGCAGCTCGACCTCTCACGTGTCCATTCCAACCGAACATACAGGCAGTTGCGAGCGTGTAAGCTCCGTCGTGATTTGCATCGGCGATTCCTGCCTTGTCTTGAACAACTCGAAGACCGGCGTCTACTGGCGGTCGATTTAGTTAGCGTCACGCCTCCGCCTAGTTCACCGGTCGCAGCGAATGACTTTTCAAGTAACCCGGTGATCAATGCAAATGGCCGCTTCATCGCGTTTCAAAGCTATGCATCGGACTTGGTCCCTACCGACACCAACGATCGCCAAGATGTTTTCCTGCGTGATCTATTGCTAGGGACAACGACACTGATCAGTGTTAACGCGGAGGGCACCGACAGCAGCATTTGCGAAGCGAGTGTCGGTTGCAGCCCATCAGGCTCGTTCGATCCCGCGATCAGTGATGATGGACGCTATGTCGCTTTCGTCAGCAACTCGACCGACCTTGTCAAAGGTACCGTCATCGATGTGGTCCCCAACGTGTATGTTCGTGATCGGGACGCCGATGGGGACGGAATCTTTGACGAGAGTGGTGCCGGCGAGACCTCAACGACGCTGTTGAGCATCGGCACGGACTTAACGGCGGCGGGCGTGGTGGAGGGTCCTTCGAACCGACCGGTGATCAGTGGTGACGGCAAATTTGTGATCTTCACTAGCTTTGCGGTCGACATGTTGGTCGACGACCCCGCAATCATCGACACCAATGGTTTTGGTGGCGATTTGTATCGGGCCAGTGTCGATGACGGCCCGGTGACTCGGATCAACGTCGATGGCACAGGATCAGGCACGGGATTTACCAGCGGCACAACGTTTGATTTTTCAACCAACCTCAGCGGCGGCTTGGTTGCATTCGTAACGTCCAACAACGGACTCGTCAGTGACGCGACGGGCAGCGTCGACGACACAGGCGGCTTCGATGTCTTCGTGGGCGGCGGCAATTCACCGGTCGAGTTGGTTTCGATCAACAGTGCTGGAAAGAACTCCGGAAACGATAACTCACGAGAACCACTGCTCAGTCGCAACGGTCGACACGTCGCTTTCTTCAGTCGTGCGACCGATTTGGTAGACGGAGTTAGCGACGAGAATTTTGCCGAAGACTTGTTCGTTCGCGATCTTAAAACAGGCATCACTACGTTGGTTAGCCGCAGTCGCGAGGTCGCTGGCCTGGTCGCCGCAGACGGCCCTACCCCTCCTTCTCCGCTGCTCGACAGCGATGTGAGTGCGGGGCCCGTGATGAGTGATGATGGTCGCTTCGTCGCCTTTCGGAGCCTTGCCGGGGATCTTCTTGATCCGTCACTGGGTGTCACCGATGGTGATGCATTTTCGGACATCTTTGTGCTTGATCGTGATTCCGACGTCGATGGGATTTTTGATGAGCCCGCTGCAACGGAGATGATCCTAGTCAGTGTGAATGCGGCCGGCACCGCCGTCGGCGTTCATACCGATGTTGGTATCGGAACCGCGGGGTCGACGGGACCATCGATTAGTAGCAATGGTCGCTATGTAACATTCGCCAGCACGGCACGAGACTTGATTCCCGGCGGAACCCTATTTCCCGGAGGACACGTTTATGTGCGTGATCTGTGGACCGGCGTTACATCCATGATCAGCAAGACGACAAGCGGAACCGGAGTGGGGCCCAGCGGTATTCCGGGAACGCGATTTCTGGCGGCAAGCCGAGATGGATCTCGCGTCGCCTTCCAAAGCGACAGAGACGCGAGCGATTTGGATCCGACAGTGACCGATCCACCGAGCGGTTCACCTGTCCCGTTCGGTGAAGTCGACCTGTTTGCGGGAACGCCAGATACGGACATCCTGATGGGGCGCAATTTCGCAACGGGCTTCAGTGATTTCTTTCAGTCCTTTCGGGTTGCGAATGAAGATGCCTCGGAGTTTGAATTGGGCTACTACCGATCGCTTGACGATCGCCTCGATGCCAGCGACGAACTGCTAGGCGTGACAGCGATCACCGATCCTGACGATCTTGCGGTTGATGGAAACCGGATTGTATTGACCACCATTGGCGTCGATGCGGGCAGTGTGCCGTTTCCAGGAATCGATGGCGAAGCGGACCCGATCGACGACTATTTCATCTTGACCGTCGCGGATCACTTGGACGTCGTGCCCGAATTTGATGGCGATCCATTTAACGAAGACAACACGCGGACGCTGCGAGGAAGTTATCAATTGCCGGGCACCCCGGTGTTTGCACATGGCATCGCCCGCGACGAAACATTCACCGTCGAGGTCGTTGGCCCGTCCGTAAGTCTTAGCTATGGAATCACCGGCATTGGGACCCCAAGCATCGTCTCATACGATCTCGACGAAGGTTTGGAAGTTCATCTTCGTGCGCACGGTGGCAACGACACGGTGATCGGCAGCGATTTAATCGAAGTGGTCTTTGGCGGGGACGGCAGCGATAATCTTCGCGGCGAAGGGGGCGACGACATGTTGTTTGGAGGCCCCGGGGGTGACCGAATTGATGGCGGCGAGGATGCGGACACCATCGATGGCGGCGACGGTCCCGATACGCTGATCGGCGGTCCCGGACCCGATACTATTTTTGATGGGCCTGGGGATGATACGGTCGATGTCGGCATCGGCGATGACACCGTCTTTGCGACTCCCGGTGGCGCGGATGTCTTTATCGATACCGGAGGCGATGACACGTTGGACTTCTCACTCGCCTCGCTTCCAATCACGATCGATTTGGATTCGACCGCGGTGCAGACTGTGGATTCCGCTGGCAACACAATTCGCTTGATTGGCCAGTGGGAAAATTTCGTCGGCACGCCCTTTGACGACGACTCCACTGTTCATGTCAAACCGCTCGATGTTCCCCGATTGATTGACGGAGGCGACGGAATCGACCGCTTGATCTTGGACGCAGGCGGCGCCATTGTCGTCAACGATGGGACCAAGTTTTCGTTCCCTGGCACAGCGTTGGCGGATGTTTCGTATCAACGTTTCGAGCAGATTCGTGTTATCAACGCAGCTCCCAATACGATCGACGATGGCGACCCAGGTTATCTGGCCGATGGTTTCACAAGACAATTCGATCCGCTGTTTCCTCAAGGAGTCAACGGCGACATTGAATTCAGTGCGGCCAACGCAGGCAACGTGGCGACTTGGACGTTTACCGACATCGCACCAGGTGCCTTTGCAGTTTCCGCGACTTGGACCAGCGCTCCCGATCGCAGTGAGAACGCGCGATATGTCGTGCATGAAGGTGACTCCAACGGACCGATCCTGGCCGACGTTCGTGTCAATCAAGAGATCGCGCCCAGCGAGTTTGATTCCGAAGGTATCTTCTTCCAAAACCTTGCGGTGGTCCCCATCAACGGCAACATGCTTACGGTTGAATTATTTGATGCGGATGCGGATTTGGGCGACGACGATCCTAATTCGTTTGTCATTGCTGATGCGGTTCGTATCGAACCGGTTTCGTCAACGCGGATCATCGATAACGGTGACGCTGAATTCTCGTCGCCAGGTGATCAAATCGTTGGAATTGGTGCCTTTGGTGACTTGCATACCACACAAGCACTCACCGACACGTCGGGCGGTGTATGGGATTGCACTTTGGGCGAATGCAGTGAAACGCTGCCCGATGGTCGCTATCTGGTTTCCGCGACTTGGCCTGCTCTGACGTTCGGAGCGGCCCCCGAAGTGACGTTCACTGTGACCAGTGGCGATGAATCGTTCACCACCAATGTCAATCAGTTCCTACCGCCACGCGACTTCAGCGAAGCGGGTATCAATTGGCACCGACTCGGCGTGATCGATGTGATCAGCGGCGTCGGTATTCGCGGCGAATTGACGAGCGATGCCGGATTGATGTTGGCCGATGCGATCCGCATTGAACCCGCGGCGAAGATAACGGTGTTGGATGCTTTGGGTGACGAGATTCCCAATGGCGGCACATGGAACCTGGGCCAGACCGCAATCGATTCGGATACCGCAGACGCCACGCTCCAGAACCGCATTACGATCCAAAACTCAGGCATCTCGAACTTGGATTTGCGTAATCTGCAGATCACTGGCGACGGATATTCGATCGTCGACGCAGGCGCCGATGTGCTACCGCCAGGTAGCAGAACGCAAGTTGAATTCGACTTCACCGCAACCTCTTTGGGAACATTCGAAGGTCAATTGACATTCCAAACGAACGATTTTGACGACGGTCGTTTTGAGTACACAATCGGATTGAGCAGCGACGTGATCGAGGACGACTCGCCACCGACAATCGAGATCACATCACCCTTTTCTGGAGTAACGTTTTTCGAGGGCAGCACCATTCCAATCGTGGTCAACGCGAGCGACGACATCAAGATCAAAGCGGTCGAATTGCGTGTGGACGGCGATTTCATCCAGACCGATGACACGCTTCCGTTCGATTTCGACATCACGCTACCTTTGGATTTGCCAAGTGTTCAACTGACTGCCCGAGCCATTGACATCTCAGGCAACCAAACCGATTCGGAACCGATCACGATCAACTTACGCGAAGATCAACCGCCCACGGTAAGCATCACTCAGCCGATCGACGGACAAGGCGTTATCGCGGGTTCGCCGCTGCGAATCGCGATCGACGCTGAGGATGATGTCCAAGTTGAATCGGTGAGATTGTTTATCGATTCGCAACTTGTTGGATTTAAAGTCATTGATCCATTTGTGTTTGAATTTGAATTGCCCAATCTTTTTGCCGGCCTCCATCGTTTCGAAATTCTGGTCTTTGATACGGCGGGCAACCTCAGCACCGACGCCATTGATCTCAACGTCTTCTCACCACCGGCGATCCATTTTGGTTCGATCGTCGTGGGATCCGAAAGCGGTGCTCCACCGGTCGTCCAAGTCTTTGAACCCGATGCAACGGAAACATTCAGCTTCTTTCCTTATTTGCCAACGTTCGCCGGTGGAGTGCGGGTGGCCAGCGGTGATGTGAATGGCGATGGCACGCCGGACATTATCACCGGTGCCGGTCCTGGCGGCGGGCCGCATGTCAAAGTCTTTGACGGCACAAACGGAGCCACGCTGCATAGTTTCTTTGCCTACGATCCCCAGTTCACCGGTGGCGTCTTCGTGGGCACCGGTGATGTGACCGGTGACGGCATCGCCGACGTCATCACCGGGGCTGGCCCCGGCGGAGGGCCGCATGTCAAAGTATTCAGTGGCAGCACGGGTGATGAAATCCTTAGCTTTTTCGCGTTCTCTCCGCAGTTCGCTGGCGGAGTTCGCGTTGCGGCCGGTGACGTCAACGGCGACGCGCAAGACGACATCATTGTCGGTGCCGGTCCCGGCGGCGGCCCCCACGTGCGGGTCTTTGACGGGCACACCGCCAATCAATTGCCTCCCACTGGCGTGATCCCAGCCGACCAAATCCTAAGTGACTTTTTTGCGTTTGACCAAGGCTTTCTCGGAGGTGTGTTTGTTGCCGCCGCAGATTTAAACGGCGACCGATTGGACGACATCGTCGTGGGTGCCGACCAAGCGGGTTCCAATGACGGCGGCCACGTGAAAGTCATCGATTCCGCATTGTTACCGAACCTTGACGCCGCGATCCAAATCCCAGACCCAAGACTGCTTGCTCATTTCTTCGCCTACGACCCCGGATTTGCCGGCGGCGTGCGTGTTGCCGCAGGCGACGTCAACGGCGATGGCATCGCTGATATCGTGACGAGTCCAGGCCTAGCCGATCCGGTGGAACCAACCGTAAAGGTCTTTGACGGCAACGATCTCAGCACCATCAATACCATTGAACTCGGTCCCGGCTTTCTGGGATCTGCTGTCGTGGTGGCCGACCGACCGATTGCGTCGGTGGTCAACCTCCATCCCGGCAGTCCGCAACACGAGGTGGACGTGGACAATAACGGAGTGACGGTGCGTGATCAAATTGGCAACGTCGTTTTCTTTCGGCCTGCAACGGATCCGTCATCAACCCTCCGGCTGAACGGATCGCCCAACAGTGATGACCTATTGATCTTTCGCGGCATCGGCGTCCCTCCGATGGGACCGTTCGTGTTTGACGGAGGGATTGGCGGCAACGACGCATTAAGACTCGAAACTCGATCCGCCAGCGATCCACCGCTGGATTATCTAAAAACCAAACTGCAATCAAACTTAGTCACCTCATTTTTCACCGATCGCAATGCGGATGACCCCGCCTACGCTTTGAAAGCGATCGACTTGGAACCGATCGAAGATATGCTTGACGTGGTTGACCGCGAGTTCGTGTTTGCCGACACCGATGACAATGTCGCCTTCGACACCGGTAGCGACGCGGATGACAGCGTGCTGCGTATCGACAGCGACCACAGCGAAGTGATCGATTTCAAACAGGCCAGCGGCACGACGCACGTGCAACTCGGTGGCGGATCCGATGTGTTTACATTCGACTTGCCGGTGGACCAATTGCCCACACTGGATGGAGGATTGGGCGACGACGCTCTCGTTCTCGGCGGCAGCGGTCATCATTTGGACCTCACCGATCCGAATCAAAACAAACCGTTGAATCTAGAACGTATCGATGTGATCGGCGCGAGTCCCAATGAATTGACCCTCGACGGACCGAGTGTCGTGGCGGCGACGGACGACGACAATATTTTGGTCGTCGTTCACGATGAAGATGACACGGTCAATTATGCTGGCGAGGGCTGGCAAGTGATGCCGCCGATTTTCGTCGATGGTAGCCAGCGACATGTCTTGGCTAATGGCGAAGCCACTGTGGAAACGGTCAACACCAAACCGTGGCAGAATCCATTCGCTGCGACCGACGTCGATCACAGTGGTGCGACGACCGCGTTTGATGCCTTGCTGATCATCAATCTGCTCGATCGATTCCGAGCAAGCGCCGTCGTCCTCAATACGCCGACCGATGCCTCGACGCTAGCGAATCGCTACTACGACGTCAACGGAATGCTCAATAACGCTGGGCAATACGTTGCATCCGCAGCGGACGCTCTCGATGTGATCAACTTTCTCGATATCAACAAACCGTCGCCGATTCCACCCACACAACGCTTGCCGTCGCCACAACCCGAAACTGCCATTCCCGATCTAATCCCATCGAAGACGAACACGACCGCGGACGATCGAAACGAGCCGCATCAAGCTGACTTGGTTCTGATCGATTCCGAACTAAAACGGCGTGTCGATGTCGCGAATCAAGCCGTCTCATCGTTCGTGACCGCGAGTGTTCTGGATCAGATCACCAAAGCGGATTCGACGCCAAGCGAAACCGACTTAGAAAATCGTGACCGCGCACTGTCGGAGTTGTTCCTTCACGCCCAAATTGATTGATAAAAAACAACAGTCGCCGCGTTGGAAATTCAGAGGTGTCCTACGAACAAGTTTCCTATTGTTACGCGGGTAGACAGGAGTCGTCCGGCAGGATAGCCGAATTGGCAAACGCTGCGTCGCATTTCGGAGTCGTGCTTCGTCGGATCATCACACCCGAAAGCGTACGCGAGGGACCGGCGCCGGTTCAAAAGTCCTTCGCTTACAAATTCGGGTTTGGCAACATGCTTCACAGCGTTGCACCGAACCGCTGAAGCAAATTGCGGCGTGATTTGCAACGGAAGTACCAACGACCGATCCGTCGAAGCTCGACGGGATCGCACAGTATTGCGTCGGCCCCCTTTACCCAGAGATGCTAGACCCACCAGCGATACTAGGGGCCAGCGATACTAGGGGTACGACAAGTCGATCGTATTGTCACCGGATTGGACCTCCACCTTTTTCTTGATGGTGGCAACTTCATTACTGACCATTCCCGTCGAAACCATGGGTGCATCAGGGTCGTTCATGTCCGTTGGCGTCGCGTTTCGAATGACGACCTCGTGTGCCCCAAGCAACGCGCCCCTATCTGTCGTACTGAAGGCTAAGACGTATTGTCCGTTGCTGTCGGTCGTTCCTGTCGAACTTCGACCACCGTCAACAGGTGCGAACATGACATCCACGTTGGAAGCTGGTTTTCCGTCGATCGTTACCTTTCCGGATACCTTACCGAGTGGCGGTCCCGACGGCGTACAACCAACTGAGACAAGACAGAACGATAGGATGGGGAGCAGAATTTTATACATGGACCGCAATGCAAAAAGGGTGAAACACGAAATACAAGAGGATTGCAGAAACAAGCGTGAGCCGATGCTGTTGGCTGAACACTTCGCATCTACTGCAAGCGATTATTGGAAGCCAGGTAGAACCTTGGCTGCCAATAAGTGACCAAAAAATACGAAAGGATTACTCAAAGTCGCTAATGACTTGGCGGTCGTCACGAGCGGAGAGTTGTTCTAGCAGACTATCCACCTCATTTGTCCCGCCGTTAAACAGACTATTGTGGTCGATGCTATCGGTTAAAAACCGGACGCTGCCGTCACACAACAGAAATTGCACGCCGCCGACGTGAAGGCTTGAAAATCCCTTATTGCAGTTTCCATTCGCGAAATTGAGAGGGCCAGCCATCGAACCAAGAGTGCGGTGGACTTCACTCTGTTCGTTACTAATTCTTTCTCCATAAATATTCCCGGCTCGGCAATTGAACGTCGTTCCAGCTGGATTGTTCAGCTCCCAGGCGCGTTCCCCAATCATCAACGTATTGCTCGTTCCGTCTAAGATCGCTTTGAACCCCACTTTCGAGTCTCGCCAAAAAATACCATTCGGATAGTGGTTTTCACCGGGCCCGGCTCCCCATTGATTCAATTCGCCTCTGCCCGGCCCCGTAATCCAAGCCCCATTGGAGCCGTGCCATTTGCGGCTCGAATTCACCCCCATGTAGTTCGACGTCGCGACAGGGCGTGAGGTCCCGTTTCGGTCCTGGATCTGTTTTCCATCATTCGTTTCGGGGCTGATGTCCGATGGGCAACGATAGGCAGCGATAGGGGTCTGCAAAGCCTCCAGCCGATTCACCGGCCCTCCAGGAATCAACGCGTCCGCCAAACGTACGGATCCAACTTGCAATATTTCGTAGTTCGCTGAAGCCTCCATCTGAGGCAGGATCGCGGCACTCCACGCCCAAGACGAAAATTCGGCCGCTAAGGCTGCAGAATATTGGGTTCCGTTGGTGGGCACGGTATTGAATTGATTTCGGTAACCAGCTGGGAAAACGTTGAAAGTGGCGTGGTAGTTGTGCATTGCCAATCCGAACTGCTTCAAGTTGTTGCTGCAGCTCATTCGCCGTGCCGCTTCGCGGGCCGACTGCACAGCCGGTAAAAGCAGGCCGACAAGGACACCGATGATCGCAATAACTACAAGTAATTCGACCAGCGTAAACGCAGGTCGGTTTGAATTCGATGGACGCATGCTTCCAGTCTCCAGTGATCTCGGTGGAATTTAAAAAAATGGCAATTAACGGCCCCAAACGGCCAGTTATCCACTGGCTTAAGGACACAATTTCCACAATGTATCAATCCAGTTCCAACCGGTCAACACAGAGGGGGGCGGAATCCACTCACAAACATTGAGTCGCGCAGGTTACATCCGTTGTTACCTGCTGCCCGCTCATTATCAATGATTTGCCTGAGTTTGATGCGGATCGCTTGGGCAAAGCTCAACCGGCGCAGAGCGATCCAATGGGGCAGTCCCGTCCGAAGAAAAAGAGAGGAGAGCGAATGTCCCAAAGGCAAGTTTCACACCACGGGTTCCGCCGGTCCAATTGTGCAAACTCCAATACCGCCAGCCCAGTGCAGCGCCGACCAATCCGGCAGCAAAAGCAGGGTGTGCATCAAAGCGTCACACCGCAAAGAAGGGTTCATCACGGTCAACGGAATGGTCAACTGCGACGGACAATACGTCGCATCTGCAGCAGTCGCTTGCCGTCGTCACAACCCGTAGCCGCAATTCCCGATTTGATCACAACGAAGGCAAACACGACCGATGACGACCGAAACGACACCCAGCGGGTCGACTTGGCGTTGGATGCAACCTCGGAAGCTCTGCGGCTCTGATTCGCGAACCAAGCTGCATTGTCGATCGAGACAAATCACGACGGCGGATTCAGCGGAAGGCGAAACGGGCTTAGAAAATCGTGACCGTGCACTGTCGGAATTGTTCCTTCGCAGCGTCATTCAGGTAACGCCCGTTCATCTAGCGACTTGTTCGCTCGAGATGTTGCGAGATCAACTGAATCAAACGCTCGCCGGAGGCAACTTCGCCGACGGTGGTACTGGTGGGAAACATCAATTTGGGAATCGCTCCTTCGCCGGCGCGTTTGTACAGCGCCACGTGCTTTGCGATGTAATCGCTAGGGATCGGTCCGCTCATCGTTTCGCGAAGCTTTTCCGAATCGACCATCTGCGAAGCACGCTGTAGTGCCGCGGCATAGTTTGGCTTGGACTCAAACACGTAATCGTGGAATTTCGGGAACGCCTTCGGATCGACCACCCAAACCGAAATCGCCAGCCGTGCCAATTCACATGCTTCCCCATGAGCCACGCCGGTTTGACGAACCGTTGGGTTACACGCTCGGTCGAGCGGCACCGGCAAGACGATCACGGCCAACCGATCGCCGTACCGAGCTTTCGCCTGCGACAGCGCGGCGTGCGTTCGTTGGCAATGAGGACAGGTGTAATCGAACAGCTCGACAAATACCAATTCCGCATCCGGCTTGCCGATCAACGGCCACTGGCGTGTATCGAGTTTCAGCCCCCCTAAAATGCTGGCAGTACGTCGCTCGGGCTGCGCTGCCTGCGTATTCTCACCCGCCGCCTGACCGACTTGCCCGGCCAACAACAGACTGGGGTTGAACCATCCCATCGCTAAAGAGATTCCCGTCATACTCGCATTGGGCGCGGGCGTTGCCGAACTGGCCGAACTGGTTGAGGAGATGGGAGCTTCAAACAGCATCGAATCGTCGGTGGGGGTTGTTGACGAATCTGCCGGAAGCGACGAGTCAGCGGGAATTGCCGCTGGCGGACTTGAGTATTCGATCACCTCAAACGTATCGGGCGCAGGCGTACTGACTTGCAGTGCAATTAGCAGTGCCACCGACGCCACCGCCGCTCCACCGACTTTCGCCAACGTCGATTTACGAAGTGGTCGTCGCCACAGCACAACGCCCGCCGCGATTATTCCGGCTGTGTGAGCGACCAAACAGTAGGGGCACAGATGTTCAAGCAAAAAGACTTGTAGCCCAACGAACCAAATCGCCGCCCCCCCCGCTGTGATCGCGGCAAAACTGATCATTGGCCACCGGTATCGCTCCCATCGAAGCGGCATGGGCCGTATCAATAAAAGCCCCAGAATCGAAGCGTGGGTCAATATTGCAGGAATGCTGACCGGTACCGACATCACGGTTGCCCAGCGGCTATGTAGGACATGGTCACAGTTGAAAAGACTGCCACTACATCCCGCTACGCTGCTCGAGGTCAACGAAACCCAAGCCAGATAGCTGCTGCTAGCCAGCGCAATGCTGCTGCATAAAAGAAGTGCCCATTTGATCGGTGCTACTGACGCAAAGTGGCCGCGATGACGCACATGCGGCGTGTTGCGTGAATGGAACAACGGGAACCAGCTGGACGACGATCGGTCGAACAAATCAGCAGCGGACATGTTTCTCTCATCAAATTTGGCGTATCGGCATGGTGCAACTCTCGATTCGTCGATAGCAAAGCAGGTGGCGTGCCGCAGCCAGCGGACCGGCATCCGCCAACGCCGCCTTCGCCTAAATTCCTCGCATTTCCCCAGAAAAAGGCGAATCCCGAAGTTCCGGTGACGTTTTGGAAACCCGCGGCTTGATTGCTGAATGAACAGCTTGGACAAAAATTAGACACGTGGGTGCGTACCCCTCGTCCGTCAACAGCGGTGGACGCTGTCTCGTTGGGGTGACGCCCACTGGGCTTAAAAATGGCGTTTTGACGGCATTTCAGGGCAAAAACCGCCCATATGCGATACGGCATCTTGATTGCATTAGAGCCAACCAGACGCCACGGGAGTGACACGATTCATTCTTTTCTCGCACGAGAGCCCCGACATGTTAATGCGCAACCCCGATTATCCACTCGATGATCTTGATGTCGATCAGGATGTCGACTTTGACTTCGCGGCCTCGCGTCGCACGGCAACGATCGAATCAGTCCCCGCCACACCGGCGCCAGACGTGTCGGCCCGAGTCGTGTCGGCCCGAGACGTGTCGGACGAAAATGCGTCGGAGCTTCACCTGCTACGCGGCCAAATCATTCTGTGTCTGTTGATCGCCGCAGCGATTGCTTTGCGCTCGTGGTTTGTCTCATGATCCATTCGGCGGGTCGAATATGGAAAGCGCCCAACGCCGTCGGCTTAGATCATTAGGTTGAATGACCCGCATGGACATCAAGCTTCACCGGAACGAAGAGGATTCAGCATGCCGCAATCTTTTCGCCGCCGCGTTGCGCGTCCGGACGTAAATCGTCCTGACTAAATATTGGGCGGCGTGGCGGAATTTTCGCCAGTTTTCTGGTCAACGATGGCGGATGTTTCGATCCAACCACCATTGTTTCTCCTTTGGACACGCCAATTGCCCGTTCCCGGACTCTTTGGCGCAGCGGTTGCAATGCAGGACGAAACCGGCGTCCAGCGGCGAGAGGGCATGCCTCTCAAACAGCGTCCCTGCCCAATAACACACTCCCCTCGTCCCATTGTCTGCCTCTCAAAATTAAACCGCTGTTTCATAATCGGATTCTAAATTTGAGACGCCTCCTCTCGATTCGGAGCCTCCTTCGTGAGCCACAAAAAAATTGTTATCACTCAAAGTGATTATCAACGCCTTGATGAATTGCTGTCGAGCAACTTTACCCAGGCGATCCACGACCGAAAAAACCTACGAGAGTTACGTGGTGAACTGAACGTGGCCGAGATCGTTGATTCGCAAAACGTTCCATCGGATGTCGTAACGATGGATTCGGTCATTCAACTGCGTGACCGCCGCACCGACGAACTGGGAACCTACACCTTGGTGTATCCCGAAGAGGCTCATATTGCGACGGGAAAATTGTCAGTGCTAGCGCCGATTGGAACCGCGATCCTCGGTTGTCGGATCGGGGATTGCGTCCACTGGAAAGTCCCCAGTGGAAACATCGAGATGCAGATCGCAGACATCTTGTATCAACCCGAACGCGAAGCGATGGCAACGTAGCATTGCGTTGCTGACGGCGAATGATCGCATTGCGGTGAAACGGAGTTTCAATTGTGTTACAATTCACGGAGAATGAATGTCTTCATCGACGACCAGCAAACCTCGTTATCAACCCATTCAACCAGTCCATCCCAATGTGACGGTTCCACTACCTGAACAACCGATCGATCGATTTGTACGCCCGGTTGCTCGCTTTCTGCATATCGAAGCGGCCAGCGGCGTGCTGTTGATGCTTTGCACAGCGTTCGCCATCATCATGGCCAATTCTGCCTGGGCCGATTCCTATCTCAGTTTCTGGAAAACCGAGGCGGGCGTTTCTTTCGGATCGCTGCATTTCCAACACTCGCTGCGGCACATCATCAACGACGGGTTGATGGCGATCTTTTTCTTTGTGATCGGATTAGAGGTCAAGCGTGAATTGGTGCATGGCGCCCTTTCGGACCTGCGTCGTGCCACTCTTCCGATCGCAGCCGCAGTTGGCGGTATGGTCGTGCCCGCCGGCATCTATCTTGCGCTTCAATATGACCAACCCGCAGCGCGCGGCTGGGGGATTCCGATGGCGACCGACATCGCGTTTGTCGTCGGCTTTTTGGCGTTACTTGGTTCGCGAGTCCCTAATAATCTACGCGTGCTGTTGCTGTCGCTCGCGATCGTCGACGACATCGGCGCGATCATCGTGATTGCCATCGGATACACACACGAACTGGATGGTCGCTTCCTGATGCTGGCGGCAATCGGAGTGGGGATCGTCCATCTATTCTCGCGGCTCGGTGTTCGCCGTTTCCCTCCTTATATCATCGCAGGACTACTGGCGTGGCTGGCGTTTCACGAATCGGGAGTCCATGCAACCTTGACTGGCGTGATCCTCGGCTTGATGACGCCAGCTAAGGCAACGATTGTTCCTGACCACTTTCATCAATACTTGATTAAGACCGGAGAGTCGTTTCGTGGCGAAGTTTGGCACACGGCAAATCAACGAGCCCAAAAGGTGCGTGAGGTACAACGATTAACTCGTGAAACCGTCTCTCCGCTTGAGTATCTTGAGACGACACTGCATCCGTGGAGCAGTTATTTCATCATCCCAATCTTTGCGATGGCCAACGCGGGCGTCGCAATGCAATTGTCCAACATCGAGGATCCCGTTGCGATCGCCGTCACGCTCGGGTTGGTCGTAGGGAAACCGCTTGGCGTGCTGTTGTTCTGCGTGCTGGCAGTGCAAATTGGCTGGGCAAGACTGCCCTCCGGTGTGAGCTGGCGAATTTTGATTGCAGGCAGCTTTCTTACCGGCATCGGTTTTACGATGGCATTGTTTATTGACGGATTGGCATTTGGCGAAGAGGGGCTCGATACCGCGAAAACAGGCATCATGGTGGGCTCGGCGATCAGTGCCGTCCTCGGCATGGTTTTGCTGATGTGGACATTGCCCAAACGCAAAACCACTAAGGTTCAAACCTGATTTTCAGCTTTGCGAACCGTTTCGAAGGAAACCGCGGGCGTGACACAACCGTGGCATTGCCCGCTAGCCGCCGGTCTTTGCGTTTAGCTCTTTTGCCAAATGCTCGGACGCAGCAACCAATCTTTCCATGGTCGGCTTGACCCAGCGGAGGTCGCCCTTGTTGCCTTGGTGCTCGAGTGTTTCCGCGGCCTTGACCACATCCACGGCACCAAAATATCCCGACGCTCCTTTTAACGTATGAGCCGCTCGCGAGAGTCCCACCGCATCGCCTGATTCAAATGCCGCTTGAATTTTGCCAAGCAACTGCTGCGATTCATCCAAGTAGACCTTCGCCAACTCGCAAGCCATTTCCTCGTTGCCACAGGTCTGCTCGAGCGTCATGTCCCAATTCAACTGGGGCTTGCCATTGGTCCCGGTTGCTTCACACTTTGACTGAGTTTTCGGTGTCACCGCCGACTCATCGCCAGCCAACGCCTGTATCGCCCCGTGGGGTGCTTGAGCGAGCACGCGTTGCAATTCCATGGGATCGAAGGGCTTGGCGATGTAGTCGTCCATGCCGGCGGCGAGAAACCGTTCGCGATCTCCCTTCATCGCATTTGCAGTCATGGCGACGATCAATTGATGCTCACCCCGCTCGGCCTCCATTTCACGGATCACCGCGGTCGCTTCGATCCCGTTAAGTTCGGGCATCTGAATATCCATCAAGATCAAATCGAATGTTTCTCGACCGACCGCATCGACGGCCTCGCGTCCGTTGGACGCCAACACCACCTTGTGCCCCCACTTTGTCAAGAAACCGATCGCCACCTTCTGGTTCACAATCCCGTCTTCGGCCAACAGCACTTTCCTCGCTTGCACCGATGTTTGCGACGGATGAGCATCACTTGCCGCGTCGTCCAGGTTGGTGATGCCTAGCACCTCAAGAATTGTATCAAGCAGCTCCGACGCGATCACCGGCTTTGTCATAAACCGAACGATCCCCACACGACGCATGACCGTCGGCTGCAACCCGCCCACCGACGACGACAACATCACGATCGTATAAGGCGATCTTGGGTTGCGGCTTGTTAGCCGTTCGGCGAACTCGAGTCCATCAATCTCGGGCATGTGATAGTCCAGCAGAATCAAGCGAAAGGGCGACTTATCACGTTCGGCAACATCGAATTGCTCCAACGCCTGCAACCCATCCGAGGCCAACTCGGCATCAAGTCCCCACTGCGCGAGCATCTCTTGTAAGATTCGCCGATTGGTCGAATTGTCGTCAACCACCAACACCCGAGTGCCTCGTAGACGCTTGAGATCTGCGGGCCGACGCGGTGATTGATCCGCGGCGATCTGCAAGTGAATCAAGAAATGAAATTGCGTGCCCACCCCCGGCTTACTTTCCAACCAAACGCGTCCTCCCATCATCTGAATTAACTTCGTTGAAATCGTCAGCCCCAGCCCGGTGCCTCCAAAACGACGCGTCGTCGACGTGTCCACTTGTGAAAACGCTTCGAAAACCTTTTCTTGTTTTTCCTCAGGAATTCCAATCCCTGTGTCTCGCACGCTGACGTGCAGCACCGCCTGATCGTCATTCACATCGTGCGAGTTGACATCCACCACCACCTCGCCCGACTCGGTAAACTTGATCGCGTTTCCAACAAAATTCACGATGATTTGACGAATTCGTCCGGGGTCGCCCACCAAACGATTGGGGATCGATGGATCAATGCGAGCCGCCAGCTCCAAGCCCTTTTCATCCGCTTTGAGTGCAAACAACCTCATCGCCTTGCCCACGCAATCACGCAAGTCGAAATCGATCTCTTCGAGCTCCAGTCGATCGGCTTCGATTTTGGAAAAGTCCAAGATGTCGTTGAGCAATCGCAACAACGAATCTGCGGATTGGCGGATCAACCCAAGAAATTCTTGTTGATCCTTTCCAAGCGGCGTGTCGGACAACAGTTCCGCCATCCCGATAATGCCGTTCATGGGTGTGCGAATCTCGTGACTCATATTGGCCAGAAATTCACTCTTGGCGCGGTTCGCCGCCTCGGCTTCGATCCGCGATTGCTGCAGCGCCGCGTCGGTCCGATTCAGCGACGCGGCACTCCACCAAATCAAAATGCTGAACACGACGATGTTGGTCAACACAAACACCGACAATCCCATCACCGGGTCAAAGATACCATTTTGCTGTGCCCACCAGCGAAATCCACCGATCACCGCCGGGATCAAAATCGCGGCCGGCAACAACCGCCGCGCCATCACGCCACCGGCACCGCGGTCGCTAATGATTCGCATCAAACCCTCGGTCGGACGCGAACACAAAATCCCGATACAAAGAATCGCAAATCCGACAGCGGTGTTCAGTGCCATCGGGATATACGCTTTCATCCCAATCAGATTGACGCTGCTGTAGGCATAACCCACGATCGCCAACAACGACACCAATGCCGCAGCCAACGTAAATGTCTCGCTGAACAGATACCGCGATCGCCAACGAAGATTGACAAACACCAACGCCAAGCCTGTGAGCAAAAAATTCAGCGCCGTGTTGGGAGCCATTCGGTTGGGGATTTCATACGCATCCAGCTTTGCGGGAAACAGCCAACGATCGGGGCCAACGTCGAAGCCAAACTCGTATCCCAAGATGCGAACGACGGCCATCGCAACCACGAGCGACGCCAATCCAATCGCCAAGAACGTTGCGTAGCAGGAATCGCACGGCTCGTCGGACTCGCGAAACGACAGCCACAACGCGGCGCCACACAGCAGGAATCCGATCGCCGTCCCACCGGGATTCATCGCCACTTTGCCGGGCAACAACGCTCGCAACGCCTCGAGATCCAGAGCCCAACCGATCAACACAGCCACACTGATCGCGATCACCACCACGCTTGCCACGCGGGATGCCCAACGAAACTTTGCAATCAGTTCTGGATCGTGAAAATTGCCCACGCGATCCCCTTTCGGAAAATGGCCCTTTTGCAAAGAGGACTTCTTTCGGATGCTGGCACGCTCTCTATGCTACCACGCTGAACGCGCGCGGGGGGAACAGCACGGCCCAAATGCAGTAAGAAGATTTTTGTCACACTTTCGAGGGCACCGACACGGTATCAGGGACCGGTCACAACGCCCCGCCGAGCGGGTGCACGATAAATGCCGATCCTTCCAACCTTTTTGACCTCCCGCCCCACAGCCACTCTGAAACCCTATAGAATACGGCAGCCCCCCCCCCCCAAGCCTGGACGTGCTACGAACCAGCAGCAACAACAATGACGCCCGCCCCCCAAAATCGTCATGCCCCCAATAGTTTGCCAACGACAAACAACCACCCCGCCCATCGCGTTCCTTGATCTGGTTTTCCAGTTCGAACACAGATCACTCCACAAGAAGGTGTTCTCATGCAGCGTGATTGCTTAACGACAAGCATTCCCCAGCGATGCACGAATCGGATATTCCAATTCGGTTTGCTCATCGCCGTGATCGTTGGCTTAGCAAACGGCACCGAAAATCAGGTCGCTGCCGCGGAGCACGCGGTCTTCCGCGCCGGTGCCTCTAAAGTCAAAATCACGCCCCCCTTGGGCCTAGAGATTGTCGGCAATTGGGGCAAGCCGCTGGCGACGAACATCCACGATGACCTGCACGTTCGCTGTTTAGCGCTTAACGATGGGTCGACAACGATTGCGTTCGCGATCTGCGACAATGTCGGCATCCCTCGCGATGTGTTTGATGCGGCCCGAAAATTAATTGATTCGCAGACCGACGTACCTCCGGCAAACGTGCTGATGTCGGCCACCCACACTCACTCGGCTGTCTCTGCTCGAAACAACCGCGAAGTCGATGGAGTGGTCGTCTTGGACAGCTACCAAAACTTGGTGGCTCGCCGCATCGCAGAAGGCGTTGCCACAGCCGTCGCCGCAATGAAGCCCGCCAAAATCGGCTGGGGCGGCGTCGAGGAAGCATCGGAAGTTCATAACCGCCGCTGGTACGTCGACGACGAAAAACTTCTTGCAAATCCATTCGGTGGCGTCGACAAAGTTCGCATGAATCCGCCCCGAGGCAGCGACAAGCTGATCGAACCCGCCGGTCCGGTTGATCCCGAAGTCTCGTTCCTGAGCGTGCAATCCCTCGACGGCAAACCGATTGCACTGCTGGCAAACTATTCGCTGCACTATGTCGGCGGCGTGCCTAGCGGTGATGTTTCCGCAGACTACTTTGGGGCATTTTCAGAAAAGATTGGCAAGCGAATTGGCGCCGACTCCAGCTCCGATTCCTTCGTTGGCATCATGACCAACGGCACCAGCGGTGACATCAACAATTATGCTTTTCGCGAAAAAGCCGGTAAACATGAACCGTATCAACGAATCGATGAAGTTTCCGACTTGATCGTCGGGCGTGTCGCCGAAGCCTACGCGGCGACGGAGCATCACGATTGGGTTTCGTTGTCCGCCGCGACGCAAGAACTTGAACTAAAAATGCGGAAGCCCGATCCCGAGATGCTCCGCTATTTCGCGAGTCTGCAAGACGAGGGTCAATCGCCCGCCAATGTTCATCGATTGGCGTCGATCTACGGCAACCGTCTCCGCAAGATTGCCGAAGGGCCCGAAACCAGTTCGGTGTTGCTGCAAGCGTTCCGAATCGGGGATTTGGGAATTGTGGCGATTCCGTTTGAAGTGTTCGCCGAAACAGGGCTCGATTTGAAAAAACGCAGCCCGATGTCGGATACGTTTACAATCGAACTTGCCAACGGCAGCTACGGATACTTGCCGACGCCAGCGCAACATAAATTGGGAGGTTACGAAACGTGGCTGGGCACCAATCGAGTCCAACTCGACGCTTCGGATCGAATCTCCGATGTCCTCTTGTCATTGCTCAATCAACTAGGTCAGAAATGAAGCGTCAACCGAAATTGAATCGCATCGTCGCTGGCGTTGCCATCACCGCAGCGTCGCTGGTTTCGACGGTTCACGCCGAGCAGCCGACGGAGGCTTCGATTGTGCCATCCAACAATCGGCCCGCGATCACCTCGCATTCACCCGAAGCATCGCTATCGCATTTGAAAGTGCGACAGGGGCTCGAAGTCCGTTTGGCCGTGGCCGAACCCGACGTGGTCGATCCCGTCTCGGCGGCCTGGAGCACCGATGGCAAGCTGTGGGTCGTTGAAATGAGCGACTATCCACAGCCAAAACCGGGCCAAACCGACCGTCATGGCCGCATCCGCGTGCTGTCGGAACGAGACGCAAATGGCCGTTTTAATAAGGCTGTCACCTTTGCCGACGGACTCGACTTTGCCACCGGAGTCCTCCCATGGCGTGACGGCGCGATCGTGACGATGGCAGGCGAGATCGCATTTCTGCGTGACCAAGACGGCGATGGTCGCATGGATGCACGCGAAACTTGGTTCAAGGGCTTCACGACCGATAATGAACAACTTCGAGCAAATCATCCAAAACTTGCACCGGATGGCTATGTCTATGTCGCCAATGGACTTCGCGGAGGTGCGATCACGGCGGTGGATCCGCGATTCGAAGGACGTGCCACCCCTCTAAAACTGCACGGTCGCGATTTTGTTTTCGATCCGCACGGCGGTTACTGGGGAACCGTTTCGGGAAACAGCCAATATGGATTGACCATCGATGGCTTCAATCGACGTTTTGGTTGCAGCAATCGAAATCCCGCGATCGAGTCGGTGCTTTCGATCGATGTGGTTGATCGAGATCCATTCTTGACGCCCGGTGATGCGACCACCGACGTCGGTAAATCGGGTTTTGAATCCGAAGTGCATCCGATCAGCAACGCCTGGACCACCAGCAATCTACACGCCGGTCAATTTAGTGCCGCTTGTGGTGTGACCGCACCCGGCTGGTCAATCGACGAATCGTCTGAGTGGTTGCTAGTTTGCGAACCAACAGGGTCATTGGTCCAGCGTCAACGGTTGCAATGGGCCAATGGCGCATGGCATAGCGAGCGTGAAGCGAACGAGGCCGAGTGGTTAGCCAGTTCGGATGATTGGTTTCGCGCCGTCGATCTCGTGCCTGATGTCGATGGCGGCGTGCTGGTCATCGACATGGCACGTGCGGTGATTGAGCATCCGCAATGGGCCCCCGTCGAATTGAAAAATCGCCCCGATACCTGGGACGGCAATACGTTGGGCCGAATTTGGCAAGTACATGCTCCTAACAAACAAATCCGCTCAATCGCGGTTGACGATGATGCGGGTGCCATCGCGGCGATCGTTTCGGACGATCTTTTGCACAGGATGCTTGCGTCAGAGTATTTGCACGCTCACTATTCAGCCGACGTGCCGCCGTCATCAGGCGTGGTCGAATCGCTTAGTCGCCAATTGGCCGATTCGACGGTGGCGGCAGAACCAAAGTCGCGAATGGCCTTGTTGTTGAACCGCTGGAGTTTACTGACCTCGTCACAACACGCTTCACTATTGCAAGACAAGGATGAACGCGTGCGGGCAATTGCCGTTAAAATGCGTCAACGCAACCTTCTGGACGGCACCCCCGTCGCCACGATGCCCAACCTGATGTCAGCACTCGATGACGCTGCGTTGATCGTCCGCCAAGCCGCACTCGAACAAGTTGTTGTGTCTGCTAACCCATCAGAGATCGATAACGAACTATTGGGGCGACTGTTTCACCTGACTGTGAACGAACACGATTCCCCTTGGATCTCAAAATTGCTGACGGCGATTCCTTATGAGTTCGCCAGCAGAATGTTAGACACCCTGCCCAAGTCTCAACCTGAGATGTCCACAATTCCGACTTCGATCTACGAGGGCTGGATGCGTCGCGTGGCGGCCAAAGATCCTCAGCGTGCCACCGAAGTCTTGGCGAATTGGCTGGGCAACGCGATGCCCGCCGGCGGCGACCAAGCCGACCAAGCCACACAAGCTTTGGCGATGAACATGGCCGCGGCCTGGAGCAAAGGAGGCGGTAAAAAGGCGTCCCTCAAATCATTGCCGAAGGAATCCTCGGATCAAATCGCCGCTCTGGACACATTAGCGGCCTCGATCGCGGTCGACGACGAACACGCCGCGGGAACACGCTTGGATGCGATCGAGTGGTGCCGCAATCAGGCGGCGTTTCCAGAGCAGTTGCGAGATCTGGTTGATCCCAACGTCGCCCCGAATCTTCGTGCTGCGGCGTACCGGGCGTTGATGCAGCGAGACGCCGAGTGGACCAAGCAACATGTCCTCGAACACGCCGATTCGATTTCGCCGACTGACCGCGTTGCCGTAGTCACTGCGGTCCGCAGCAGCACCCAAACCGCGACTTGGTTGCTGAACGAAATCGGCCAAGGCAACCTGCCACGCACCTTCGTCGACCCCTCGTCGATGGATTGGTTCCGCCGGCATTCTGACGCGAAACTTGCCAAGCTCGGGCGTGAAACCTTTGCACCGGCAGGCGATGTGCTGAAGGTGATGCGTGAATATGAACCCGCAGCCAAACAAATCGAAACGGCGGATGTAGCGGAAGGCAAAAAGTTGTTCGCTCAGCACTGTGCGAATTGCCACCGCATCGATGATGTCGGGCATGTCGTCGGGCCCGATATTAGCGACAGTCGCACTAAGACGCCCGAATCACTGCTGGCGGCGATCCTCGATCCGAGCTCTGCCATTGATGCTTCGTATGCAAGCTACAGCATCTTAACGGTTGATGGCGAAGCGGTCAGCGGATTGCTCGCCGGAGAGTCCAGTGACGCGGTCACGTTGACACTTCCCGGCGGTCAGACGCGGCGATTCGAACGGGATGAAATCGAAATCTTCCGCGCCTCGAGCGTCTCGCTGATGCCCGAGGGAATGCAACGAGTGATGAATGTCGATCAGATGCGAAACCTGATTAGCTACCTGAAGCGTTGGCGTTATTAACCGATGGGCGATCAGGCTCAGCAGTTGCCACTAAGGTTCACAAGTGTTTTAAATCGCTCACCATCGTGGTGTCCAGAAGCATGATGACTCTGTCTTAAGCGGGGGCTCACCTATTTCGATTAGTGTCGATCAGCGTCAATTAGTGTTCTCAAAGATCATTTTTGGTGAAGATCGTCCAAGATAAACCTTTTCCATTGCAACCCGTCACGACAACCGTAATTAACCAAGTAGCCAACACGTTTTCGAGAGATGCGCATGTAATTGAACAATTGGGCCTCATGGTCTGAGCAAAGCTCCTTTAACGACTTCAGTTCAACAACAATTTCACTGAACACCAGCAAATCGGGGCGGTACTTGGTGTTGAGCAGATTGTTTTTGTAGTAGACATCCAGTTCCGCTTTGCTGACAAAAAGAATGTTCCGCAATCCAAGTTCGATTTCCAAACTTTGTTGGTAAATTTCCTCAGCCATACCGTAACCCTGTTCGTTATAAACCTCGAATGCGGCACCCATAAAATCGTAGCCCTCTTGCTTAAACATCGTTTTGCTCCAAACGGCAATGGGATTTAGAACACTAATACTCACTAATTGACACTAATTTGGGCAGTCTGCGAACGGTTTGGGGGATCGTTCTGCATTTTTCAGTCGGCTGATTGACAAGATTCAAAGGTCCATGGTCGTGAATGTTTTCAATATTTTCGCTGATCCGTGTCACACTGGCGGTTCTGTCGACATGGTATTCGTGAAAGGGATAGTGACTGATGCAACGACGAGAATTTGCCAAACTCGTACTCGAACACCAGGCTCGACTTCGCATGTTCATTCGGATGCTCGGTGCGATGCCGGACGCGGTGGACGACCTCGCCCAGGACGCGTTTGTGGTCGCTTACGAGCGGATTGATACGCTCGATGATTTTGACCAAGCCGGCCCCTGGCTACGTTCGATCGCTCGCAATTTGGTTCGGAACGAGCTACGCAAATCCTCTCGCCGACGACGGGTTGTCAATGCGTCGATCAGCGAAGCGATGCTGGCGATGTCCGACGAACCGGCTACCACGCCGTGGTCCGAAGATTGGTTCTCGGCGCTACGGAAATGCGTCGAACACCTTCCTGGTCATGGTCGTGCCCTGGTCGATGGCCGCTATAAACGTGGCCAGAACGCTTCCCAAATCGCCAACGAAACTGACATGACGCCTGCCGCCGTTCGCCAAGCACTGTCGCGACTACGCGGTCTGCTACGAACGTGCGTGGAAACACGCTTAGCGGAGGGATCGACATGAATGAACGTGATTTTGACGAACAGATTGACCGCCTGCTCGACGGCGAACTCAGTGAACCAGAAATGGATCGCTTGGCTCGCACTCTCGCGAACGACGATTCGCTCTACCGCCGTTACCGCGATCAAGTGGAAATGGACGAAAGTCTGGCGATGATCGTCCGTGACGATCGATCCACTGATCCGTTTGTGCAGCAATTGGAACAGCGACTCGATGCGGAGTCACAGAAATTCGATTTCCTGCAAAGCGTGCTCGATCGATCCAGTCTACGTGTCGCTCGTGAGCAATTGCGGCGTTGGGCACCGCTGGCCGTCGCAGCGATTGCCGCCAGTGTGCTGATTGCGTTTTGGGCAGGCATGTGGACAGGCCGACAATCGGGATCTGCCAAGACCAAGTTGGCTCAGGTCGCACCGGCGAGCGTCGCTTCCGAGCCAGTCGATGACTCCGTCGCGTTGTTGAATCAAGTGGTCAACGCCCAATGGGTCGGCGATACAGCGTTTAACGTCGGTGATTCGATTTCCTCTCATGCGACACTGCATCTGGAATCGGGTTTGGTGCAATTGCAGTTCTTTCGCGGTGCGATATTAACACTCGAAGGCCCCGCGAAACTTGAGGTTCGCGACCAGGATCACGTGATGCTGTACGAAGGCAACGCCTGGGCAAAAGTCCCTGTGCCGGCACGGGGTTTCACCGTGCTGACACCCGAAACAAAAATCGTCGACCTCGGCACCGAATTTGGCGTGTCGGCAACGCCGGGCAAGCGGACCGAAGTCCATGTCTTTGATGGGCTGGTGGAACTCTATGATCCGTCGGCCGCTGAGGATGCGGATTCGCTGCATGAATTGGTCACTGGCCAATCGATCAGCGTTGACGTCAACGGCCGCTCGCTTCCCGTCGCGAACCAGGTCACCGAGATGCCATCCACATCACTGCTGCAGCGTAGCCAAGACAAGCAGCTGCAAATGCGGTACGAGCGGTGGCAACGATGGAGCGCCGAATTCCGCAACGATCCCCGTGTGCTGATGTATTACGATTTTGCGGCTGCCCAGTCGACACCAGCCACACTGCCAAACCTCGCTGCGGATCGAACCGATTCGGATGGTTCAATCATCGGATGTGCATGGACCCAAGGGCGTTGGCCTCAGAAGTCTGCACTTGATTTCAAACGGCCGAGCGATCGTGTGCGATTCCACCTTCCCGGGGAATACGAATCGATCACGTTAGCCGCGTGGGTCCGCGTCGATGGGCTCGATCGGCTACTCAGTTCGCTGCTGTTAACCGATGGCTGGGACGCGGGCGAAGTTCACTGGCAATTTGATCGGCAAGGACAACTTGGACTTTCGGTCAGCCAAGCGACCGGAGTGGCGTGGCGTTACACGCAGCCGCTGGTCGATTTGACTCGGCTTGGTCAATGGATCCATGTCGCCTCGGTTTTTGATGGTTCCAACAAGACGGTGCGGCACTATTTCAACGGCCAACGCGTGCCCTGCGAAGCCTCGCTCGACTATGACGGTCCGATCCGCATCGGCGATGCCGAATTGTGCAATTGGGGGCGTCCCATCGACAAAAACTCGCACGCGATCCGAAATTTCAATGGGCGAATGGACGAGTTTCTGATGCTCAGCGACGCCCTTGAGGAAACGGAAATTATGGAAATCTACGAAGCCGGTAACCCCAAACTTTAGGAGACGAACGATGCATCCATCCAGCGCAAAACCATCGTTCAGCGCCGGCGGCATGACCATCCTCAAACCGATCTCGTTACTCGGGTTGGCCTTGGTGATCTGTGTATTGCCGGTGGGCCAAACGGTGGTTTGGTCGGAGGACGGCGAAATGCAGAAAACCAACCAGCCGAGCCCCGATCAACTTGATTTTTTCGAGTCCAAGATTCGCCCATTGTTGATCGACCGTTGCTACGAGTGTCATGCCGAAGACGAACAGGAATCGGAACTCCGCGTCGATACGCTCGCAGGCATGTTGACCGGCGGACTTGCGGGACCGTCGCTTGTTCCCGGCGAACCAACCCGCAGCCTGCTGGTGACCGCAGTCCGTTACCAAGACAACGATCTAAAAATGCCCCCGGACGAAAAATTGTCCGACATTCAGATCGCCGACCTCATCCGCTGGGTTGAAATGGGAGCACCGCATCCCGATTCCGACAATGTCGGTCCCATCGCTGAACGCGGCGACGTCGACATCGAACAAGGCCGCAAGCATTGGGCGTTTCAGCCGCCCGTCAAAGCCACCCCGCCTACGATCCCGCACACTTCGGTCGCAGCTTCCGAAGATCCACTCCGCCACGACGCCCCCAATCCGATCGACGCGTTCATTGTTGCGAAACTGCACGACAAAGGACTCCGTCCCAATCCACCCGCGGACAAACGAACGCTGCTTCGCCGCGCGACCTATGATTTGATTGGTTTGCCACCGACGCCCGAAGAGATCGACGCGTTTCTGGCGGACGAATCCGCCAATGCGTTTGCTCATGTCGTCGACCGGCTGCTTGCATCGCCGCATTACGGCGAGCGATGGGGCCGACATTGGTTGGACATCGCTCGCTATGCCGATTCCAATGGACTCGATGAAAACGTGGTTCACGGCAACGCTTGGCGTTACCGCGACTACGTCGTTCGTTCGCTCAACAACGACAAACCCTACGACGATTTCCTCGTCGAACAACTTGCAGGCGACTTACTCGATTCCGGAGACGACTTCAAACTCCGCAACGAACGTTTGCTCGCAACCGGATTCCTGGTGTTGGGTCCCAAAGTTTTGGCAGAGCAAGACCAGACCAAAATGGAAATGGATATCATCGATGAGCAGCTGGATACCGTTGGTCGTAGCATCATGGGGCTGACTCTTGGATGCGCCCGTTGTCACACGCACAAATTTGATCCAATCAGCCACCATGATTACTACGGGTTGGCAGGAATTTTCAAAAGCACGCAGACGATGGACAGCTACAAGACCGTCGCGAAGTGGCACGAAAACACGATCGAAACTCCTGAACAAGCGGCTGAACTCGAACGACACCAACAGCAAATCGCATCGCAAGAGAAGTTGATCGCCGAGCGAGTCGCCGAGGCCACGGCGAAACTTGATCCGCCGCCGGCTGCAGAAACGAAACCCGAAGAAATTGAGAAACAATTTCCCGCCGAAACCCAGGCATTGATCAAACAGCTTCGCGACGAACTGAAAAAGCTCAAAGATGCGGTTCCGGAATTACCAACCGCGATGGGAGTAACCGAAGGCAAAATCGCCGATACCTCGGTGCATCTTCGCGGCAGCCACCTGACACTCGGTGACGTGGTGCCACGCCGTGTCCCTGAAGTCCTCGCGATCGATGCCCCACCCGCGATTCCGACGGATCATAGTGGCCGGCTCGAATTTGCTCGTTGGTTAACAAGCGGAACGCATCCGCTGACCGCCCGTGTGATGGTCAATCGTCTGTGGCGAGGCCATTTTGGCAAAGGCTTGGTCAGCACCGTAGACAACTTTGGTCTCAAAGGCAGCCCGCCAACGCATCCTGAACTGCTCGATTGGCTTGCGGTGCGATTTGTCGAACGGGGCTGGTCGATCAAGGAGATGCACCGGCTGATCATGCTGTCCGAAACCTACCAACGAAGCAGCGATTTTGTTCCTGAAAACGCCGAAGCGGATCCTGGCAACCAGTGGTATTGGCGATACAACCTTCGCCGGCTCGAAGCCGAGGCGATTCGCGACGGGCTGCTGGCGGTCAGCGGAACGCTGGACCGCACCACCGGTGGCAACATCATGCAATACAAAAATCGCGAGTACGTTTTCAACCATACGTCCGAAGACAAATCGAAATACGACTCGTCGCGACGGTCGATTTACGTGCCGGTGATCCGCAATCATCTGTACGACATGTTCCAGTTGTTTGATTACAACGATGCAAGCGTGCTCACCGGCGACCGCAACACCAGCACGATCGCGCCGCAAGCCCTGTTTTTGATGAACTCGGAATTGGTGGCCGAGCTTGCGTTAGCGCTGGCAGACCGTTTGCTGGAAAATGAACCCGACACCGAGCAGCGAATCGATCGTTTATATCTCGAGACGTATGGCCGCACCGCATCTGCCGCCGAATCGTCCGATGCAACAAACTTCCTCACCCAATTCCGGGCCTTCCAACAAGAATCCGATAGCGACACCGATCCCGAGCGACTCGCATGGCAAGCCCTCTGCCAAGCAATCGTTTCCTCAAGCGAATTTGTTTACCTACGTTAAATGTGGGATAGGCTTCCAGCCTGTCATGAACTTTGATTTTGGGTAGTGGATCTTGCTAAAGTTCCCCCCACGCCCAAGAAACAGGGAGCTTTAGCAAGCTCCACTACATTAATGCCCGCGGCTAGCGCCGTCGGCTCATAAGACAGACGAAACTTTAGCTCACAGGCTAGAAGCCTGTGCTACGTACTCGAATGACAGGCTAGAAGTCTATCCCCCATGTCACACCTATCACGACGACGCCTTTTGCAGACGACCGCGGCGGGATTCGGTTCGCTCGCGTTGGCATCTCTGTTGGCCGACGAAACGCGTGCGTCCAACGCCACGCCTCGCCAATCCGATCTGCAACTGCCCCATTTTCCGCCGCGAGCCAAACGAGTCATCTTTTTGTTTATGAAAGGCGGCCCGTCGCACATGGATACGTTCGACTACAAACCGCAACTGCAAAAAGACGACGGCAAACCGTTGCCGTTCGAAAAACCGCGGGTTCAATTTGCACCGACTAGCAACCTGTTGGGATCGCCGTGGAAGTTTAAACGCTACGGTGAAAGCGGCATCGCCGTCAGCGAACTGTTCCCCCACGTCGCCGAGTGTGTCGACGACCTGTGCATCATCAATTCGCTGCATGGCACCAACCCTGCGCACGGTGGCGCCAGCATGAAACTGCATACCGGCAGCGATGTTTTTGTGCGTCCGAGCATGGGATCCTGGGTCACCTATGGGCTAGGCACTGAAAACGAGAATCTGCCAGGATTTATTACGATTTGCCCCACGCTTGCCCACGGTGGCACCAAGAATTGGGGGTCCGCGTTTCTGCCCGCAAGTGTTGCAGGGACCCCGATCGGTAACGCCAGCCAACCTTCGGACCAAGCGAGAGTAAAGTTCGTCAAAAATGCACGCATGTCACTCGAGGCACAACGGATGCAACTCGATCTGACTCAGTCGCTGAACCGAGAATTCCTGGAAACCACCGGCCCCGATTCGGCCCTCGAAGCCCGCATCAAATCGTTCGAGTTGGCGTTTCGTATGCAGACCGAAATGCCGGACGCGTTGGATCTCGCTGCCGAAACCGCGGCGACACACAAGTTGTACGGGATCGACAATGAAACGACTGCCGATTTTGGTCGCCAGTGCTTGATGGCACGACGATTCGTCGAGCGTGGCGTGCGGTTTGTGCAGATCACGCACAGCAATACCGAAGTCCAATGGGATCAACACGGCAATCTTCGCAAAGGACATTCTCAAAATGCCGCCGAAGTGGACCTGCCGATCGCAGGTCTGCTGAAAGATCTGAAGTCGCGAGGATTGCTGAAGGACACACTGCTGGTGTGGGGAGGCGAGTTCGGTCGTACTCCGACGTGTCAAGGTGCTGGAAACGACGGACGCGACCACAACCCCGAAGGCTTTACCATGTGGATGGCCGGGGCGGGTGTCAAAACCGGTATCCAATACGGTGCCACCGACGAATACGGCTACTACGCCACCGAGAACAAAGTACACATCCATGACCTGCATGCCACGATATTGCATCTGCTAGGACTCGATCACAAACGGCTAACCTATCGTCATGCTGGTCGTGATTTCCGGCTGACCGATGTCGCTGGCAACGTCGCCCACGACCTGTTCGCATAAATGGTAAATTAGGCTGCCAGTGCTTTGTCCAGATTTGTCCTTAGCGTAGCGGAACTCGTCAAGAGTTTCGTTTGGAAGCGAGAACTGTCGAAAGTCTTGACGACTTCCGCTACGGTCAAACCCTAACTTCCAAATTGGACAAAGCACTAGCCTGCTAATGACTGCATGACAGGCTGGAAGCCCAGGGCTGTAAGGGTATCGCTGTGGCTTGATTGTCGTGTATTACCG